>DASQDR010000179.1:0-3919 GCA_035634055.1 Tepidisphaeraceae bacterium | reverse complement strand
AGCAGAGTCGCCCCTCACGCGGGGGCGTGGATTGAAACTCCCGGATGGCCTTCGCCAGCGCCTTCGCGCGACGTCGCCCCTCACGCGGGGGCGTGGATTGAAACTTCACGTTGTTGATCTACGGGCTGCCGCCTGCTCCGCGTTGTTGGCCGGGAGCCATCGCTGGAACAGAAGCACGTGACGGGTGGAACCCGTCCACATTTGACACCTTTGAAACCTTAGCGGGACCGCAGTTCGGCAGGCGGGCGTGAGGCGCGGCCCGGCGGCTTCGGCTGGGTGCCGGAACGGTATGAGAGCGAACCCTCTTCCGACGGCGGCCCGGGATGAGGTTTTCGGCAGCCCTCTGGCGTGCTCGATCAGTGCAGGAGAGGGGAGTCGAACCCCTACACCTTTCGGTACGGGAACCTAAATCCCGCGCGTCTGCCAGTTCCGCCACTCCTGCGCAAGGGTCGGATTACACGCCTGGAGCGGGTGGAAGTCAAAGGCGCGGCCGCCGCGGGCCGATGAGGGGATGTGGGAAACTCTCGCGGACATCGCAAGCGTCGGATTTACCTGCTGCTCATCGCGGCGACGGTCCTGGCCGGGCTGGCGACGCGGTGGTTGAAAGGGTCGCTGCCGACGGTTGGCGACATGGCCGGCGACGCCACCTGGGCGACGATGGTCTTCTTCGTCATCAGCTTCGTCCGCCCGCGGGCGTCGGTGGGGGCGCGGGCGCTGGGGGCGGTGGCGGTCTCCTTCGCGGTCGAGTTCAGCCAGATCTACCACGCGCGTTGGATCGACGAGGTCCGCTCCACCTGGCTCGGATCGATGGTGCTGGGATCGACCTTCGATTGGCGAGACCTGTTCTGCTACGTGGCTGGCGTGGTGCTGGGAGTGATCGTCGAGCGGTGGGTGGGCAGCCGGTAACGTTGTGCGGGCGGCTGCGCGAACGCCGAGCCTTTGGCGTCACGTCCACTTCGGCGCGCCGCCGCCCGGGCGCTCTACCGTCGCCGGGGGCTTCCGCTGCCGGAGCTGCCGGACGACGAGGACTTCCCCGACGAGCTATCCGACGATGCCTTGGAGCCGCCGGAGGACTTCGACTCCGAGGCTGAAGGCGACCGTGGCGACGACGGGCGCGCGGGCGACGCCGACGGGCCGCGGTCGGACGAGCGGCTAGGCTCGTAGCGCTGGCCACGGTCGGCCGAAGGGGATCGATCGGGCGAACGGCTCGGGCTGCGGCTGGGGGAGCGGCTTGGGCTCGCGTTCGAAGCGCCGCTTGGGGCGCGGGCGGGGGCGCGGGTCTCGGTGCTGGGCGTCGGGCCGGTCGGCTCGCTGCGGACGTCGCGGAGGCTCTTCCACTGTTGTTGTTGCTGCTCCCGCTGCGGTGGGCTGCTTGTGCCGCCGGTGGCGTCGCGAATCGGCGTCATAGGGCTTCGCGTGCCGCGGACGCCGTCGCGGGTCGGCTCACTTCGGAACGTTCGCGGCGCGTCCGCGTCGCGGTCGCGCCCCTGATCGCGGCGGATCTCGGCGGCGCGGTCGTAGCGGTTGATCGTCTCGCCGCGGAAACGCATCGTCGACACGTCATCACGATCGGAGCGGTCGAAGGCGCGGCTGCGATAGCCCGTGTCGTAGGGCGAGCGGGAATCACGGTAGCCGTGGTACCCGTGATAGTGCCGCCACCACGGGCGCCCGCCGCCGTACCAGTAGGGGTTCGTGTAGATCGGGTAGCCGAAGCCGCCGCCGTAGTACCCGCCGGTGTAGTAGCTGCTGCCGTAGTCGTAGCGGTGGTAGGGCGAGTACGTCTCGTACGCCTGCGGGACGTAGACGACGCCGGGCGAAGCGTCGTACGGCTGGGCGGAGAGTTCAGGCGCGGGCGCCGGCGCGGGCTGGGCGGACAGTTCAGGCGCCGGCGCGGTTTGCGGGGCGCTCTGTGGCGCGGCGGCCTGTTGGGTGGTCGGGGTGGTTGAGGGTTGAGTGGCGGAAGCCGCCTGCTCGCCGCCGGGCGGTGGCGCGGCGGCCTGGCGTTCGGTCGCATCGCGGTACGCCTCGGCAAAGGCGGGCTTGTTGGCGGCGGCGGCGCGGACGACTTCCAACGCCTGCATGTCGACCGGCGTCAGGGCTGCGCGATCCGGCTGGGCGTCGTGCCACGCGGCAATCTGCCCGGCGGTGCGGAGCAGGAACGGCTCATCCGGATCACGCTCCAGCGCGAGCCTGAGCTGCTGCATGGCGGCCCCCGATTCCCCGCGCGCCGCCGACACGTACGCGGCGACGCCGAGCGCGAGTCCGTCGGCGCTGTTGCGGCGGATAAGGTCCTGCGCCTGCGCCTCGGCCATCTCCGGGAGCCCGAATTCGACCATCCGCCGGACGTACGCCCGCTCGAGGGCGACGGTGTCCACGCCGGGCGTGGCGGCGGCGCGGGCGTACCCTTCCACCGCCGCCGACGGCGTGCCCGCCTGCCGCACCCAGGTCACCGGTGAAACCGCGCGGCTCGCTGACGCCGCGGGCGCGGTGGAGGGCTCGTCGGCGGCGCACGATGCGGCCGACACCATCAACGACGCGAGGATCACAAGGGTTCGCGGGAGACGCATCGCCGGGGCACCTCCGGAGCTCGGTCAGAGCTCCCTAAGCACCATGATATGCCGCGATTGACAACCCCGGCTGCGCCGGTTGTGATTCGCGTCCACGCACCCGCGCGCAAGCCTGAGGGCGGAGAAGGAGAGTCATTGTCATGGCGCGTCCCGTCACCCTGTTCACCGGCCAGTGGGCCGACCTGTCGTTCGACGAGATCTGCAAAAAGTCCAAGGCGTTCGGCTACGACGGCGTCGAGCTCGCCTGCTGGGGCGACCACTTCGACGTCGACGCCTGCCTGAAGGACAAGAGCTACGCCAAGGGGCGGTGGGAGGTGCTGCGCGGGCACGGGCTCAAGTGCTTCGCGATCTCCAACCACCTGGTCGGGCAGGCGGTGTGCGACCGGATCGACGAGCGGCACAAGCTGATCCTGCCGGCCGACGTGTGGGGCGACGGCGAGCCCGAGGGCGTCCGCCAGCGCGCGGCGCAGAAGATGATCGATACCGCCCGCGCTTGCCGGGCGTTTGTCGACGCGGCGCCGGAGAAGAGCGGTTTCCCCGCGGTGGTCAACGGGTTCACCGGCTCGAGCATCTGGCACAGCATCTACGCCTTCCCCCCGACCGACCAGGCCTACTGGCAGAAGGGGTTCGACGACTTCGCGCGGCGGTTCGGGCCGATCCTCGACGCCTTCGACAAGGCGGACGTCAACTTCGCCCTGGAGGTCCACCCGACCGAGATCGCCTTCGACATCGCGTCGGCCCAGCGCGCGGTGGAGGCGGTCAAGGGGCACAAGCGCTTCGGGTTCAACTACGACCCGTCCCACCTCGGCTACCAGGGCGTCGATTACGTCAAGTTCATCCGCGCCTTCGGCGACCGCATCTACCATGTCCACATGAAGGACGTCTGGTGGGGGCACGGCGACGGCACCGTCGGCGTCTTCGGCGGGCACACCACCTTCGCCGACCCGCGCCGCTACTGGGACTTCCGCTCGCTGGGGCACGGCGACATCAACTTCGAGGAGATCATCGTCGCCCTCAACGACGTGCAGTACCAGGGCCCGCTCAGCGTGGAGTGGGAAGACTCCCGCATGGACCGCGAGCACGGCGCAACGGAGGCGGCGCAGTTCGTCAAGCGCATCGACTTCAAGCCGAGCGCGATCGCGTTTGATGCGCAGTTCGATCGGTAGGGAAGGCGACGGGTCACGGCGGCGAGGGGTGAATTGCGCGGTTGGTATTCAAGGCGGTCGGCGAGCGGCGCACGGAGTGGCGCGGTTGGGTTGGCTTCAGCTGGCGTCGCGCCACGGTCCGCGTGGCGCTTCCAGTCCACGCGCGGCGCTCCGACGGAGTCATGCTTCGATTGGTGTGGACTGTCG
>DASQDR010000178.1:0-5597 GCA_035634055.1 Tepidisphaeraceae bacterium | reverse complement strand
TACCGATACTGAGATACAGGCGTTTTCCCGGGAGAGTCCTCACATGATGGGCAAGGGTGATTCAGTCGTCGTTTGCGGTGGTGGCGGGTTCATCGGCGGGCACCTCGTCGGCGACCTGATCCGCAAGGGCTTCGAGGACGTCAAGTGCGTTGACGTCAAGCCCAGGAACCAGTGGTACCAGGTTCACCCGGAGGCGACCAACGTCGTCGCAGACCTGAACCTCAAGGATGCCGCCTTCGAAGCCACCAAGGACCGGGACGTCGTCATCAACCTCGCCTGCAACATGGGCGGCATGGGCTTCATCGAGAACAACAAGGGCCTGTGCATGATCAGCGTGCTGATCAACACGCACCTGCTCATGGGCGCCAAGGAGCACGGCGCCAAGCGCTTCTTCTACGCCTCCAGCGCCTGCGTCTACAACGGCGACAAGCAGAAGGACAAGAAGATCGAGACCTTCCTCAAGGAAGAGGACGCGTACCCCGCGCTGCCGGAAGACGGCTACGGCTGGGAAAAGCTCTTCTCCGAGCGCATGTGCCGCCACTTCCGCGAGGACTGGAAGACCCCCACCCGCGTCGCGCGCTTCCACAACGTCTACGGCCCCTACGGCACCTGGGAGGGCGGCCGCGAGAAGGCGCCCGCCGCCATCTGCCGCAAGGTCATCGAGGCCAAGCGCTCCGGCAAGCACGAGATCGAGATCTGGGGCGACGGCCAGCAGACGCGCTCGTTCATGTACATCTCCGACTGCCTCAAGGGGATCTACATGATCACCGAGAGCCAGAATTGGCACGACCCGATCAATCTCGGCTCGTCCGAGGGCGTCACCATCAACCAGTTGGTCGACATCGCCGAGGAGATCGGCGGCGTGAAGCTCAAGCGCAAGTACAACCTCGACGCCCCCAAGGGCGTCAACGGCCGCAACAGCGACAACACGCTGATCAAGCAGACCTTCAACTGGGAACCCGACACCAAGCTGCGCGACGGCCTGGAGGTCACCTACCGCTGGATCAACGACCAGATGGCCAGCCGGGCGGCGAGCAAGTAAAACACGTGAAGCAGTAGGCGGTGAGGCGGTGAAGCGGTAGGAGCGTCCTGACTGCTTCACCGCTTCACCGTTTCACCGCTTCACCTTCTTTTCGCCATGCCGCCACGCCCGCCGAAAACGCTTCTGGTGATCAGCCAGACCTTCGTCCCCGATCCCGCCAGCGTCGGGCAGCACATGGCGGACGTCGCCATCGAGATGGCGCGGCGCGGGCACCGCGTGCGGGTTTACACCTCGGCCCGCGGGTACGAGAATTCGTCGATCCGCTATCCGAAGCGCGAGAACCTCAAGGGCGTCGAGGTCCGCCGGCTCGGCTTCGCCTCCTTCGGCAAGAAGCACATCCTGCTGCGCGTTCTCGGCACCGCGTCGTTCATGGTCCAGGCGATCTGGGTCTGCCTGACCACGCGCCGGCTGGGCGGCATCTTCTTCAGCACCTCCCCGCCGCTCATCGGGATCGTTGCGACCATCGCCCACTGGTTCCGCCGGGTGCCGATCGCCTACTGGGCGATGGACCTCAACCCGGACCAGCTCATCGCGATGGGTAAGATCAAGCCCACGTCGCTCACGGCGCGCGTGCTGGAGACGGCCAACCGACTGATCCTCCGCAACGCATCGCTCGTGGTCGCGCTCGACCGCTTCATGGCTGACCGCCTGCGCGGGCGCGTCGCCGACATCGACCGCAAGATGCTCGTGATGCCCCCGTGGCCGCACGAGTCGCACCTCGACCCGCTGCCGCACGAGCAGAACCCGTTCCGCGCCAAGCACGACCTTTCTGGCAAATTCGTCATCATGTACAGCGGGAACCACAGCCCCGCCAACCCGCTGCGCACGCTGCTGGAGGCGGCGGCGCGGTTCAAGGACCACCCGCGGCTCAGGTTCTTCTTCATCGGCGGCGGGCTGGGCAAAAAGGAGGTCGAGGCGTTCGCGGCGGAGCAGAGCGTCGCCAACATCGTCTCGCTCCCCTACCAGCCGCTGGCCGACCTGCGCTACTCGCTTAGCGCGGCCGACGTGCACGTGGTGTCGCTCGGGCCGGAAATGGTCGGGATCGTCCACCCGTGCAAGATCTACGGCGCGATGACCGTCGGCCGGCCGATCCTGTTCCTGGGGCCCCGGCCGAGCCACGTCGCCGACATTTTGGACGAGAACGACATCGGCCGGCACGTCGCCCACGGCGACGTGCAGTCGGCCGTCGCCGCCATCGACTTCTTCCTCGCCCGCGCCCCCGAGGAACTGGCGGCGATGGGCGACCGCGCCCAGCGCGTCCTGGCGGCCCGGTTCACGCAGGCGTACCTCTGCGGGCAGTTCTGCGACCGCCTGGAGCAAGCGCTGGCAATGACGCCGTCTCCAGCCGACCCGCGCCATCCCGCCGCGCCCACCTCCCCCGCGACGATCGGGTAGCTTACGGCACGTCCCGCCGCTCCGCGCGGCTTCGCCCTCCAACCCGCGCCCGCGTCGCCCTTGGTCTTCGACGTCGAACGTGCGCCGCCCTCGCGCCGCCCTTCCCGCCACGAAGGTCCGCGTCATCTGCAACTCGACGCTGATAGCTTTACATGGTAAAGTACCGTGGTCGTATGCGTTCCAACCTTTCCAACGCGCTGGACCAGATCTCCGAGATCCGCCGGCAGATGACGCGCGGGCGGGTCTTCCGCGGATACCGCGCGCAGACGACCGCCCTGACCGGCGTGCTCGCGCTCATCGCGGCGGCGGTGCAGCCTCGGCTGCTGCCCGACCCGTGGCATCACCTGCCGGGCTACTTCATCCTCTGGGGCGGGCTGGCGATCATCAGCGCGGCCATCTTCGGCGCCGAGCAGGTCGTGCGCTGCCGCCGGCTGGCGTCCCCGTTGCAGAACGAGCGGACGCTGGAAGCGGTCGAGCGGTTCGTGCCGTCGTTGGCGGCGGGCGCGATCCTCACCGTCGTCTACTTCCGCTTCCTCACCGAGCAGACCTGGATGCTGCCGGGGCTGTGGGCGGTCTGCTTCAGCCTGGGGATCTTCGCGTCGCGCACGCTCCTGCCGCACGGGATCACGCTGGTGGCCGGGTACTATCTGCTCGCCGGCGCGCTCGACCTGGTGCTGGCGCGCGGGCGGCACGCGTTTTCGCCTTGGGCGATGGCGCTGACCTTCGGCGTCGGGCAACTGCTGGCCGCCGCCGTGCTGTACTGGAACCTGGAGCGACGCGATGGCCGCTGAGAAGCGCGACAAGCCCAACCCGCCGCCCAGCGGAACGTACGCGTACGAGGGGCTCGACCGCATTATTCACGAGCGCGCGAGGCTGGCGATCCTGTCGTCGCTGGCCAGCCACGAGGCGGGGCTGACCTTCAACGACCTGAAGGATCTGTGCGCGCTCACCGACGGGAACCTCAGCCGGCAGTTGCAGGTCTTGAAGGAGGCGGGGCTGGTCGACATCGAAAAACAGACCGGCGCCGGCCGGCCGCAAACCACTTGCCGCATCACGCGCACCGGGCGGAAGCGGTTTTTGGACTACATCGCGGAGTTGGAGAAGGTGGTCTCCAACGCCGCCCGCGCGACGCCCGCGCCCGAGCGCGGCGGCGGCGGGTTGTCCACGGCGTGAGGGAGCAGATGTCCTGCTCCCTCTCCCGGTACGCCGGGAGAGGGTGGGGGTGAGGGCCGGCGCGGCGGAGCTTGTGCATTGACGAACTGAAGACTTGAACGGGCGCGGTTTCGCGCGGTGGCACATTAGCCGGCCCGTCACCGTCGCCGCTTCCACCGCCGCGCCTCGCGCGCCAGCAGGACGACGAACGCGACGACACACGCCGCCTTCCACGCCAGCAGCCACCACGGCCGCCACCAGGCGCCGGTGCGGGTCTCGACGATATCGCTGAGCCCGAAAAACGTGAACGCCACGGCGGCGACGATTGCGTCCCGCCGCTCAGCGCCGCGCAGGTAGGCCGACGCGATGCCGAGGATCACGGCAATCGCGATCCACAGGCCCGCCTCCAGCCGGTTGACGAGGACGAAGGTGGGGTCGATGGCGGCCAGCATCTGGCTCAGCCGGCGGCGGACGAGGGCGTGTGCGTTTGCGTTTGCGTTGGCGTCGCGGCCATCGCGCCGCTGGGCCGGGCGGGCGGGGGCTTCTTGCCGTCGGCGTGCCAGAGGAAGTTGAAGTGCTGCCGCGGGTTCGGTGGGACGATCGTCCGCAGGATCCCGCGCGCGACCGGCCGGCCGATCAGGATCCCCAGGCACATCCACGCCGCCTGCCACGCCGCGTGCCCGAGCGAGACGCGCGTGGCGTAGCCGAGGACCGGCTGGAAGTCATCGTTGACGGCGTAGATGACGATCATGAACGCCGCCGCCGACAGCGGGAGCAGCGTCGTCAGCAGGTAGCGGCGCTTCTTCCAGTGCCAGAAGAAGACGACGGTGAGCACGCCCGCCACCAGCCCCAGGGCGGCGCCGAAGCCGGTGAAGACGAAGAACTCCTCCCACCGCTGGGCGCGCTGGTAGCGCCCTCCCATCCATGGATTTTGGTCGTCCCGCGCGGGCGGCGTCGTGGTGTAGATGGTTTTCCAAGTCGCGGCCGGCTGGGTGGTCCCCTTGGCGACGACCTGGTACGACGTCCCGCCGCCGGGCGTCTTGACCTGCTTCCACTCCGCCGGGCGCCCGTCGGCGGTGACGACGGCGCGGTAAGTGTAGCTCTCGATGTGCGCGACGTGCAGCGCGCCCATGCAGATGCCGGTGGTCACAATCGCGCTCAGCGCGATCATCACCCATATTCCCAGCAGCGCCGTGGCGAAGCGGCGGAGCCACGTGCTGGTGGCGGTGACGCCGGTGCCGGCCGGATGGAACCGGCCGCACTCCGGGCAGCGGCAGATGAAGATCCCCAGCCGCTCGTCGCGCGTCACCGGTTGCGCGTGCAGGTTGTAGCCGCACTCCACGCAGAACGTGTCGGTCTCTAGGTAGGCGGATTTCTCCGGCGGGCGCAGCGGGGCGATCGGGTCGGCCAGTGCGGTGTCGGTCATGTTGCTGAACATGTTGACGGACACGTCGCGCGTGACCAAGAAAAAAATGGACCGCGCGCCGCGCGACCGAAGTGCCGGCGGGCCCTACGCCTTTGCCGGCTCGCGCCTGGGCTTTGGCTTGCGCGGGACCAGGGCCCGCTCCAGGTTGCGCATCGCCTGCTTCAGCCGCTGCTCATTTTCGACTAGCGCGATCCGGACGTACCCCTCGCCGTTCTCTCCGAAGGCGCGGCCAGGCGCCAGCGCGACCTCGGCCTCGTCCATCATCCGCAGGCAGAAGTCGATCGACCCCTCGCCGGCGCGGTAGTGCTCGGGGTTGATCTTCGCCCAGACGAACATCGACGCCAGCGGGCGGTCGTAGCTCCAGCCCAGCTTGTCCAGCCCCGCGCAAACCACGTCGCGGCGCTGCTCGTAGATCTTGCTCTGGAGCTGCGGCGTCTCCTTGCACTCGCGCATGGCGATCACGCTGGCGATCTGGATGCCGGCGAACATGCCGTAGTCGTAGTAACCCTTGATCGTCGCCAGCGCCTTGACCATCTCGCTGTTGCCGCAGCAGAACCCGACGCGCCACCCGGCCATGTTGTA
>DASQDR010000177.1:0-1894 GCA_035634055.1 Tepidisphaeraceae bacterium | reverse complement strand
GGCAGCGGCGGCGGCGGCAGCGGCCGGCGCGATGCGAGCAGGCGGCGCGCGGCGCGGCGCTGGCGGCGGCGCGACCGGCGCCAGCGGCTCGTTCAGATCAACCAGATCTTCGGGCGCGGCCCCCAGCTCCACCGGCGCCATCTCGTCGGCGGTCACGCCGGGCGAGCCGTCGGCGACGTAGCGCATCGCCGTGTCGCCCACCTTGATCTCGTCGCCCGGCATCAGCTCCACCTGGTGGACCTGCTTGCCGTTGACGAACGTCCCGGTGCGCGACGCCAGGTCGCGCACGTAGCGCCGCCCGTCCATCTCGAAGACGATGGCGTGGACGGTGGAGACCGATTCCTCCAGCAGGTGGACGTCGCAGGTCTCGCGCCGCCCGATCAGCATGGAGCGGCCGTCGAACGGCACCGGCAGGTCCGCCCCGTCCACCGCGAAGCGCGCCGCCGACGCCGCGGGATACTGGCGCGCCCGGTCGGCGGCCGACTGCGGCGACTCGTTGAAGCGGAAGGTGAAGCGCCCGATCTGGATCTCGTCCCCGTCGCGCAGCGGCCCCTCGCGCACCTGCCGCCCGTTGACCGCGACGTGGCTGCGGCTGGCGAGGTCGCGGATGTACGGGCCGTTGTCGGCGTTGATGATCAGCGCGTGGTTCTGGCTGACCGAGGAGCTGATGAGCTGGAGCCGCGCCTGCTTGCGCGACCCGATGAGCGTGACCGAGCGGCTGATCGGCAGCGTCGGCTTGCCGGCGAACTGCCCCGTCGGCGTCAGCGTGGGCGGCAGCTTCCCCGTGGGATGCATCGAGTCGGATGCGAGCGATTGAGGCATGCGAGTTCAGCCAGTTACGACCAGGGAACCATGCAAAGCAGCCGCCCGCGCACCCGCGCACCGCGCCCACCGGCTACCGTGCGCCGTGCCCGGGCCCCGCGCCGACGCGCGTGCCCGCGCCGATCGTGGCGCGAAGCGCGGCGGATCGCTCGGCACCCGCGGCCAGCGGCGCGGGGTCGGCGTCGCCGGACCGGCACCCGTGGTGGGCGCCCGGCGGCCCGAATCAGGCGGCCCGAATCAGGCGGCCCTAATCCGGCGGCGCGCCCGTCCGCGCGCACGCGCCGTTGCTGCCATTGGATACAACGCCGCCACACCACACAAGTTCAGCCCGCGACGGCGACACGGTGCGATAACGCCATCGCCCCGCCAACCGTCCGCGCGCGACGTCCGACGAAGCGACACCACCAACGCCCGCGCGCCCCCGCGCTTCTCGGCGCGTTCCCGCGCGTCCGCGCAGCATCGGCGGCAGGCGGCGGCGATTCTAACAAACTTGCCGCGCGAATTGCATCCGAAAGCGGCGCAAATGGTTGCGGAAGGCGGAGGGGACGGCGGCGACCGCGGCGGCCGCGACGACCGCGGCGGTGAGAAAGGTCACGTGGGCGTCAGTGGTCAGGGGTCAGTGGCTAGTGGTCAGGCAAGGTCACTGGTCACTGGTCACGGGTCACTGGCGGGCGCGGCCGGTGGAGCGGGCGCTGCGATGGTGAGGCCCGCCCGATCAACATCAAGCAACGCTCGCCCCCAACCCCAAGGTGCTCCCCCCACCCCCCCCCGCTGCTCTGGCCCCAAACGCCCTGCGAGTGACCAGTGACCAATGACCACTAGCCACTGACCACTGACCACTACCTAATGCATAAAATGCCGCTGCCCCGTAAACACCATCGCCGCCCCCGCCCGGTTGACCGCTTCGATCGTCTCCGCATCGCGCATCGCCCCGCCCGGTTGGATGATGGCTGTGACGCCGGCGTCGACCAGGTCCTGCGGGCCGTCTGGGAACGGGAAGAACGCGTCGCTGCCCGCCACCCCGCCCGCCCCACTGCCCGCCGCCCCGCCGCCCGGCACCCCGCCGCCCGCG
>DASQDR010000176.1:0-14625 GCA_035634055.1 Tepidisphaeraceae bacterium | reverse complement strand
ATGGCGTACGTCAGCCACGCCGCCGCCGTCGCCAGGATCGCGCTGGGCAGCCGCATCGCCAGCGTGCTGCTCCCCAGCAGCGCCATCGAGCCGGCCATCTGCCACAGCGGGACGATCGGCTTGTGCAGCCAGACGTGGTTGCTCTGCCAGTCGCGGTAGTCGTACGCCAGCCACGGCCGGTCGTACAGCGTCGGGGTCAGCGGGTGCTTGATCAGGTTGCGGGCCACCACCGCGTGGAACGACTCGTCCAGCGCCTTGATCGACGCGTGCCCGAGGTGGTTGAGCTTGAGCAGGAAGGAGCAGACCAGGACCAGCACCAGCAGGAGCGGGAACGCGAAGCCGGAACCGGCGGAACGGGCCGAGCCGCCGCGGGGAGGAGCGTGTGCGTCCTCGGCAACGGCGTCGGCGAGAGCTGGGGATGCGCCGGAGGTCACGGGGCGGTGAGGCGGGTCGTCCAGCCCGGGTGGCGACGGGCGTCGCGAACGTTCTGCCATGCTGGAGGGCGGCGCACCGTGGCCCCGATCGGAGCAGTGGGCGACCGGCGACGCCTACGACGTCGGCCGCACGCTTTCGACCTCGAACTGGAACACGCTGGCGACCTTCCCGCCGCCCGGGTCCTTCTTGACGTTCACGCGCAGGATCCCGCGCGCCTCGACCGGCTGGCGGTCGTAGAAGGCGAGCTTCGCTCCCTTCTGCGGGCGCGAGTGGATGAAGTGCTGGACCTGCGGGGTGCTGGTGACGCAGCAGTCGGCGATGGAGTAGACCAGGTCGAAGCTCTCCACCTCGTCGCCGGCGCCGTTGGGGGAGTACATCTCGCCGCGCAGGATCACCTTCTGCCCGTCCAGCGCCCGCCACTTGGCCGGCACGTCGTCGATCGTGCCGTTCTCCTGATCGAAGGTGAAGGTGCTCATGGCCTTGAGGTTGACGTCCTTGTACCCGCCGGCCGCCTGCTTGATCCCGCCGCTGACCTGCGTGTCGACCAGCACGTAGACGGGGTAGCCGACGATCAGGCCGATGACCGCGATGAACGTGACGATGCGCAGGTTGATCCGCTCGCTGAGCGGGACCTTGGTCGAGGCGGCGGCGGAGTTCTGGTAGTCGAGTGTGGAGTTCATTGGGTCGCCGGTCATTGGGGGTCGCCGGTCATTGGATCGCCGGTCATTGGATCGCCGGTCATTTGGTCGCGGGTTTCACGCTGGAGACATCGAGCTCGAAGACGCTGACGATGAATCCGTCGTCCTTCTTCTCCTGGACCTTGAGCTTCCCCTCGACGACCAGCTCGTCGGGGAAGTAGCCGACCGCCTTGCCCGCCGGCGCCTTGCAGACCACCGTGTGCTGGACCTGCGGCGGCTGGCCGAAGCAGCACTCGAAAAGGCTGGAGACCAGCGCGAACTGCGTGATGTTCTCCGCCTGGTCGATCGGGATCATGAACCCGCTGACCTTCACGCTGGCGCCGTTCAGCGCGCGTACGTCGGCGGGGATGTTGCCGCCCTTGTCGGCATCGTACTCGAAGTTGCCGAGGTCCTTGATCTGAAGACTCCGGACCTCCCCGGGTTGCGGCGGCTTGTGCGGCTTGCGCTCGCCGGCGGCGGACGGCGGGGCGGGCGGGGCGGCGCCACTCGCCTGGGTCGCCTGCCTGATCTGCGCCTCGCAAACCCGGATCTTCTCCTGCACCGGGCCCAGCTTGTCCGGCTGCTGGGCGTACTCAGCTTGCAGCTTCTGGAGCAGGGGGAGCGCCAGGACGTACTGTCCCTTGTTGAAGGCGGTCGCCGCCCGCAGTTCCAGCGAACCGGCCGACGCGGGCGCAGGAGCGGCCGCCGGCTGCGTCGCCGGCTGGCTGGCCGGGGCCGCGGCAAGGGCGGACAACAACAGGCCGGCGGCGAGGAGGTGCTTGTTCAACGTCATGAAGGTCCCTCTACGGCTCGATTATACCGGCTATCCCGCCACCAGGTTCGTGGCTACCGGCACGCGGTACGCCTTGAGCGCCGGCACCAGCCCGGCCAGGACGGCGATGACGGTTACGCCGAGCAGGGTCAAGAGCTCGAAGCGGTCGAAGCTGAACCAGCGCAAGCTCTGCCCAAGAAAGCGGCTCATGTAGAGCGAGCCGCCCGCCGCCAGCAGGTGCCCGAAGATGACGCCGAGCAGCCCGCCCGCCAGGCCGATCAGCCCCGCCTCGAGGCAGATGATCGCCAGGATCCGCGCCCGCGTCGCCCCCAGCGCCCGCAGGATGGCGATCTCGCGGACGCGGGCGGACACCGAGTTGTAGATCGACACCAGCACCCCGACCGAGGCCACGATGATCACCAGCACCGAGATCAGCAGCAGCAGCAGCGTGCCGGTCTTGAGGAACGTGTCGAAGAACTGCCGCATCACCTCGGCCGGGCTGACCGCGACGGCGTTGGGGTCCACCACCTTGTAGTGGTGCATGATCCGCATCAACCCGATGGTCCCGCGCGACTTGACCAGGATGGCCGAGACCACCCAGTCGGACTTGGGGACGTCCAGCTCGAAGGTGCCGTCGGGGTTGAGGGTGAAGTGCTCGTGGCCGTGCCCGTGGTGATCGTCGTGGGCCGGGGCGGCGGGCACGCCGGCGGGCGCGGGCGCGCCTGCCGCGACGGGGGGATGGTCGTGATCATGCGCCTGCTCCCCGGCGTGATCGTGCCCGTGGTGCGGGTCGGTCGTCGGCAGCTTCGGCACCGGGATCAGCGATGACGAAGAAAAGGATGGCATCGCGGGCATCGCCGGCGCCGGCGGCGGCGCGGCGGGCGCGGGCGCACTTGCTGTTTGCGACGCCGCAGGCGCAGCCGCTTGCGGCTTCGCGGCGCGACCCGCCGGCGGCAGCCCCGCCTTTAACCGCGCTTGGTCTTCCAGCGCCTGCCCGTGCTCGCTGATGGCGTAAAAGCTCAGCAGCGGGATGAAGATGACGCGGTCGGCCGCGGTGTGGGTCTTCTTCAGCCGCCCGACGACCGTCCACTTCGTCTCGTGTTCGTCCGGGTCGCCGGTGGGCGTCAGCCCGTGCGTCGCCTGGAACTGCTGGCCGAGGGTCAGCCCCGCGCGCTGCGGGACGTCGCTGCCGATGACCGCTTCGAAGCGGTTGGGCGCGAAGACCTTCCCCTCGGCCAGCTCGTAGCTCTTGCCCACCTGGTACTCGAACCGCCGCTCCGGATCGACCGGCTGGCCGGCGTCGTCGAAGTTGAACAGCTTCGGCGCGGTCCCGACGATCCGCAGCCCCTTGTAGGTGTCGCCCGACGCGTAGGGCACGGCCAGCTTCACGTCGCCGCGGTTGCGGAGCAAATCCTCGTAGACCTTGTAGGGGATGTTCCCGGTGGGGGCCTCGATCTGGTAGACGGTGTTGAGCACGAGCTGGAGCGGCGAACCCTTGGGCGGGCCGACGATCACCTCGTAGCCGAAGTTCTTCTGCACGAACAGGTCCGACCCCTCGCGGTAAAGGATCATGATCGCCACCGCCAGCGACACGCCGAGCACGATCGAGAGCAGCGTGAGCCAGGTCGACAACGCCCGCTGCCGCATCTGCTTGAGGACGAGCTGGAAGAGGTTCATGGGAAAATCCGAATGACGAAATCAGAATGACGAAATCAGAATGACGAATCAATGACGAGGTCCGAATGACGAGTGAATGATGCGCTGCGTGGCCTTGCCGATGGTTCGTCATTCGTCATTCGGATTTGACTCGTCATTCTGATTTCGTCATTCGGAGTTCCCACCCCCCTTGTTCAGTTCCGCCAACATGACCACGCGGTCGAACCGCGACGTCACCGCCGGGTCGTGGCTGACGAGCAGGAGCGACGCCTTCACCTCGTCGCACAGCTTGAGGATCAGCTCCAGCACCTGCTGGGCGCTGGCGGGGTCGAGGGCGCCGGTCGGCTCGTCGGCCAGGACCAGGTTCGGGCGGTTGGCCAGGGCGCGGGCGACGGCGACGCGCTGCTGCTGGCCGACGGAGAGCTTTTCCGGCTTGTAGTGCAGCCGCTGGCCGAGCCCGACCTCGCGCAGCAGGTGCTCGGCCCACCCGCGGTCGCTGCGCCGGCCGGTGAAGCTCATGCCGAGCAGCACGTTCTCCAGCGCGGTGAAGCCTGGGAGCAGGTGGTGGGTCTGGAAGATGTAGCCGATGAACCTGCCGCGGAAGACGTCGCGCCGCGCCTCGCTGAACGTGGCGATGTCGAAGCGGCCGCCGTCCTGTCCGATCCAGATCTTGCCGGCGTCGGGCGCGAGGATCCCGGCGATCAGGTGCAGCAGCGTGGTCTTGCCCGACCCGCTGGAGCCGACCAGCGCCACCTGCTCGGCATCGGCGAGGTCGAACTGCGGGATGTCGATCACCGGCACGACCGAGCCGTCGGGGGCGATGTAGCGCTTCTGAAGTTGCGACAGCGTGAGGGCCATGTGTCGCTAACTGTACGCGCGTGACCCGGCCGCGGTTGCGGGTGGCCGTGGCTTGGCGGTCTCGCCCGATCGCCCGCGGCGGTTAGCCGCCCTTGTCATGACGTGGCTTGGGCGTCCCGCCCGAGCGCCCGCGGCGGTCAGCCGCTCTTGCCCATGACGTGGCTTTGGCGTCCCGCCCGAGCGCCCGCGGCGACCAGCTGCTCTGTGCCGTCAATTCCGCTGCCGCGTTAAACGCTCGGGCAGGATGCCCAAGCCACGTTTAGCCCTCGTCCGCCTCGGGCGGTCACTGCATCATTTCGCTCAGCAGCGGGTCGATCGCGTCGGCCCAGATCTGGTAGCCCTTGGGGGAGAGGTGGAGCAGGTCGGGCATGATCTCCTTCGTGAGCGTGCCGTCGGGCCCGAGAAACTTGGGCCCGATGTCGAGGAAGCGGACGCTCTTGCCGTCGTCGAGCTTCGAGATCGTCTCGTTCACCTGCGCGTTCTTCACGCGCAGCGCGTCGCTGGGCGCCTGCCCGCGCGGGAAGATCGCCAGCAGCAGGACCTTGGTCCCGGTGCGCTCGCGCAGCTCCTTGACGATCTTCTCGATGCCGCGCGCCACCGCGTCGGGCTCGAAGTCCTTGGCGTTGTTCGTGCCGATCATCAGCACGGTCACCTTCGGCTTGATGCCGTCCAATTCGCCGTTGGTGATCCGCCAGAGCACGTGCTGCGTCTGGTCGCCGCCGATGCCGAAGTTGGCGACCTTGTGCTTGCCGGCGTAGCGCTGCTCCCAGGCCTCCTTGCCGTTGCGGCCCCACCCCTCGGTGATGGAATCGCCGAGGAAGAGCAGCTCGACGTTGCCCTGCTTGGCCTGGGCGATGAAGCGCTCGTGCATTTGGGAAAAGCGCGCCTGGACCTCGCCGGTGCGCGCGTCCATCTTCGGCGCCGCCTCGTCCGCCTGCTGCTTGGGCAAGGCAGCGCGGGTGGTGGCGGGGGCGCTGGTAGCGGGCGCGCTCGGCGCAGCGCTCTCCTGCGCGACGGCAACACCGCCGGACAACAGCAGGGCGACGACAACCGTCTTCAACGAAAGGTGCATCTTCGGATCCTCCTTCGGCATGGGTCTGCCAGCGGCGGCTCAGGTCTCTCGCTCGTAGTACTCGGCCTCGAGCTGCTTGAGCTTGTCCGCCAGCTTCTTGTACTCCGCCTGGAGCTGCTGCCCCTTGCGCGCGTCCCTGGCGGCGACCGGGGAGGCCAGCGCGTCCTGCGATTCGGCGACGGCGATCTCGGTGTCGGTGATCTCGCGCTCCAGCTCCTGGAGCGACAGTCGCCCGAACGGGCGGAGGTACGGGTTGTCGCCGGCCTTCTTCTTCGCCTGCTCCCGCGCGGGCGCGGGCGCGGGCGGCGGCGGGGGCGACTTGCCCTTGCCGCGCGACTTCTCCCGCGCGGCGTCCGCGGCGGCGACCGCCTTCGCGTCGGCCACCACCTTCTCGTGCCACTTCGAATAGTTCCCCGCGAAGTCGACCATCGTCGGCGGCGCCAGCACGAACAGCCGACCGACCACGCGATCGAGGAAATACCGGTCGTGGCTGACGCAGACGATCGTCCCGTCGTACCCCTGCATGGCCGCTTCCAGCGCCTCGCAGGAGGCGATGTCCAGGTGGTTGGTCGGCTCGTCGAGCACCAGCACGTTGGGGCGGTCCAATAGCAACTGCGCCAGCCGCACCCGCGCCCGCTCCCCGCCGCTGAGCATGCCGATGGGCTTCTCGATGTCGTCGCCGCGGAAGAGCATCAGCGCCAGCACGTCGCGCACCTGCTGCAGGCCGAACGCCTCGCGCCCGTCGCGCACCTCTTCGAACACGGTGGTGTCGGGATCGAAGTCGTCCAGCCGCTGGTCGTAGTAGCCGATGTTGAGGTTCGCCCCCCAGCGGACGTTGCCGGCGTCGGCGTCCTCGCGGCCGAGCAGCACCTTGAGCATCGTGGTCTTGCCGGAGCCGTTGGGACCGATGATGCCGATGCGCTCGCCGCGGCCGACCTCGAACTTCAGGTCGCGCCAGAGCTGCTTGTTCTCGAACCCCTTGCTCAGCTCGCGCACGTTGAGCACCTTGTCGCCGGCGCGCTGGTCGGTGCTGAGGCTCAGCCGGATCTTCTTCTGCGACTCGACCTGCTGCACGACCTCCTCGCTGACGAGGAACCGCTCCAGGCGCTTCTCGCGCCCCTTGGCCTCCTTTGACCGCTGGCCGGCGCCGAAGCGGCGGATGAACTCCTTCTGCTTCTCGATGTCCGCCTGCTGCTCCTCGTACTGCCGCTGCTGCGTCAGCTCCTGGATCTCGCGCTGCGCCACGAACGCGGAGTAGTTCCCGGGATAACTCTTGATCTTCGCCTGCGTCAGCCAGGCGATGCGCGTCGCCAGGCGGTCGAGGAGGAAGCGGTCGTGGCTGATCAGGATGACGGCGCCGCTGAACTCCGCCAGGTAGTTCTCCACCCACTCGATGGCGGCAAGGTCAAGGTGATTGGTCGGCTCGTCCAGCAGGAGCAGGTCCGGCTCGTTGATCAGGAGCTGCGCCAGCGCCAGGCGCGAGCGCTGCCCGCCGGAAAGCGTCTCGACCGGCTGTTCCCAGGTCTCGCGCCCCAGGCCGACGCCGAGCAGCGTCGCCTCGAGCTTGTGGTGCCAGACGTACCCGCCGCCCAGGTCGAACTCGTGCTGAACGTTCTGGTACTTCTCCAGCGTCCGCTCGAGCTGCTCGCCCGCGTGCTCGCCCATGGCGTGCTCGAGGTCGCGCATGCGGTGCGCCAGGTCGTGCAGGTCCTTGAAGGCCAGCTCCGCCTCGTCCAGCACGGTGTTGCCGGCGGTGAACGACGGGTCTTGCGAGAGGTACCCGACCTTCACCCCGTCGCCGATGACGACGTTGCCCGCCTCGCACGTCTCCTGCCCCACGATCAGCTTGAACATCGTCGACTTGCCCGACCCGTTGGCGCCGATGAGCCCCACGCGTTCCCCGCGCTCGACGGCGAGGCTCAGCTTGTCGAACAGCACCCGCTGGCCGAAGGATTTCTCGAGGTTGTTGAGGGAAACGAGGGGCATTGCTTGAACAGTAGGCGGTGAAGCCGTGAAGCGGTGACGCGGTCAGAGGCACCAGCGGTGGGCGTCGCGGATCATGACGTGAAGTTGGGCGAGGATTGCCTCCGCTTGTGAGTCCAGCGCCGCGGCGGTGTCGGCGCTCCAGTAGTTGCAGCGCCGGGGGTGCTCAATCCACGTCTGGCTCTCGGCCCCCTCCGCTTCGCCGTCGTTCAACTTCAGGACGAACGCCGCCGCGTATCGCCGCTTCTTCCAGGCCTCCGCGATCTGAGCCCCGATCGCCCGCGACGCCCGGCGGATCTGGTCGGTCAGCGCGTACTTCTCCTCCGGCGGGAACGCCTTGCTGCGCTGGAAGATCTTCTCCGCGAAATCCATCGCGTTTCGCCAAACCCGCAATTCCTTAAACGACTCCGCCACAACCCCTCCTCCCGCTTCCCCCGTCACTACCGCTTCACCGCTTCGCCGCTCACCGCTTCACCGATAACTGCTTCACTGCTTCACTGCTTCACTGCTTCACCGCTTCACCGCTTCACCGCTTCACCGCTTCACCGCCCCCGCCCCCGCCCACCCCTCAAACCACCTCCGCCCCTTCGCCGTCGCCGGTGGTGCCGAGTTCTTCCATCTGTTGCTCCAGCGCCTTGAGGCGCTCGACGATGTCCGGCAGTTGGGTGAAGAGCATGTAGACCCGCCGCGCGTGACTGACGGGCATGGCCGGGGAGCCGACGACCGTCTGCTGGTCCTCGATGTCGCTGATAATGCCCGACTGCGCCCCCACGGTCACCTGGTTGCCGATCTTGAGGTGCCCGCTGACGCCGGTCTGCCCGGCCAGCGTCACGTGGTGGCCGAGCGTCACGCTGCCGGCGATGCCGGTCTGCGCGACGAGCAAACAGTGCGGCCCGACCTTCACCCCGTGCCCGACGACCACCAACTGGTCGATCTTGGTCCCCTTGCCGATGACGGTGCTGCCCAGCGCCGCCCGCTCGATCGAGCAGCAGGCGCCGATCTCCACGTCGTCCTCAACGATCACGTTCCCGACCTGCGGGATCTTGTGATGCTCCCCCTTGTGGGTGGCGAAGCCGTACCCGTCGGCGCCGATCACGCTGCCGGCGTGCACGATGACGCGGTCGCCGATCAGGCAGTCGTCGTAGACCACCGCGTTGGGGTAGAGGATGCAGTCGCGCCCGACCCGCGCCCGCGGCCCGACGAACGCGCCGGGATAAACCACCGTCCCCTCGCCCACGGTCGCCGTCGGATCGACGTGCGCCCGCGGGTGGACGCCGTCGTGCGGGTGCTTGCGGTGCCCGTGCAGTCGGACGACCGCCTTCATGAAGGCGAAGTAGGGGTCGGGCGCCCTGAGCAACGTCAGGCCGCCCGCCGGCGCGCGGATCGCCGGCGCGACCACCACCGCCGACGCCCGCGTCGACTCCAGCTGCTTCACGTACTTGGCGTTGGCCAGGAAGCTGATCTGCCCGGGCCGCGCCTCCTCGAGCGTGGCCGCGGAGGTGATCTCCGCCGCCCCGTCGCCCGCCACCTCCGCGCCGATCTCCCCGGCCAGTTCGTCCACTCGCATGGCGGGGGAGGGTAATCGAAAGTGCCGCGAGGCAAAACGGGGGGAGGGGGGCGGGGAAAGGGGGGAGGAGTCAGGAGTCAGGATTCAGGAGTTCGACTCGGCACTCAGCACTCCCCCGCGGCATGGGCAGCTTGCCCATGGTGCGTGTACCCACGCACGTGCGGCGCAGCCGCACAAATGCCCGCCGCGGCCAGCGGCTTCGATCTCGGGCGAATGTCGAATAGCCCAATGTCGAAACAATCCTGAATAGCAGAACAGGGAAATGTCCAAAACGGGATGATCGCGCTCTCCCGTTTCCCATCAGTCCTTCATTCTCCATTCAATACTGTTTCGAAATTCGACATTCCCTGTTCGACATTCCCACTCTGCGGCACCGGCATCGCCAACCCGAATGAATTCAAACACCCCGGCGGCACCGAGATCTCCCACCCCACCCCCGCCTTCACCTGATCCGTGCTGAAGACGAACCGCACCACGTCCGCCGCGATTTGCTCGCTGGCGATCGCCGCGTCCGCCCCCGTGTCGGGCACGAACACGACCACGTCTCCCGACCCTTGCCCGTCACAAGTGACCGCCGCGTTGAAGTGGAAGTCGGCCGCGTGCGTGTCCCCTTCGACCACCGTCACGCTGACCACCCACAGCACCGTCGGCGGCGGTGGCGGCGGCGGGGGCGGCGACAGCAGCGCCGCGTACGGGTCGAGCGTCCGCAGCGACCGCCGGTCCTTCTGCTTGCGTCGGAGCTTGAGCATGAGGGTAGGAAATGCTGAACGAGGAATGATGAATGATGAACGGCAGACGAGCGGAGGGGGCGGCCGAACGATGAACGGGCGAGGCCGCGCCATACGAGCCGCGGCCCCTCTTCCGTTCATCGTTCAGCGTTCATCCTTCAGCGTTCGCCTCACGCCGCGATCATCTTCACGACCGGGTCGCTGAACGGGCCGTACTCCCCCTTGCGGTTGAAGTAGCGGCAGCGCAGCGTGGCGTACTTGCCGGCGTCGGCGGCGTTGTAGTCGACGACGTACTCGGTCCGGCTCGACTGCCCCTCGTAGCGCCACGCCTCCGGGTCGGCCGGCGGGGTCGTGCCCTGCTCGGCGACGTAGCTGAACCACTCGATGCCGGCGACGCCGTCCGGGCGGCCGCGCTTCGACGGGGCGACCTCGCTGGTGGCGCGGACCTCGTGGGCCAGCGACTCGATGTCGACCACCGCCACCACCGGCTTCTCCGCCGGCGCCGGCCGGCTGCTCGGCGTGCGATCGCGCAAGGGCAAACCGAGGTCCAGCTTCGCCTGCGCCGTCACCGTGGGGGTGGCCTGGATCCGGTTGTTCAACGCCCTCATAAACGTGGCGAGCAAAGCGCGGTCCAAATTTTTCCTGGCCACCGAACCCTTGTTGCGGGTGACCGGGTCGGTCGCGACGTTCAGCGACGTGACGAAGTTGCCCGTCAGCGTGGTGAACTGCGTCGCCTCGCTGGAATTGGAACCGTACAGGGCCGGCGTCGCGGTGATCTTCGCCGCCTGGTCCTGCGCCACGGCGGCCAGGTCCTGATCGCGGCTCGGCGGGTAGTTGGAAGCCATACTTGCACCTCTTCGGGTGGGTATAAAACCATTGGGTCCCCCGTCCGGAGTCACGCACGCGAGCCGAAAGCGATGGCTCGCGGAGAACGGGCGGCAAGCGGTTCACGGGCAACTTCATTCGCCAGTGAACTTCCTGCCGCCCTTAACTTTGGCGGGAACGGCTGTGCGGTTTAGGAGGGCTCGGAGAATTTTTTAGCCACCGATGGGGCACGGATGGACACCGATGCAAACGGGCGGGACGCCCCGCCTGGGCGCGGAGGGCGCGGGTGCGGAAGAAGAAGGTGTGGCACACGAATGGTCGCGAATGGACAGGAATCGGAAAGCCACGCTAGTCGATCCGCCGTCTTCGTCACCCGTGACCGTTCCTGCCGGGTGCGTCGGTGGGAGGCGCGGATTGCAGATCGACTGGCGCTCGCGTACACGCTCCGCACCCGCGGCCGCCAGCGGAGGAAGGCGGCGCAGTCCGCGAGCGAACTGCGGAGGGTTTCTACAGGGCATTCCTGACCCTTTAGTTCCCTTGAGTTCCCCTTTTCAACTCCGACCCCCCTTTCGACTTTCAGAAGATGACGTGCCGCTGGGGTGGCGGATGCTCTGCCCAGCCGCAGGGGTAGTGGCCTCGGAAGTACCACGTGACGGTGTCACGGTAGAAGCGGGTGCGCAGTCGGTCGGCGAACTCGCACTCCATGCAGGCGTGCAACAAGTCCCAAGACGCGACCCTGCGCACCTCGTCCACGTCATGGAGGACGCGATGTGAGCGTCGCGTTCGCTCCTCCACCAGTTCCTCCACCTCCGGCTTGATGACCTGCACGGTCGGATTCCATCGCTTCATCTCGTCGCTGGAGAGCTGAAGGCAGATGGCGTTCGCCTGGTCGATCCGACTGCCTTGCCACTCTTCGGCGCGAGAGGCAGCCAGAGCATCGTCCCACGACCGCACCCGGGCGACCTCAGGAAACGTGCCGGTGCCGACGGAGAAGAACCAGTCCAACTCCCCCAGATCACTTAAAAGTTGCCGCGTCTCACGTCTCACCGAGAGCCTCCCGCGTCGCTACTTCCGAGGCAGCACCGTCATCGCGTCGGAGTCGCTGAGTCCATGGAGTTGACGGTTTATGCTAGCCAGCCGACTGAGTACCCTAATAGCCGCCTCGCCACAGCCAGCGTCACGAAGAGATTGTTCCATCGCCGTGCTATAGTCGCCGTATGTGGGCCTATGACCAAACAGCGCGCCGCCAGGCGCCTAAAGGCTCCAGAACTTGTCTTTGAGAGACTGATGCGCAAGCCAATGCGGAGAGCCGCCGTCGCTAAAGGCATTCCCCAACAAGCCTACTGAAATGCCTGCGTCACTGGGGATGGACCCGCTAAAGGCAGCATTCTGATTCAGGTGATGCGCCTGAAAGCCGCTTTCTAGCGTGCCTTTGAGGTCACCATAGGTTCCGATCATCAAATCGATGATCTGATCACATCCGCTATTCCCCCCGCAGGGCGCGCCTGGAGTCCCCGGAGGCTTTCCGCCAGCGCCGCCCGGCAAGTCCTTCAGGTATTGTAGGCTGCGCTTTAGGTTCTCGGCTTCAATCGCAGCAGCGGAAACTGGCCTTAAAACGAACGCCGGCACCGATGTTCCAGGCATAGAGATCGACGGGCCGCTATACCATTCGTAACCTGGCGGTGGGGCAGATGAGGGCGGTGGCACGGTTGTGGGGGCGGGGGAGCCGTTGCCGTGGGGGGGGCAGCATCTATGGGCAGGAGTTCTCGAACTTGTTGGAGGGCGAGACTGGTCGCGCCCCCGTACGACCGGCGGACGCACACGAAGCCCAGAAGGATCCAGACGCGTTGACGGGCTTGAGGCGACGTAAAGGTAAAGGCTGGGACCGTCGGCGTACCCTAAGGGGTCCTGCTCGAGCCATCTTCCGAGCGTGGGGCTGTAGTCGCGGTGGCGGAAGTGGTAGAGGCCCGCGCCCCCGGCGGGGTCGTAGCGGCCGCCCTGGTGCAGGTAACGCCAAGCGACGTCGCTGAGGCCGTCGGCGTCGATCGAGCCGTTGGCGTCCAGCACCGTCGGCGTGCCGTAGGGGGTGTAGCGGAAGCGCTCGACCACGCTGCCGGCGGTGCTGACGAGCGTGGTGACGTTGTAGTTGGCATCGTGCACGGCGTAGAGGCGCTCCTCCAGGCCGTTGCCGGCGCTGGCGTCGGCGTCGCGGTCGCGGGCGATCATGGCGTCGACGTAGACCGGGCTCCAGACCTGCTGGGCCTGGACCGCCGAACCCTGCCGCTCCTCCAGCACCTGCCACTGGGCGGAGTAGTAGAGGTCCGTGCCGGCGGTGTAGGCGCAGTCGCTCTCCTCGACCCGCCGCCCCCGCGCGTCGCAGCGGTAGACGAAGAAAAGGGGTCACGTCGGCTCTGTCTCAACCCTCCGATTCGCATGGATTTTAGCAGGCGCGCGTTCTGACGCGATGCGGTAGGTCGTGCGGGATGTTGACCTGCCGGTCGCCACGGACGGTGATGCGGGTGGCCCACCAGCTCGCCCGCCGGCTGCTCCCGGAGCACTCCTGCAAGTTCTCGCGGCACGACTTCACGCTGGCGCAGCTGTTCGCCTGCCTGGTCGTGCGCGAGTTCTTCGGCCTGAGCTTCCGTCGCGCCGAGGCGCTGCTGAACGACTCGCCCGCCTGGCTGGCCGACGTCGGCCTGGCGAAGGCGCCGGACCACAACACGCTGTGGCGCGCGTCCGACGCGCTGCTGACGTCGCGGCGCTGCGGCGGCACGTTGCGCTCGCGGACGCCAGGGCGTCAGAAGAAGGAGATGATGCTGCGGGTGCTGGTGCACAACATCAGCCTCCTTTGTGACGAAGTGGAGGGTTGAGACAGAGCCGGACAGTCCTGATTAAGCAGACCCGCGGGGCTAATCAGGAATGCACCCTTTTCCTCCGCGATCCTATTTCCACGGGTCCCGACGGCTTCGGTCGGAACTTTCACCGGGCCGCCGTCGATGTCGGCAGCGTCTCACTAACGCCCCACCCGCCCCTGTTAAGGTAGCTGCACAAACTAGATATAGACACGCTGATGCGATGTCCTTCCACATTGAAGACTCGGGGGGCCTTACACTCGTTAGTGGATTGCCACTCAAGAGCGTCAACACCGCAAGCACACCGATTCCAGAGCCAATAGAAATGAGAATAAACGCGACAAGAAGAGTAATCTCGCGCAATAGTCGCCCTCAAAAAGCCGGTAGATCGGAAGTCCAAGGATCGAACGGGTTTAATATATCTAGAAAGCCATCTAGCGTGCCGTTCAACTCATCCCAATGAGCGTCTTCGTGTTCACGTTCGTTGCGTGGGAGCACGTTCCAATCAGGCGCATCTTCGGGGCGCCGTGGTCCCGCCTTTTCGAGAAATGACTGCAGCTGCGACGACAGCGAGGGCGCGCCGGCACAACACCGTAGCTTCCATGTGAACTGGATACCCAAATTATTAGATGGGATGTCCTCTGAGTTGAAGGCGCTGGAGGCAATGCCGTCCTCCCAAAGCGTTACGTGTCCAAAGATCAACTGTGCAACCTCCGTCAAAACGCCGAACCCATAGGTTACCGTTGAACCCACGTCATCTGCCCAGCCGGCACTCGTAAAAAAGTGGTTAAGATCGATCCATTTAGCGCTGTCGGTATAGATATATTTTGTTGCGCCATCGAAGAAGTCCTGGACCATGTTCAGAATGTCGCACGGAGAAGCATTTACGTTCTTCCGCTCTACATCCTGAATGCGGCGGATAAGCCACCCTACATCTACAGCATCCTTCTGATTGGGGGTCAACCCCGTTGGGTCTGTTAGCGTAATAGGATTGGCGCTAACAAACTCGTAGACATTCATCCCATCGACATACCGTAGTGGGTCCTGCTGGAGCCATCGTCCCAGCGCCGGGTCGTAGTCGCGGTGGCGGAAGTGGTAGAGGCCGGTGCTGCTGTCGCGGCGGCCGCCCTGGTGGAGGTAGGACCACGCGAAGTCGCTCAGGCCGTCGGCGTCGGCGCCGCCGGCGGGGTCCAGCACCGT
>DASQDR010000175.1:0-13828 GCA_035634055.1 Tepidisphaeraceae bacterium | reverse complement strand
GGCGACGCGCTAACCAAGGCGGGGATCGACCACGAAATGAGGTGACGCCAGCGGAGCGTAAGCCGTGACGAAGCGGCTGGCCGCCGCGGCTGCATGGGCGGGGCGCCCATGCCACAGGTAGGACGACCTTCCTGCCGTGGCTTGAGCGTCTCGCCCGAGCGCTTGCCGCCGCAGCGGAGGGGATCAAACAACGGCTGGCCGCCGCAGGCGCTCGGGTGGGACGACCAAGCCACGGGGTGCAGCGGCTGGCCGCCGCGGGCGCTTGGGCGGGGCGCGCAAGCCACGTCTTGGACGGCGGCCGTCGCTCGCGCTGCTTACATGCTCGCCTCGCGGGACGGTTTGGCCTTAGTGCCGCTTCCGCCGGGTCGGGCGCAGGGCGTACGACGCCAGCGCCGCGGCGCCGGCGACCATGCCCGCGACGAGCAGCGCCTGCTTCGCGTCGTACACCGGCGGCGGGACGAATTGAGTCCCGCGCTGGTCGGCGACGACGGCCTGGCGAACGTAGCGGCCCTGGTGCGGCAGGGCGGCGCGATCGAAGTCGTCCGCCAGCCAGCTCAGCGCCTGGAGCAGCCGCTTGCCGAACATGGGCGGGCCGTGGCCGGTGGCGGCAATGAACGGGTCGAGGCCCGCCAACTTCTGCACCGACTGACGCGCCGCCGACCAGTCCTGCGTGAAGTACATCGGCGGGCCGTGCATCACCTCCTCGTCCATCAGCGGCGACATCAGCGCTTCCTGCTCGGTGGTGACGAACGCGTCGCCGGCGATCAGCGCGCGGTCGCTCTCGCGGAACAGCGACACGTGCCCGGGCGTGTGCCCTGGCGTGTGGATCCACCGCCAGCCGGGCAGGTGCGGGATGCTCCCGTCGCTCGGCAGCGGCATCACCTTCGGGCGGAAGTCGAAAGGCCCGCGCGGCAGCAGGAACGACGTGCGCGCCATCATTCCGCCGCCCACCGTCGGGTCCGGCGGCGGGTAGGCGCTCTGCCCGGTGATGTAGGGCAGCTCCAGCTCGTGCGCGTAGACCGGCACGTCCCACCGCCGCAGCAGTTGCTTGAGCGGCCCGACGTGGTCGAAGTGGCCGTGCGTGAGCACGATCGCCCGCGGCTTGGCGCCGCGCCCGAACCGCCGCTCGGCATGGCGGATAATGGAGCCCGCCCAGGTCGGCATCCCGGCGTCCACCAGCACCCAATCGTTCGGCCCGTTGGCAGGATCCCCGACATAGAACAGGTTGACGATCCACGTCTTGAGCCGGGCGATGTCGCGCGTGACCGGGTCGAGCCCGTCGTTGCGCGGGTAGCTCGGCGACTGCGTCTGCGACTGCGGCAGGGAAGCGGTACTCATCTCCGCGAACCTACGCGCGGGGCGGGCGCGCGGGAATGGGGAATCATTTAGCCGCCGATGGGGCACCGATGAACACCGATGGAAGACAAGGATGAAGGCGGAAGGAGGAAGAGGAAGGAGCAACTTGGTTCTGCTTTATCCTTCACCCTTCCGCCTTCATCTTTTCCCCATCGGTGTGCATCGGTGCCCCATCGGTGGCTCGTTCTTCTTCAACCGACCGCGACCGGCTGCCCCCGCGCGATGCGCAGTTGTTCGGGCGCGTAGTTGCCGCTGGAGAGGATCAGCTTGAAGGCTTCCTCGACGGTCGTGTCCAGGATCTGGCAGCGCTCTCGGCGGACGAAGTAGATTCGGCCGACGACGGGGTTGGGGACATTCGGCACGAAGACCGCCAGCGTCGCCCCGTCGCCCGGGAGGGGATCGCCGCTGGTGAAGCCGAGCAAATGCGCGTCGGCCGCGCCGTCGCCGGGGATCAGGCAGACCTTGGCGTAGATCCCCTCCTTCCCGCCCGGCGTGAGCGAGACGTGCTTCCACGCCTGGTACAGCTCCTTCAGCACCGGCACGCGCAGCAGCAGCTTGTCCACCAGCCCGAGCAGCCACTTGCCCACCAGGCTGCTGACGCCCAGGCCGATCAGGTAGATCAAGGCGACAGCGAGCAGCACGCCGACGAAGGGAATGTTCACCCTCGTCAGCTTCGCCACCGGCTCGCGGGTGACGCGCTCGACGTAGACGATCACGAAAACGGTAACCGCCAACGGGATGGCCGCGAAGATGCCGGCGAGGAAGGTGTTGCGCAGGTGCTTCTGGGCAGGCGACATGGTGGCGAGATTGTGCGCGGCCGAGGGCCGGTTGTCTCGCGCTGAGCGCTCTTGGCCGGGACGCCTTTGCTGCGGAACCGCATCGGGTCGTCGGTTATGTCGCGCGGGCCCGCTCTTACCGGAAGGGTCGGCCTGCCGCGGCGGCGCGGGCGGGGGGGGTGTGATCGAGCGGATCCGTCCCTGCGTCCGATAACCGCACCGCCTCGCGCGCCGGCGGCGCGATTTGGCGCAGGTGGCGGGAATGTATCGTACGTCTTCCTCGTGCGGGCTTAGCCCCGCGCGGAGGGAAGACATGATTGGGTCGTTGTTCGACTTGATTGGCGGTTGGCGGCAGGTGCGGGCGTTCGCGGGGTTCTCCTACCAGGTCTCGCGCAGCGGCAAGCGGCGCGTGGTCCCGATCGAGGGATACCGCAAGCGCGGGCTGGCCGACCACCAGTGGGTGGAGACCGGAACGTTCGCCGACGACGGGTTGTCCAAGCGCTTCCAGGCATTTTCCTTCGAGCCGCCCAAGCCGAAGGCGGACCGCCAGCGCCGGTTCCGCGAGCACGCGCCGGCGTAGCCCGGTCGGGGCGCGCCCGGCTCCGACGCGTCGGGAGTGCTTCCCGCGCTGGCCTTGGCCTCGCAGCCGCTGGCCTACGCCCGCAGTCCGTTCCTGTGCGGCGAGCGCAGACGGCGCCCTTACGCCGTCACGATCAACTGCGGTCGATTGCCGGCAGCATCGTCGGAGTTGAAGTTGCCGTACGGGCCCGTCGCTGACGTGGTGCCCTTGAGCACCAGCGTCACGCTCTTGCGCCCGGCTGCCTTCTCTCCCTGGAGGAACAGCGTCAGGTCGATCTCGTACGCCTTGGCGGTCGTGCCGGTGACGGTGAATTCCTTCACCGGCGTGGTCGCCGTCGGGCGATCGTTCCACGTCAGCGTGTTCTCGTCCCAAGCGGCGTCGCCCGCACTGTGAATCGCGAACGCGACGCTCGCCACCGTGGTGTCGGAGAGCTTCCCGTACAGCCGCAGCTTCGCCGCCGAGACGGTGGTCACGGTGGACAGGTCGAAGTGGATGAAGCTCTCGCGGGTGAAGCCGCTGTTGGGCGAGGTCTTCACGAGCAACTGCGACGAGATGCCGAAGTTGGTGTCGGCCGAGCCGCCGTTCACGGCGTAGGTCGAACGGGTGGTGGTCAGCGTCTGCGTCGTGCCGGTCGGCGGCGGCGGTTCCACGACGCCGCTGGGGGTGACCCTGATCCAGTTGAAGTTGCCGACCGAGCCGTTGCTCCCGGCGGTGTCGAACGCCAGCCGCAGCACGTGCGTGCCCGCCGACAGGCTGACGCCGGTCTTGCTGACGGTCTGGAACGCCTGGAACCCGCCGGTGTTGGGGACCGTCATCGCGCCGGTGACGTTGGCGCCGTCCACGTCGAGGTGGAACTTGCCGTTGCTGCCGGTAGAGGCGACGCGGAAGCCGAAATCGTACGTGCCCGCCTGCCCGACGTTCACCGTGTACTCCAGCCACTCGCCCGCCTTGACGTGGGCGACGTTGAACCCGCCGCCGGCGTCGGTGGTGGACTGGATGTCGACGCCCTCGCCGGTGCGGTACTTCCCGCCGAGGTTGGCGCTCTCGACGTCGCTGTAGGCGACGCCCTGCCCGCCCTTGTCGAAGTCCTCCGCCTGGAGCGTCGCAGGGGCGCTGGCAAAGATCGGCATCGGCGCCCCGGTGTAAGGCTGCTGGCCGCCGGGCGGAGGCGGGGGCGGCGGGGGCGGCGGCGGGCTGTTGTTCGGCGTCAGCTTCAGCCAGTTGAAGTTGCCCACCGAGCCGCTCGTGCCGGCCGCGTCCATGAACAGCCGCAGGACGTGAAGCCCCTTGTCGAGGCTGACGCCGGCCTTGCTGACCGTCGTCCAGTTCTGCCAGCCGTTGGTGTTGGGCACCGTGAGCGCGCCGGTCTTGTTGACGCCGTCGATCTCGACGTGGAACTTGCCGTTGCTGCTGGCGGCGGCGACGCGGGCGTCGAGCTGGTACAGCCCGTCCGCCCCCACGTCGATGGTGTACTCGAGCCACTCGCCGGTCTTGACGAACCCGAGGTTGAACCCGCCGCCGGCGTCGGTGGTGGCGCCGATGTCCACGCCGGTGGCGCGGTACTTGCCGCCGTTGTTGGCCGAGTCGAGATCGTGGTACGCGACGCCGTGCCCGCCGTTGTCGAAGTCTTCCGCCTGGATCGTGGTCGCGCCGTTGCCGACGACGAAGGGCTTGCCGAGGAAGGGCGTCTGGCCCGGGGACAGCGGCGCGGCGGCGCCGAACTGGAGCCCGCCCGCGTCCTCGCCAGGGCGCAGCGCGATCACGTGCCCGCTGCCGGCGGGGGCGGGTGCGGTCTGAGACCAACCGGCCGGCAGGACCTGGCGGACGACGTACGTGCCGTCGAGCAGTTGGCCGAAGCCGAACATCCCCGTCGCCGCCGTCACCTGCGTCGGCTCGCCCGTGTCGAGCGCGCCGTCCTGGTCGAGATCGAGGAACACGGTGCGCCCGCCCAGGGGTGCTTCGCCGGTGTCGCGAGCGCCGTCGCGGTCGGCGTCGTTGAAGATCGTGCCGGAGATGGAGCCGCGCTCCCGGCCGTCGAGCACGCGGGCGACGATCGTGCGGCCATCGCCGCTGCCGAGCAGCACGTAGGATCCCCGGGGGCTCAGGGCCAGGTCGAAAACGTCGTCGGCCCCCTTGCGGAGGTCGACCGCGACCAGCCCGTTGGGGCCGAACGATTCGTCGCGCAGGCCGCCTGGCGTGAGCCGCAGCAGCGACAGTGTTGACGAGCGGCCGAAGAGGTCGTCCGGCCCCTGCTGGGCGACGACCACGCCGCCGTCGGGCAGGATTGACCAGGATCGGAAGTTCGATCCGCGCGTCAGCGGCCCGCTGGCGATCCCGCCGGCGCCAAAGCTGCCGTCGAGCGCGAGCGTTTCCGGATTGAGCTTGGCGACGACCCAATCCTCGAGCGAGCTGTTGCCGCTGGCCCGGCGGAAGCCCAGCGCGTAGATCCCCTGCCCGCCGGGCCCGACGCGGACGTCCTGGAAGCGGCCCATCGCCTTGCCGAGCGGGATGGTCGCTTCCTTCAGCACGTCGCCGGCCGCGCTGAGCAGCGCGACCCTGGCGTCCTCGGTGGAGCCGGAAGGGCTGACCATCCCCCAGGCGCCGACGGCGACGAAGCGGCCGTCGGGCAGCACGTCAAACCCGTCGGACGTGCCGCCGGGGAGGTAGGCGTAACCCTGGTCGGCGAACGTCGCGTCGATGCCACCGGCGGCGGTGAGGCGCACCAGCGCGTGCTGGCCGTCGTAGGCCTGAAGGATCATGCGACCGTCGGGGAGCAGGTGCAGGTCGCGGATGAGGTCGAGCTTTCCGAAATCAAACGCCGCGCGCCCGCCGGCCCCGAAGGTGCCATCGGGCGTGCCGTTGGGGCTCAGGCGGAAGACGACCCAGTCGGAGTGCAGCCCGGTGTTGTTTTCCCAGGTTCCGTCGATGCCGGCGATGACGGTGCGGCCGTCGGCATCGACGGCGACGCGGGCGACGCTGGACGATGCGCTGCCGGGCAGCGTGACGGTCCCGCCGCCGCCGAAGGACAAGTCCGGCGCGCCGCCGGGGAGCGTGCGGCTGACGACGAACTGCGAGCGCTGCGCGTCGAAGCCGGCGGTGACGGTGCGGCCGTCGGGCATCACGAAAAGGCTCGTGGCGCGGGTCGGCGCCGGCCCGACGATCTGCGTGACGGTGACGCCGGGGGCGGTGGCGCCGAAGGCGGCGTCGGTCGTGCCGGTGGGGGTAAGGCGCGCGGCGGTGGTGGTGTACGCGCCGCTGCCGATCGGGGTGGCGGCGGCGGCGAGGACGAGCGCGCCGTCGCCGGCGTCGGCCGCGACCGCCGCCGTCCGCTGGGTGGCGAAGATGTTCGTGCGCACGCCGTCGCCGTCGTAGCTGCTGTCGGGCGCGCCCGCCCCCGTGAATCGCGCAACGAACGAGGCGGTGCCCGAGTTGGTGCCGTACCAGCCGACCGCCAGCACCGTTCCGTCCGGTTGCGGCAGCGCCTTGGTTGCTGAGGTGGCGTCGACCAGGGGCGCGCCCAGCGTGGCCGTGCCGGTGCCGTTGAAGGCGGCCTCCGGCGCGCCCGTGCCGGTCAGGCGGGCGATGCCGAAGCCGTTGCCGAAGCTGCCGACCAGCACCACGTCGCCGTCGCTCGCGGGGGCGATGTCCTGCGGGAACGAGCGGCTCGCGTGGGTGAAGATCTCGGCGACGCCGTCGGCGTCGAAGGTGTTGTCGGGCTGACCGTCAACGGTGTAGCGGAAGGCCTGCCACAGCTTGCGCGTGTCGGAGTTGGTGGGGGAGCCGGCGACGAGCGGGCGGCCCTCCGCGTCGACGGCGACCGACCAGGGGCGGACGTTGCTGAACCCGCCGGTGCCCAGCCACTTGATCGACCCGCCGGAGCCGAACGTGGTGTCGAGCGAGCCGTCGGCGTTCAGCCGGGTGAGCTGCCCGATGCTCAGGACGAGGATCTTTCCGCTCGGCTGGATCGCCACGTCAACCAGTTGGCCGGTGCCGAAGTCGCTCGCCTTGGTGGAGAAGGCGGGATCGACCGAGCCGTCAGGGTTGATGCGGCGCACGTCGACCGCCGACGCGCCGCCCGGGGCGTTGGGGCCACTGCCGCCGGCGAGCAGGTACGCGCCGCTGGGCTCGCGCAGGACGCGCGGGGCGAGGGTGTTCCAGCCAAAGTCGTAGAGGCGCACGCCGCCGGGGCCGAAGGTCGGGTCGGGCGAGCCGTCGGCGTTGTAGCGCGTCAGTGCGGTGCGGACGTCCTGGTAGGAGCCGATGGTGTCGTACGTGGCAATGGAGGCGAGCAGCTTCCCGCCGGGCAAGGCGATCAGGTCGCCCGGCTGGTTGGCAAGGGCGGCGGGGCGATTCAGCTCGGCGCGGCCGTCGCCGTCGAACAGCGTGTCGAGCTGCCCCGACGCCAGCAACCGGCGCGATTCCAACGACTCCAGGCGCACCGCCGCCGCCCCGCCCGCAACACGTCTTTGATTCATCAGGAAACTCCCCGTCCAGTGTGGTCCGGGGAGTCTACCGGGGACACCGTGGGGGGGCCAGCGGAAAACGGAGAAAGGACCCGCGCAGCGAAGGCTAAGCGATGTGTGCCTTTTTCTTGCGGCCGCTCAGGTAGCTTTCCATCACGCAGTTGGCGAGCTCGCCGCTGCTGGTGTAGAAGGCGACGCCCTTGGTCAGCTTTGTGAGCTGGTCCACGAAGCCCACCCAGTCCATGCCCCAGTAGTCCTCGATCAGCGCGAAGGTGCTGACGCGGCACCCCTCGCGCACGGCGAGCACCGCTTCCTTCAGCGTGGCGACGGTGCTGCGCGGGTCGGGCGGGTAGAGGAGGTGGACGAAGTTGCCTTCAACGTGGGCGGTGGGCTGACCGTCGGTGATGATGAAGAGCTGCTTGTTCTCGCTCTGCCGCTTCCGCAGGATCCGTCGGGCGAGCTGAAGGCCCATGTGCAGGTTGGTGAAGTGCTGCGGGGCGCGGTCGATCTTGTCCAGCGGGACCTTCAGCCGCACCTGGTAGTCGTAGATCGTGACCGGCTTGGGCATGGTCAGCGGCAGGGCGGCCTCGGGGATCTTGGTGGCGCCGGAGTAGAAGCCGACGAAGTCGATGCTGTCCTGCGGGAAGCGCGTGCGGACCAGCGACTGCATCGCCATGGCCACCTTCTTCGCCGAGAGGAACCGCCCGTAGCGCATCATCGAGCCGGACATGTCCAGCAGGACCACGGTGGAGCAACTGGTGGTTCCCTCGTGCAGGTGTAGCTCGAAGTCGTTCTCGTCGAACTTGATGTTGGCGCGGGGCTGGCCCTTGTCGGCGGAGCGCTGCGGCAGGCCGTGACGGGTGAGGGCGTTGTGCAGGGTCTGGTGCAGGTCGAGCTCTGAGACCGGGTCGCCGTACTGGTAAGGCTTGGTCCCCTCGATGCGCTCGCCGCCGGCGCCGGGCGTGACCTTCTGGTGCCCGTCGCGGTTGCCCTGGCGCAGGTTGGAGAAGACCTCCATGAGGGCGCGGCTCTGCATGCGCGTGACGGCGCGCGGGGTCAGGCGGAGCTTCCCCTTGCCGTCCTTGTCGAGCAGGCCTTCCTTCAGGAGCTGCTCGAGCAGGTCGGATTGCGCCTCGTTGGACGGGTCCTTCATCATCTGCTCGATGGCCTTCATCGCCTGCTCGCCGTACTGCATGATGAAGTCCATGAGCTGGTTGAGGCCGAAGAGCTTGTCGGGGCTGGGGAACTCTTCGCCGTCGTATTTGCCGTAGAAGTACTTCATCGCGCCGGGATTGTAGGAGGTAGGCGCGAGGGGGGAAAAAGAAAAGCCGGGACTTCCGTCCCGGCGTGAAGGTGGAGGGTGGGTTATCGCGTGACGGCGCGGTGTCAGAACTTCATGACGCTGCGGCTGGCGCCGGTGCCGCTGAACAGGACGCTGTTGTTGTGGACCTTCACCGTCATCGTGACGGCAACGCGCGTGATGGCGGGTTGCCCGTCGTAGCGCTGGCCCCACTCCAGGTCGAACTTGCAACTGGCGACGTTGCGGGCCAGCACGAACGTCGTCGGCACGATGTTGAACTTCTTGGTCATCGTGATCTGGCCGGCGGCGGCGTCGTACTTGTAGGTCACGTCGGTGAGCTTGTCGGTCTGGAGGTCCAGCTGGATGTCGGTCGAGGTCGACTTGACCGTGCCGCGGCGGACGTGGGTGAGGATCTGGCTCAACGCCACCCGCCCGCCCTGCGAGGCGGTGAAGAACTGGTCGTTCTCGCTGATGGCGTCGGCGGAGGCGGTGAAGGCGGCGGCGACGGCGGTCAGCAGGGCGACCGTGATCGCCAGCGCGACCATCGCCTCCACCAACCCCAGCCCCGCCCGACGCAGGGCGCGGGGCGGGGCGGGGGGCGGGGCGGGGTGGCTGAACGTCGGGCGTGCGGTGAAGGCGCGCATGGTTAGTTCAGCTCCAGGTACGAACCCTTGGACGGGATGAACTTCTTGTCGTAGGTGATGGCCGCGCTGCTCGGCTGGTTCAGCTTGCCGGTGGACTTCACCTTGATCATCTTGCCGTTGAGCACCACCGAGTCGACGGTGGTGTCCATCGCCACGATCGAACCCTGGTCGAGCACCACGTCGGCGCTGCCGCCGTTGCGGAAGGTCCCGACGATCACGTTCCCGCGGAACTGCGAGTCGACGCTGCCGGTCATGTAGAGCGACGCGCTCGGCGCCACCACCGACAGCCCGGTGATGGTGCGCAGCGGGTTGAACTCCGCGCCCTGCGGCAGCGAGCCGACGGCGAAGTTGCCGCTCATCGTCACCACGTTTTGCCCGACGGTCCCGTCGTTCTCGAACACCAGCATCCCCTGGAGCTCGGTGGTGCCCTTGAACTCCACGTTGTTGGGCGACTCGATGTAGATGATGCCCTGGATGGTCGTGTTGCTGGTGAACTTCGGGTTGGTGTTGGCCGGGATGCGGATGTTTTTGATGATGCCGCCCTTCTCGTTGGCGTAGGTGTTGGTGGCGAAGGGCGCGAAGTAGTCGGTGTCGACCGACGGGAAGGCGGGCGCCGCGGAGGTGGCGGTGTAGCTGCTCTGGATGGCGGGAATGTTGCTGGTCCCGTGGACGGTGCCGCCGTACACCTGCACCCAGTTCTTATCCAGCGCGCCCAGCGAGCCGCCCTCGTCGGCCGGGGTGGTGCTGTTGTCGTACCCGCCGATCGTGCCGCCGGTCATCACCAGCGCGGGGCTGGAGGTGCGGGCGGACATGATGTTGGCGACGTTGTACGACGAGACGCCGTCGACGCGGGTGACGCCGCCCTTCTGGATGAGGATCTTGCCGCGGGCGGCGATGGCGTTGTCGTAGATGCTGGTGGTGACCGGGGCGCGGGTGAAGTCCAGGCGGACCGCGCGGCTCCCCTTGTACGACCCGCCGCCGGTCTGCCCCATCACGGTGCAGACGATCTCGCCGCCGGCGCCGGCGCCGGTGTCGGTGATGCTGACGGTGAAGCCGCTGCCGTCGTCCGGGTTGGTCACGATGTACTTGCCCGCCTCGGCCGGGATGGAGATCGTGTTGCCGACCTTGGCGACCGTGCAGGTGCCGAGGTTGGCGGTTCCCTCCAGGCGGCTCTTGAGGTCCGCCTCGAGCTCCGCCAGCACCTGGTTCGGCTGGGTGTCGGACGGGAGGTTGGTGTTGGCCAGGTGGTAGCGCATGAACTGGATGCCGGACTCCGCCGCCAGCAGCGCGCGGGCGCCGCGCTGGTCGTTCTTGGCGATGGAGACCGAGGTGGTCACGCTGGCGTAGAACCCGAGCGACAGGGTCGCGATCAGGATCATGAAGAGCATCGCCAGCACCGCGGTGATGCCGCGCCGCTTGCGGAACGGGGAGATCGGTCGCATAGAAGGCCTCATCTTGCTGCACATAGCGGGATCCTCCGCCCTTCCCATCCAGTTTGCTGCCGGTGGCGCGCGCTGCGCGCGTCGCTCCGCGGTTGTCGAGCCGCCGCGACCGGGACGGGTCGCGCGGCGGCGTCCGATTACTGTGGCACGGCCACGATCCACGTGGCGGTGTAGATCGGCTTGTCGTAGTGAAGGATGTCCACCGTCACCCGCGAGGTCGGCTCGACCTGGCTGTCGGGGACGGCGAACGTCAGTTGGTTCGGGAGCACGTACTGCACGTTGATCTTCTGCTTCCAGCCGGGGAACAGCGCGGCGCCGCTGGCGTCGACCAGGTCGTTGCCGCGGCCGTCCTTGACGAACTTGGTCGCGGTGGCGACGTCGCCGTACACCTTGTTGTCGTACTTGGTGTGCAGGTCAGCGTAGGTCTGACCCTGCATCATCTCGTTGACGTTATTTGCCAGGTAGACGGCGGTGGTGGTCTGGCTGCTCTGGGCGTTGGCCATGGAGCCGGCGGCCAGGAGCTGGAGCAGGGCGACCACGCCGATCCCGACGATCGCGGTCACGATCGCCGCCTCGATCAGCGTGAAGCCTCGCATCATGCGCCCACCGCGCGGACTGCGCAAGCGGCGGCGGGGGGCGGCGGCGTGTAAGAGTGGCGTAGTCACATCATTGACATCTGATTTTCGGGCGTGCGGGTCAACTAAATCCGGGGCGATGCGCGGGTCTGGGTGATTTCCGCCGCCCGTGCCGCCGGCGCGACCGGATCAGCCGACAAGGCTTACCATTTCGCGCGGCGGGCACGCGCTGCGGCGAGCGGCCTGCAATGCGGTTGTCGCCCGGGGGAAGGGTGCCGAGTGGTGGCGAAACGCAACGCCCGGCAGGCGGGGCGGGTGGACGCCGTCCCTCGTCGGGAGGTCCACCCGCCGCGCTGCCGGGCCGTTCCTGCTGCGGGGCGTGCGTGGCGCCGGGGCGCCGGTGCGCCGCCGGGCGCTGCCGATCACTTCACGATGCTGCTCAGCTTGAAGATCGGCAGGATGATCGACATCGCGATGAAGCCGACCAGGCTACCCATGATCACGATCATGAGCGGCTCGATCATCGATGTCACGGTCTTGATGACGCTCTTGAGCTCGTGGGAGTAGAACTCCGAGACCTCGTCGAGCACCTCGCCGAGCTTACCCGACTCCTCGCCCGCGCTGATCATCTGCACGACCGCGCGCGGGAGCAGGGTGTTGGCCTGGAGCGGCTGGCTGATCTTCTTGCCCTGCTTGACCGCCGAGTAGACGCTGCGCCACATCCGCTTGTACATCACGTTGCCGCTGATGTCGGCGGTGATCGCCAGCGTGTCGAGCATCGGCACGCCTGCGTTGATCAACTGCCCCATCGTGTGCAGCGAGCGGCTGATGTAGAGCGCGCGGAACATCTTCTTGAACAGCGGGACCGCCAGCTTGACCTTGTCCCACCACTGCCGGCCCCAGTCGGTCCGGAGCATCATCATGAAGCCCCAGATGCCCGCGGCCAGTCCGAAGAGGATGATGTACCAGTAGTTCACCATGAAGTCCGACAGCCACAGCAGCAGCTTGGTCGGCTTGGGGAGGGCGGCCTCCTTGCCCTTGAAGATCACCATGAACCGCGGCAGCACGAACGTGAGCAGGAAGACGGTGGTGCCGATGGCCATGGTCCCGATGATGCCGGGGTAGACCATCGCGCCCTTGACCATCGAGCTGGTCTCGATCTGCTGGGCGAGGTAGGCGGCGATCTTGTCCAGCATCTTGGAGAAGCCGCCGGAGAGCTCCGACGCCTTCACCATGTTGATGTAGAGCGGGCTGAAGACCTTGGGGTAGCGCATCAGGGCGTCAGAGAACTGCTTGCCGCTCTCGACGTCGCGCTTCATCTGGACGAGCATGTCCTTGAACTTGGGGTTCTCGACCTGCTCGGCGATGCCCTCGATGGCGGCGCGGATGGAGATGCCCGCGCGGATCATGACCGAGAGCTGGCTGGTGAAGTTCTGCACGTCCTTGGCGCTGGGGCCGAGGGAGATGCTGAACGCCACCTTTTTCTTGTCGGCGCCCGCCTCGACGGGCGAAAGGGTGAGGATGTACTCGCCACGGGCGCGCAGTTGCTGCGACGCCGCCGCCAGGTTGGACGCCGTCAGCACGCCGGACACGATCTTGCCGACGGGCGTCTTGGACTCGTAGCGAAACGTAGGCATTTTCCACCGGCCTCCGCCGGCGACGCACAGGTCGCCGGCGCGTTATTCCTCTCCCCAATTCGCGCGCCAGCGCGCGCGAGACCCGCTCGGCGGTGGGGGACCGCTCAGGCGGCCAACGACCGCTCGAGCTTCTCCGGGTGGGCCGCCTGCGCGATGGCGTCCTCGCGGCTGATGTACCCGTTCACGTAAAGCTGCTTGATCGAGCTGTCCAGCGTCTGCATGCCCAGCGCGCGGGAGGTCTCGATGATGTTGGGGATCTCGAAGATGCGGTTCTCGCGGACGCAGTTGCGCACCGCGGGCGTGCACAGCATCACCTCGATGCCCGGGATCATGCCCGGCTGGTCGCAGCGCTTGAACAGCGTCTGGCTGATGACCGCCTGGAGCGTGTTGGCGAGCATCGAGCGGATCTGGTTCTGCTCGTCGGCGGGGTAGACGTCGATGATGCGCTCGATCGTCTGCGGCGCGTTGACGGTGTGCAGGGTCGAGAACACCAGGTGGCCGGTTTCCGCCGCGGTGATGGCGGCGCCGACGGTCTCCAGGTCGCGCATTTCGCCGACCAGGATCACGTCGGGGTCCTGGCGCAGCGAGTGCTTCAGCCCGCTGGCGAACGTCGGGACGTCCGTGCCCACCTCGCGCTGCTCGATGGCGCTCTTGTTGCTGATGAACGCGTACTCGATCGGGTCTTCCATCGTGATGATGTGGCCCTGCTCGCGCTTGTTGATCGCGTCGATCATGCCCGCGAGCGTGGTCGATTTGCCCGACCCGGTCGGCCCGGTCACGAGGATCAGCCCGCGGGGCAGGTGCGTCAGCTTGTGCACGATTTCGGGCAGGAAGAGCTGCTCGATGGGGCGGACCTTGTCGTTAATCGTTCGGATGGAGAGCGCGACTGAGTTGCGCTGGTAGTGCGCGTTGACGCGGAAGCGCGACAGGCCGGGGATCGCGTAGGAGAAGTCGCTGTCGCGCTTCTCCTGGAACTCCTTCCAGCGCTTCTCGTCGTTGCCCATGATGTCGCGGCAGATCCGCTCGGCCCCCTCCGGCGTCACGATGGGGAAGTC
>DASQDR010000174.1:0-46772 GCA_035634055.1 Tepidisphaeraceae bacterium | reverse complement strand
GAGGGCAAGCTGGGCGGCCAGGCCAAGGTGAAGGGCGTCGCCGGCACCTGGAAGGACCTGACCGACAACGTCAACCTCATGGCGGCCAATCTCACCGGCCAGGTGCGCAACATCGCCGAAGTGACCTCCGCCGTCGCCATGGGCGATCTGTCGAAGAAGATCACCGTCGATGTGAAGGGCGAGATCCTGGAGCTGAAGAACACCATCAACACCATGGTGGACCAGCTCAACTCGTTTGCCTCGGAAGTGACGCGCGTCGCCAAAGAGGTGGGCTCCGAAGGCAAGCTGGGTGGACAGGCCCAGGTGCGCGGGGTCGGCGGCGTCTGGAAAGACCTCACCGATAACGTGAACATGATGGCCGCCAACCTGACGGGTCAGGTGCGTAACATCGCGGAAGTCACCACGGCGGTCGCCAGGGGCGACCTGTCCAAGAAGATCACGGTGGACGTGAAGGGCGAGATCCTCCAGCTGAAGGAAACCATCAACACGATGGTGGACCAGCTGTCCGCCTTCGCCTCGGAAGTGACGCGCGTGGCGCGCGAGGTGGGCACCGAAGGGAAGCTCGGCGGGCAGGCCGAGGTGAAGGGCGTCGCCGGCACGTGGAAGGACCTCACCGACTCGGTGAACTTCATGGCTGACCGCCTGACCAACCAGGTGCGCGGCATCGCCAAGGTCGTGACCGCCGTCGCCATGGGTGACCTGAAGCGCAAGCTGACGGTGGACGCCAAGGGGGAGATCGCCGAGCTGGCCGACACGATCAACTCGATGATCGACACGCTGGCGACGTTCGCCGACCAGGTCACCACGGTGGCCCGCGAGGTGGGCGTGGAAGGGAAGCTCGGCGGGCAGGCGTCGGTTCCGGGCGCCTCCGGCACGTGGCGCGACTTGACCGACAACGTCAACCAGCTCGCCGCCAACCTGACGACCCAGGTGCGCGCCATCGCCGAGGTGGCCACCGCCGTCACCAAGGGCGACCTGACGCGCTCGATCACGGTCGAGGCGCAGGGCGAGGTCGCCGCGCTGAAGGACACGATCAACGAGATGATCCGAAACCTGCGTGACACCACGCAGAAGAACACCGAGCAGGACTGGCTCAAGACCAACCTGGCCAAATTCAGCCGGATGCTCCAGGGGCAGAAGGACCTGCTCACCGTCGGGCGGCTCATCCTGTCGGAGCTGGCGCCGGTGGTCAGCGCGCAGCAAGGCGTGTTCTACATGATGGACACCGCCAACCGCGACAACGAACCGATGCTCAAGCTGCTGGCCAGCTACGCGTTCAAGGACCGCAAGAACATCGACAACCGCTTCAAGCTCGGCGAAGGGCTCGTCGGGCAGTGCGCGCTGGAGAAGGAGAAGATCCTGCTCGCGGCCGTCCCCACGGATTACATCAAGATCGCCTCCGGGCTCGGGGAGGCCAAGCCGCTCAACATCATCGTGCTGCCCATCCTGTTCGAAGGCCAGGTCAAGGCGGTGATGGAGCTGGCCAGCTTCGACCGGTTCAACCCGACGCACGAGCAGTTCCTCGACCAGCTCACCGAGTCGATCGGCATCGTGCTGAACACGATCGAAGCGAACATGCGCACGGAAGAGCTGCTCAAGCAGTCGCAGTCGCTGGCGCGCGAGCTCCAGAGCCAGCAGGAAGAGCTCCAGCAGACCAACGCCGAGCTGGAGGAAAAGGCCAAGCTCCTCGCCAGCCAGAACGTCGAGGTGGAGCGCAAGAACCAGGAGGTCGAGCAGGCGCGCCAAGCGCTGGAAGAGAAGGCCAAGCAGCTCGCCCTGACGTCGAAGTACAAGAGCGAGTTCCTCGCCAACATGTCGCACGAGCTGCGCACGCCGCTCAACTCGCTGCTGATCCTGTCCGACCAGCTCCAGAAGAACGCCGACCAGAACCTCACCGTCCGCCAGGTGGAGTTCGCCCGCACGATCCACAGCTCCGGCAACGACCTGCTGGCGCTGATCAACGACATCCTCGACCTCTCGAAGATCGAATCGGGCACGGTCATGGTGGACGTGGGGGACATTGCCTTCGGCGAGCTGCAGGACTACGTCGACCGCACCTTCCGCCACGTGGCGGAGAACAAGCGGCTCAGCTTCGAGGTGGAGCTGGGGCACCAGTTGCCCCGCGCGATCCAGACCGACGCCAAGCGGCTGCAGCAGATCCTCAAGAACCTGCTCTCCAACGCGTTCAAGTTCACCGACAAGGGGAAGGTGGCGCTGCACATCGACTCGGCGTCGGCCGGGTGGGCGCCGGACAACGAGTCGCTGAACAAGGCGCGCTCGGTGGTCGCCTTCACCGTGACCGACACCGGCATCGGCATCCCGCCGGAGAAGCAGCAGATCATCTTCGAGGCGTTCCAGCAGGCGGACGGCTCGACCAGCCGCAAGTACGGCGGCACCGGCCTGGGGCTGGCGATCAGCCGCGAGTTGGGGCGGCTGCTGGGCGGCGAGATCCGCCTGCACTCCAACCCGGGCGAGGGAAGCACCTTCACCCTTTACCTGCCGCAGAACTACAGCCCGTCGCGCGCCGCCCGGCGGCAACTGCCGGCGGCGCCGGAGACGTCCGGCGTGCTGGCGGTGACCCCGGCAGACCTCAACCTCGACGCCGTCCACCACCGCGGGCTGCAGGAGCCGTCGCAGGCGAACCAGTTCGCCGACGACTCGACCTCCATCGTCCCGGGCGACAAGGTCCTGCTCATCGTCGAGAACGACAACAACTTCGCCCACGTGCTGTTCGACGTGGCGCACGAGCGCGGCTACAAGGCGGTCGTCGCCGGGCGCGGCGCCGACGCCGTCAAGAAGGCGCGCGAGGTCAGGCCCGCCGTCATCACCCTCGACATCAACCTCCCGGACATCGACGGGTGGCGCGTGCTCGACCGGCTGAAGGACGACGCCGCCACGCGCCACATCCCGGTGCAGATCATCACCACCGACGAGGAGACGCAGCGCGGCATCCGCATGGGCGCCGTCGGCGCCATCACCAAGCCGGTCAAGACCAAGGAGGCGCTGGAGGAAATCTTCGCCAGGGTCGAGACCGCCTGCCTCGCCCCGCGCACGCGCCGGCTGATCGTCGCCGAGGCGGGCGAGCCGGCGCGCAGCGAGATCGTCGAGCTGCTCCGCGGCGACGACGTTGAGATCGTTCAGGTCGGCTCCGGCCCCGACCTCGTCGCCAGGCTCAAGGAATCCAAGGCCGACGCCGCCGTCATCGCGCTGGACCTGCCGGAGATGAAGGGGTTCGACCTGATCGACGAGATCAACGCCCTGCCCGAGGCGGCGAACGTGCCGATCCTGGTCTACAGCGGGCGCACGCTGTCGAAGAAGGAGGAGATCCACCTCAAGCGGCTGAGCCAGACGATGCCGCTGAAGGACGTCCGCTCGCCGCAGCGGCTGCTGGACGAGGCGTGCCTCTTCCTGCACCGCCCGATGTCGAGCTTGTCCGACGACAAGCGCGGCATGATTGAGGACCTTCACCGCGCCGAGACCGTGCTGGCCGGGAAGAAGGTGCTGATCGTCGACGACGACATCCGCAACATCTTCGCCATGACCAGCCTGCTCGAACCGTTCAACATGGAGATCGCGTCGGCCGAGACCGGCAAGAGCGCCATCGAGATCCTCCAGAACGACGGCGAGATTGACGTCGTCCTGATGGACATCATGATGCCGGACATGGACGGCTACGACCCGATGCGCGCGATCCGCAAGCTGGCGAAGTTCCGCAGCCTGCCGATCATCGCCCTGACCGCCAAGGCCATGAAGGGCGATCGCGAGAAGTGCATCGACGCCGGCGCCAGCGACTACATTGCCAAACCGGTCGACACCGAGCAGCTCCTGTCGCTGCTGCGGGTCTGGCTGTACCGGTAACGCTGAACGATGACTGCTGAATGATGAACGGCGGTGTCCCGTTCATCATCGGGCCCACGGCCTCATGAGTGACAAGGTCAACATCCTGATCGTCGACGACAAGCCGGAGAAGCTGTTGTCGCTGGAGGCGGTGCTCGAGGAGCTCGGGCAGACGATCGTCCGCGCCTATTCCGGGCGCGAGGCGCTGCGGGCGCTGCTCAACCAGGAGTTCGCCGTCATCCTGCTCGACGTCAACATGCCCGGCATGGACGGCTTCGAGACCGCCGCCCTGATCCGCCAGCGCAAGACCACCGAGCACGTCCCGATCATCTTCATCACCGCCTTCGGAGACGACACCCACAGCTCGCTGGGGTACTCGCTGGGCGCCGTCGACTACATCCAGACGCCGGTGATGCCGGAGGTGCTGAAGACGAAGGTGGCGGTGTTCGTCGACCTGGCTCGCAAGAACGACCAGGTCCGCCGGCAGGCGGACAGCCTGCGCCGGCGGGCGGTGCAGCTCCAGAAGCTGGCGGCGGCGTCGGTGGCGATCAGCGCGGCGGTGTCGATCGACCGGATGCTCCAGATCGTCGCCGAGTCCGCGCGCGACATCATCGGCGCGCACCAGGCGATCATGCTTTGCCTGGCGGACCCTTATTCCGGCCAGCGCCCCAGCCGCACGCAGGCGGCCACCAGCTTCTCCGAGAAGTACGCCGCCTGGCGGCAGCGCAAGCTCGACCTGGCGCCGGTCACCACCACCCTGGTCGCCCAGAGCCGCTCGGCGACGCGCATGACCCAAAAGGAGCTGCACGACCACCCGGACTGGGAGATCGTCCGCAAGCTGGAGATCCCGCCCATCGAGGGAGGCATCCTCGCCGCCCCCCTTGGCGGGCGCGACGGCAACAACCTCGGCATCATCTACCTCTGCGACCGCTACGAGGGCGACGGCTTCAGCCATGACGACGAGGCCGTCCTCGTCCAGCTCGCGCAGATGGCTTCGATCTCGATCGAGAACACCCTCTACGCCGAGGAGCGCGAGACCAACCGTATCAAGGACGAGTTCCTCTCCACCCTCTCGCACGAGCTGCGCACGCCGCTCAACGCGATTCTTGGCTGGACCCAGCTTTTGCGCATGGGCGACCTCGACCCCGAGACCGGCCACGCCATCGAGGTGATCGAGCGCAACGCCCGCGCGCAGGCCAAGCTCGTCGAGGACCTGCTCGACGTGTCGCGCGTGACCAACGGCAAGTTGCGGCTGACCACGCGCGCGGTGGACCTGCGCCGCGTGACGCAGTCCGCCATCGAGGCCGTTCGCCCCACCGCCGAGGCGAGGCAGGTCGCCCTGCACCTGGCCTGTGAGCACGACACCTACCCGATGACCGGCGACGGCGACCGCCTCCAGCAGGTCGCGTGGAACCTGCTCAGCAACGCGGTGAAGTTCACCCCCGCCGGCGGGCGCGTGGACGTGCGCCTCGAGCGCGTCGGCGGCGCGCTGCGGCTGGTCGTCGCCGACACCGGGCAGGGCATTCCCGCCAACTTCCTCCCCTACGTGTTCGACCGCTTCCGCCAGGCGGACGCCACCTCCACCCGCAGCCACGGCGGGCTGGGCATCGGGCTGACGATCGTTCGGCGGATCGTCGAGCTGCACGGCGGGAGCGTCCGCGCCGAGAGCGGCGGCGAGGGGCGCGGCGCCACCTTCACCGTGACGCTGCCAGGCGCCAACGTCCTCAGCGGCGAGGTCCCCCCGCCGCAGGTCCCCGCCGCCAGGGAAGACGCCGCCCACGAGGCGGACCGCTTCGACCTCGCCGGCACGCACGTGCTGGTGGTGGACGACGAGGCCGACGCGCGCGAGGTGATCGCCGAGATCCTCCGCCGCTCCAACGCCACCGTGACCGCCGCCGGCAGCGTCGCCGACGCGCTGGCGATCATCACGCAGGTGAAGCCGGACTTGGTGCTGAGCGACATCGCCATGCCGGACCGCGACGGGTACGATTTGATCCGAAGCCTGCGCGAGATGCCGGCGAGCGTCGGTGGCGAGATCCCGGCGGTCGCGCTCACCGCCTACGCGCGCGAGGAGGACCGGATTCGCTGCGTCTCGGCCGGCTTCCACGCGCACCTGAGCAAGCCGGTGGCGCCGGCAGAACTGGTCGCCACCGTCGCCCACCTCTGCCCGCGCTCCGAGGACGTCATCGCCCGGCTGAAGTTCGGTTGAACGAGCCGGCCCGCGCCTGCGACCTTGAATCCGGCGGGCCGCGGTTAGAATTGGGCGCATGTCCCGACTCGCCTGCCTCATCGCGCTGTCGCTCGTTATCCTTCACCCAATCGTGAGCAGCGCCGCCGAACCGTCGCCGCCGCCGACCACCGCGCCCATTGATCGCCGCGCGCTCGTGGCGCGGCACGACGTGGTGGTGCGCAAGCTCGACCCGTTCTCGCCACTCACGGTCGGCAACGGCGAGTTCGCCTTCACCGCCGACGTCACCGGCTTGCAGACGTTTCCCGCCGCCTACGAGAAGGGCATCCGCCTCGGCACGCAGGCGCAGTGGGCATGGCACACGTCACCGGCGACGCAGCCGGTCGATCGGTCCGGCGCGACGAAGATGATCGACACGCATGGCCGGCCCGTGCCGTACACGCCGATCCAGAAGACCCCCGCCGGCGAGTACTTTCGCGCCAACCCGCACCGCTACGACCTGGGCCAGATCGGCCTGCGGCTCACGCGGTCCGACGGCTCGGCGGCGACTGCGGACGACCTGAAGAACATCGACCAGCGGCTCGACCTGTGGTCGGGCACCATCACCAGCAAGTTCGAGTTCGATGGCCAGCCGGTGACGGTAACGACAGTGGCGGACCCGGACCCCGCGCGCGCGATGGTCGCCGCGTCGATCCGCTCGCCGCTGATCAAGGCGGGCCGGCTGGCGGTGGAACTGCGCTTCGCTTACCCCAACGCCGCCTGGGGCGGCTCCCCGGCGGATTACGCGCTTCCGGACAAGCACAGGTCGGAGCTGTCGCCGCGCGAAGGCGGCGGCGGCTGGACGGTGCAGCGGACGCTGGACAACACGCGCTACGCCGCCACGGTCGAAGCTTCCGCAGGCGCGAAGCTCACCCAATCAGGCCCGCACCACTTCGCGCTCGCTGCCGGCGGCGACGGCGGCGGCGAGCACCTCGCCTTCGTGTGCGCGTTTTCCCCTGACGCGCCGCGCACTTCGCTGCCGTCGGTGGAGCCCACGCTTGACGCGGCGGCGCGGCACTGGCAGCAATTCTGGACGCGCGGGGCCGCCATCGACTTCTCCGGCAGCACCGACCCGCGCGCGGCCGAGCTCGAGCGGCGCGTGGTCCTGTCGCAGTACGTAATGGCCGTCAACTCCGCCGGCTCCATGCCGCCGCAGGAGACCGGGCTGACGCAGAACTCGTGGTTCGGCAAGTTCCACCTCGAGATGCACTGGGCCCACGCCGCCCACTTCGCGCTCTGGAACCGCATCGATCTGCTGGAGCGCAGCCTGCCGTGGTACGCCAAGATCCTCCCGTCCGCCCGCGAGCGCGCTAAGGCGCAGGGCTACACGGGCGCGCGCTGGCCGAAGATGACCGATCCGGCCGGCGACGACAGCCCGTCGGGCATCGGCACGTTCATCTGCTGGCAGCAGCCGCACCCGATCTACTTCGCCGAGCTCGCCCGCCGCCAGCACGACGACCGCGCGACGCTGGAGAAGTACGCCGAGGTCGTCGACGCCACCGCCGAGTTCATGGCCAGCTTTATGTGGTGGGACGAGCAGGCCAGGCGTTACGTGCTCGGCCCGCCGGTCGTGCCGGTGCAGGAAGTGTTCGAGGCGACCTCGACCTTCAATCCCAGCTTCGAGCTTGCCTACTGGGCGTGGGGCATCGAAACCGCGCAGGCGTGGCGCGAGCGGCTCGGCCGGCCGCGCAACGAGAAGTGGGACCACGTCCTGAAGCACTGGCCGAAGCTGCCGACGACGGCGGACGGGCAGCTCTACCTGTCGGCCGAGAGCCACCCGAACCAGTACGTGACCGAGCGCGAGCTGACCGACCACCCGTGCATGCTGGGCGTGTACGGCGTCATCCCGCCGTCGCCGGCGCGCGTCGACCGCGAGACGATGCTGCGCACGCTGCGCAAGGTGCAGCAGGCGTGGAAGTGGGACGACGTCTGGAGCTGGGACTACCCCTTCGCCGCCACCACCGCCGCCCGGCTCGGCGACCCGGAGCTGGCGGTCGACCTGCTGCTCATGAAGGGCGCCATGAACAATGTCCTGCCCAACGGGCACTTCTACCAGCGCGAAAATTTGCCGCTCTACCTGCCGGGCAACGGGCAGCTCCTGTCGGCCGTGGCGATGATGGCAGGCGGATGGGACGGCGCGCCCACCGGCGCGACGCCGGGGTTTCCGAAGAACGGCTGGACGGTGCGCGCCGAAGGGTTCCGCCCGATGCCGTGAGCGCAGGGTTTGTTGAACGGCACGCGCGCCTGGCGCGACCGAACGTGCACCGGCATGGCGCGAGCTTCTCCCGTTACGCCCGTTGCAAGCTCCCCGCCTTCACGATGCTCCTGCCCGTGCGGCCGCGCACCGATGAAGGGCGGATGCTCGGCGTCCGTCCAGCACTTTAGGATGTAGGCGGCCCATGACTTCACCCCGCCCCGCCCGCACGTGGTTCGCGCTGCTGTTAATGGTCATCGCAACCCTCGGCGGGTGCGCGTCCATCGGCGGCGACCCGCTCGCCCGGCCGGCGCCACCCGTGCAGCCGGCGGTGGCGTACCTCCATCATTTGCGCGCGGGCGTCGCACGGGCGCGGGAGCAAATGCCGCAGATGATCCGCTCGGCGGACGTCGCCGCCCGACGCGTCGTGCGCAATCGCGGGCGCATCTTCGTCGGCGGGTCGCAGCCGGACTTCCCGGTCGAGCTGCTCACCGGCGCGGGGCGCCTCGCGATGCTCCGGCCGGTGCCGGAGCGGATTGACCTGATCGAGAAGGACGACGTCATCCTCTACGCCGCCCGCGGCCCACTAACTGGCAATGACCGTCTGCGCATCGACCGCTGGCGGACCGAGCGCGGGGCGTACGTGGTCGCGTTCGCGTCGGCGCGGCAGTCGGACGTCCGTTACTTCCCGCCGGACGCGCTGATCGACTGTGGCGCCGAGTCCGGCGTCACGCTGGCGGGCGGGAAGCTCGTGCCCAGCGATTCGGTGCTCAACCTGCTCAACGCGTGGGCGTGGACGGGCGAGTTCTTCTCCGCCTGTACACGCCTGGGGGCGACGCCGGTCATGCACGCTGGCGAGGACGTTCCCAGCAGCGCCGCGCGGGCGCGCTGGTACGCCGGCTCCGCCTTTCACCCGGACCTGAACGTCGCGCCCGTCGGCACCGGCGTAGTCGGCATGGCCTACCTCGATCGCATCGAGCAATCGCTGTCGGCGATCCTGGATGAGTCGCCCGACGCGCTGCGCTTCGCCGGCGTGTGGTTCCGCGACGCCACCCCGGTCTGGTCATCGGCTCAGATCATCAGCCGCCTGCACCCGGACCACTTCCGCGACCCGCGCGCGCCGCAGCCGTTCGAGCGCATTGCTGACGCGGGCGCGCCGGCGCCGGACGTCGCGCAGGCGTCGCTGGTGCTCGCCCGACGCGCCGCGCCGCACCTGGCCGTCGCCGCCGCGCACATGCGACGGTCGAAGCTGGTCTACACCAGCGTCGACCGCGCCGGCGACGATCGCGCGGGCCACATCCTCTACCTCGACCCGCACTGTCCGGCGGAGGACGCGTGCGTCAGGGTCGCCGGGTACGACGTGCCGATCCTCGCCTCCGGCAGCGTCGTCCAGGCGGCGATTTACTGGGCGATCGTCGCCGAGATCTACCCGCCGCCCCCGGCCGAATAGCCCGCAGTCGCCGGCGCCCGAGGCGGCTTTGCCATCGGGCGCCGCACAAGGGGCGCGCCCCGCCAGCGGCGCGACGCGGCGCGGATGACGTGCGGTCCGCCGCGGGGAGGTGCGGCCGCCGCGGCGCGCGTGTGACACCGGCGTGCCGCACCGTGTAGACTTTCTTGACATGACCACGACGACGACGGCCGAAACACCCGCACACGAGTCGCCGGCGATTTCGGCAGCTCCGCCGGCCGCTGGCGATCGCGATGCCCGAGCACTGCTCGACTTTCTCCGCGAGCGCGACGTGGCGTGCCCGCTGTGCGAGTACAACCTGCGCGGTCTCTTGTCGCCGCGCTGCCCCGAGTGCGGGCGCGACCTCGAGCTCCGCATCGGCCTGAGCGAGCCGCGGCAGGGCGCGTGGCTGACGGCGCAACTCGCGCTGGCGGCGACGGGCGGCATCGGCCTGCTCGCGATCATCACCGTCATCGCGAGCGGCTGGCCGCAGACCGGGCAGCCGTTCCAGTGGCTCTTTGACCTCTGCTTCTCCTACTACTTCGCGTCGATCCCATTGGCGCTGGCCCTGTTGGTGTGGCGGCGAAGATACCTGCGGCTGGGCCGGACCCTCCAGTGGGCCGTGGCCGCCGTCGCGGTCCTGCTGGCGGTCGTCACCATCGTCGCCTTGCCCATCGCCACCAGCTAGGGGAAGACGCCTTCCGCGCGCAGCCGGGCCCGCGCTTGGGTGATTGGGTCGGCGTCGATGCCGACGAGGTGCCCGCGCCAGCCGCGCCGTGCGGCGGCGACGATGTTGGGTTCCAGGTCATCGAAGAACAGGATGCCGCCGCCGCCGGCCACGCCCGTCTCGCGCTCCACGTGCGCGTAGATGCGGTCCTCCGGCTTTCGCATGCGCACCAAGTGGCTGGCGAAGCGGAAATCGAGCTTGTCCAGCGGCATGACGCTGGGTGACGACGGGTCGGTCATCAGCCGCCAGTGGTTGGCGTTGGTGTTGGACAGGCAGGCGGTGCGCACGCCGGCGGCGCGGAGATCGTCGAGCAGCTCGCCCGCGCCGGGGTACGGGCCGAGCAGGTAAGCGTCCGAGAGCGCGACGACGGCGTCGGCGGGGATCCCGAGTTGTGGCGCTGCCGCGGCGGCGAAGCCGGCCAGGTCCAGGTCCCCCACCTCTGAAGCGCAGACCGCGTCGTGCAGCGCCGCCTGCCGCCGCGGCGACAGCTCCGCCGCCGGCGGCGCGACGCCGGCCACCGCGCAGGCGTGAGCCCACCCGTCGCAAATGCGGATCAGCACCCGGCCGAGGTCGAAGACGACGAGTTCGATGGGATGATCAGGCATCACGGGTGCTTCGATGCCAGCGCTGCGGTCCTTCGGCCGGAAGACGCGCGGCTACTTCGCGCAGAAGTCCACCAGCCGGGCGATCTCGCTGCGGAGGTCCTTGCGGTGGACGACGAAGTCGATGAAGCCGTGTTCCTGGAGAAACTCGCTGCGCTGGAACCCTTCGGGCAGCTCGACCTTGATCGTGTTCCAGATCGTGCGCGGGCCGGCGAAGCCGATGAGGGCCTTGGGCTCGGCGATGATGAAGTCGCCGAGCATCGCGAAGCTGGCGGTGACGCCGCCGGTGGTCGGGTCGGCCAGCAGCGAGATGAAGAGCCCGCCCGCGTCGTCCAGCCGGGCGAGGGCGGCTGAGGTCTTGGCCATTTGCATCAGCGACAAAGTGGATTCCTGCATCCGCGCGCCGCCGGAGCAACTGACGATCAGCAGCGGCAGCGCGTCCTCGGCGGCCGCCTCGATTGTGCGGGTGATCTTCTCGCCGACGACCGATCCCATGGAGCCCATCATGAAGTCGGGGTCCATCGCCGCCAGCATGATGGGCCGGCCCTTGATGAACCCCTTGCCGCAGATGACGGCGTCGGGGTTGCCGGTCTTCTTCTGCTCCGAGACGAGGCGGTCCTTATAAGCCTTCTTATCGGTGAACTTCAGCGGGTCGGCCGGCTCGACGTCGTCGAACATCTCCTCGAAGCTGCCCGGATCGACCAGTTGCTCGACCCGCGTGCGCGCTCCGACGCGGAAGTGGTGCTGGCAGTTGGGGCAGACGTGCTGCCCCTCCTCGACCACCTTGCGGAAGAGCATGTCGCCGCACTCGGGGCAGCGCATCCACAGCCCGGCGGGGATGCCTTCGGGCTCCTGCTGCTGCCGGGCCACCCGCGGCCCCTGGGCCGGCGTCTCGTTGGAGGGCGATTGCGACATAAGCGGCTGATTATGGTCGCCCGGCGGCCGGCTGGGAAGCCGCCGCCGCGGGCGTCTCGTTCCAGTAGATCTTCACGTTCCTGGAGGCCCGGCCGGCGGCGACGATCTCGAGCTTCTTGTCGCCGTTCAGGTCCGCCAGGCACAGGTCCTCGCAGGCCATGCCGCCATCGTCCACGACGACCTCGCGCGGCTGCTGCGTCGCCAGGCTGAACGCCCGGACGCCGCCCCCGTTTCCCCGCCAGCCGACCACCAGCAGCGCGTCGCTGCTCATGAGGTTTGCCCACGCCAGCGCGTGCCCCTCGGCCATCCGGTCGGTCAGCACTTGGCGCGTGAGCTCTTCGCCGAGGTAGAGGGCCAGAACGTTCCCGTGCATCGGCTCGACCGTCGCGACTGCTGCCATGTGGGCGCGCACCTCCCCGGCTGCCCGGACGCCCTTGATGCGTTCCTTGCGGAGGCGCACCTTCCCGTTCTCATCTTCCTGCCGACCGATCGCCAGCACGCCCTCGCGGCCGGCGAGGAAAATTCCGGTGTCGACGACGTCGAAGTTGTGCGTCGCGTGCATCGAGTCGTCGAGCAGCTCGGTCCTCCACTGGGCGCGGACGTCGTCGGGCTTGTGGTAGAGCAGGAGCTTCGAGCCGGCACGCCCGTCCTTGCCGCGGCCGTGCAGCGGCGCGACGACCAGGCCCCACCCGCCCTCGTCCAGCTTGATCCAGCGCATGCGGTGCACCGTCGGCTCGGCGTGGAGCCTGACCGGCTCCCACTTCTGCGTGCGGTCGGCCGGCGGGATCAGGTAGAAGACCGCCCCGCTGTTCTCTCGGTCGGCCGGGTCCCAGTCGCCGCCGACGGCGAGTTCGCACTTGCCGTCACCGTCGATGTCCTGGGCCGCCAGGCAGACGTTGTCGCGCGGCGTCAGGTTCTCTGCGATGACGAACTTCTCCCACGTCGGGTTGCGGTACCACGCGAACTGCCGCTTGTCGGCCAGCAGGACGTCGGTCTTCCGGTCTCCGTCCACGTCCGCCGCAGCGATGCCGTAGCCGATCTCGATCTTGTCGTCGATCGTCTGGTGACGGAACTTCGGCTCGGCCGGCGCAGTCGCCGGCGGCAGCGGCTCGGCGGCGAGCGCGGGCGACGATCGGAGCAACAGGGCGAGCAGGAGGGTGAGAACCGTTCGCTTCATCGCGCGACCTCCCCCATTCCCGCGCCGGCGCGCAGCTCGCGGATCGCGGCGGCGCGGTCGGGACCATCGAATATCGCACTGGCGGCCACGAACCAATCAACCCCCGCCTCGCGCGCCTGGCGGATCGTCTGCGGGTTGATCCCGCCGTCGATCTGCAACCGCTGGCCGGGCCGCAGGCGCTTCCGGATCGCCTCTGCCCTGGCGAGAGATTCCGGCATGAACTTTTGACCGGAGAATCCGGGGTTGACGCTCATCACCAGCACCAGGTCCACGTGGTCGAGGGCGGGCAGGATCGCGTCGATGGGCGTCGCCGGGCGCGAGGTGATTCCGACGTGCAGCCCGAGCGCGCGGATCTCCTTCGCCGCCGCCACCGGGTCGCGCACCGCCTCGACGTGGAAGGTGATCCCGTTCACCCCCGCCTTGGCGAACGCCGGCGCGTAGCGGACCGGCTCGTCGATCATCAGGTGGGCGTCGAGGTACGCCCGGGTGGAGCGGCGCGTCGCAGCGCAGAGGGCCGGGCCGAAGCTGATGTTGGGGACGAAGTGCCCGTCCATCACGTCGAGGTGGAGGAAGTCCACGCCGCCGCGGTCGACGTCGTCGATCTCCGCCGCGAGCTTGGCAAAGTCCGCCGACAGGATCGAAGCGCAGATCTGTGGCGACGCGGAGGCGTAAGGGTCGGATGTCATGGCGGTGAAAGTGTAACGCACGGGAACCGCAGATAAACGCGGATGAGACCGGAGGAGCCACGAATGGCACGAATGAACACGAATGGGAGGAGAGGGCGAGCGTCCTGAATGAATTCGTGTCCATTCATGGCTAGTCTTCAAAATCTGCGTTCATCAGCGTGTATCTGCAGTTCGCTCCCCTTTCGTTCCGCCGACGACATCCGTACGATCTGCCCCGAGCATGATCCGCACCAAGATCGTCGCCACCATGGGCCCCGCCTGCGGGGATGTCGAGACGCTTTACCGGCTGTTCGAGGCCGGCGCGGACGTCTGCCGGCTGAACTTCTCGCACGGGAACCTCGATCAGCACCTGCTGACGCTGCGCAACATCCGCGAGGCCGCCGCGCGCTTCAGCCGCCCGATCGCCGTGCTGGGCGACCTCGGCGGGCCGAAGATCCGCCTGGGCGAGGTCGCCGACGCCGGCGGCGGCGCGGGCGGCATGCCGATCAACGTCGGCGACGTCCTGGTGATCCAGCGCGCCCCCACCGTCGGCCGCGACGGACGCGTCAGCACCACCTACAAGCACCTGGTGGACGACGTGCAGATCGGCCACCGCGTCTTCATCGAGGACGGGATGCTCCGCTTCCTCTGCGTCGAGAAGAACTACAGCGAGCTGCGCTGCACCTGCACGGTCGGCGGCATCCTCAAGACCTCCAAGGGGATCAACCTCCCCGACAGCAGCGTCAACGTCGCGTCCATCACCGACAAGGACTGGATCTGCGCGGACTGGGCGATCGAGAACGACCTGGATTACCTCGCGCTCTCCTTCGTCCGCCGCCCGGACGACCTGACCATCCTCCGCCAGCACCTGGCCAACCGCGGGAGCGACATCCAGCTCATCGCCAAGATCGAGAAGGCCGAGGCGCTGGAGCAGATCGACGGGATCATCGACGCCAGCGACGGGCTGATGGTCGCGCGCGGGGATCTCGGGGTGGAGATGGACGTGGCGCAGGTGCCGATCATCCAGAAGGACCTGATCCGCCGCTGCCAGGCCGCCGGCAAGCCGGTCATCGTCGCGACGCAGATGCTTCAGAGCATGATCGAGCAGGCCTCCCCGACGCGCGCGGAGGTGAGCGACGTGGCCAACGCGATCTTCGACGGGACCGACGCGGTGATGCTCAGCGGCGAGACGTCGGTCGGCAAGTTCCCGGTCGGGGCCGTGCTGATCATGTCGCACATCGCGCAGACGACCGAGACCTACATCGCCAGCCAGCCGGAGGCGCGCGAGCCGCAGCTTCGGCTGAAGACGATGGCGCTGTCATCGGCGGTGGCGCGGGGCGTCTGGAGCATGGCGGAGCAGTTGCGGGCGCGGCTGGTCGTCGTCTGGAGCCAGACCGGCGCGACGGCGCGCATCTTCTCCAAGACGCGCTTCAACATCTCCATCATCGCGCTCTCGAGCGACCACCGTGCGCTGCGCCGAATGGCGCTGCACTACGGCGTGATCCCGCACGAGATGGAACCGGTCGAGGACGTGCGGGCACTCTTGCGCGAGAGCGACGCGCTGGTCCGCCAGCAGGCGTACGCCAAGGCGGGCGACCGCGTGGTGGTCGTCGCCGGCTCCAGCATGGGCACGCCCGGGCTGCTCAACGGCGTGTTGATCCACACGCTGGGCGCGTCCGAGCCCGAGCACCTCTCGGACGGCGCGCCGGCGATGGTGCAGTCGGAACACCTGCAACCGGAGATCGCATGATCATCCGTTCGGTGGGCGTGGCGCTGCTGGTCACCCTCGTCGCGACGGGAGGCGGATGCGCCCAGCAGCCGCAGCCTGCACGGGCGGTGGCGGCGTCTCCCGGCGCGGCCACGCAGCCGGCTGACGTGGCGACGGCGGCGCCGCTCCCTCCCGCGCCCAAGGTCGCGCACGCGAACTTCCAGGCGCTCTGGAGCGCCTGCGAAGACACCGCGCGCCGGTACGGCTTCGCGCTCGATCGGCAGGATTATCGCAACGGCGTGATCACCACCGTGCCGCTGGTCTCCAAGCAGTTCTTTGAGGTCTGGCGCAACGACGCGCAGACCGCGACCGACGTGGCCGAGAGCTCCCTCGCCACCTACCGCCGGACGCTGCGCTTCAACATCACCAAGGATCCGGCCGGCGGGTACGCGGCGACGCCCGAGGTGCTGATCGAGCGTTACACGCTGGCGGAGCGGCCGATCACAGCATCGGTCTACCTGCGCAACGCGTTCCGCTCCACCCGCGGCACCCCGCCGGTCGGCAGCCGCGAGTCCGACCGCGGCATCGTCCTCCCGCAGCGCTACTGGTACGCCACCGGCCGGGACCTGACGCTGGAGCGGGACGCTGCCGACCGCGTGCGCCGGACGCTCCGCCCGTAAGGTTCTTCGGCTTGCGATGAATCCGTCGAAGCACGTCCGAGGCGGCGCGTTCCCGGCTTGAGAGAAGCCAGCAAGGAATATCCCTTCCGCCGCGCCGCTGGCCGCGCGCATGATCGGTCGCATGACCGACCGCACGCGCATCGTCACCTCGGGGCTGCTCCTGGGCCTGGGCCTCGGCGGATTCTTCGACGGGATCGTCTTTCACCAACTGCTCGGCTGGCACCACATGATCTGCACCACCGACACGTGCAAGCCGCACACGGTGGCCGAGCTGGAATGGCAGAACTTCACCGACGGCCTGTTCCACGCCGCCTGCTGGGTGCTTTGCATCGCGGGGCTCGGCGTGCTGTCGAGCGGTGATCGCCTCGAGCGCTTCGCCCGCCCATTCTTCGGCTGGATGACGGCCGGGTGGGGAATCTTCAACGTGGTCGAAGGCTTAATTGACCACATCATCCTGGGCATCCACCACGTCCGCCCCGGGCCATCGCAGGGAGCGTGGGACATCGGCTTCCTGGTGTGGGGCGGGCTCTTCACCGCGCTCGGATGGATCATCGCGCGGCGGCGAAGAGACGCGCCGACCCCGGCGGGCGCGGCCGAGCACACCACGTCCTGAGCGGTGCGCGTCCGGGTGTAGCGCCGGCAGCAGGCGTTGCGTCATCCCGAAGCGTACCCGCGAGGGATCTCGGGCTGGCGAACGGCTCCCGGTCCCGAGATCCCTCGCGGGTACGCTTCGGGACGACATTTTGGTTCCCGTTTCCGCAAACCCGATCGCGCTCCCTCCAGCTCAACGTTCAACGCCCCGCCGGCGGCGGCACCGCCCCGTCCAACGGCGCATCGACCGGAAGCGGCAGCGGCTCGGGGCGCGGGCGGCGCTGGAGGTGGACCACGCGGTCGCGCGTCAACCACTCGTCCCCCCTGCCCGGCGCGCGTCCGTCGGACGGCGGCTTGATGAACGCCTCGCTCCCGCCGTCGTCCACGTTGTTGGTGCCGACGCCGTACAAGATCGGCTGCGTCGCGGCCGGCTTGTAGCTGATGCGCGCCCCGCCGCCGATGAGCGGGTCGACCGGGACCGCCGGCAGGTAGCGCGGGACGAGGTCGTCGAGCCGCCCCGGCAGCCTCCCCTCGTGCTCCACGGCGTACCAGCGCACCGCCAGTGCCGCGGCGGCGAGGCGGCGCTCGCTGCGCTCGCGGTGGTGCGTCTCCAGCACCCGCGGCAGCGCCGGGAGCAGGATGTCGGCGAAGACGCGCAGCGGGTTGGTGCCGCGCGGCGGGCGCGTCGGCAGCTTCGCCTGCGCCGCCGGCAGGTCCGCCCCATCCGCCGCTGCCAGCATCACCGTCATCTGGTCCAGCATGAACCGGGCGTTGGTCTGCAGCACCGGGCGGATGGCGTAGCGCATGGCGGCGTTGTACCGCGTCTTGCCGCCGCCGGGGGTGAGGCCGATGGCGATGGGGATGCCGGTGTCCAGCGCGGTCATGGCGTCGAGCTGCGCCATCCGCTCGCCTCGAAACGCCAGCCGCAGCCCCGCCTGGTAAGGGGCGTCGTCGAGCAGCACGTCGATGAGCTTGCGCAGCTCCTCCGGGGGGATGTCGCCCTTGCCCGTGCCGATGCGCAGGTCGGGCGCCAGCTCGATCGCGTGCTGCGACGCCAGCGCCGAGCTGCCGACGGCGACGAGGTGCCCGACGATCGTCGGGTGCTTGTACAAGTAGCGGCTGACGAACAGCACCCGGTCGAGCCGTGCGAGCGCGGCGGCGTGGTCGCCGTTGGCGTGGTCCAGCAGCGAGGCGGCCCCCAGCGCCCGCACCAGTCCCCGCTGATCGTTCATCGACGTGAGCATGAGGTTGTTGAAGACCGGCGAGGTGAGGTCGAGCCTCGTTTCCAGGCGCGGCTTGGCGCGGGCGCGGTCGAGCAGCGACAACGCGCCGCCCAGGTCCGCCTGCACCGCCGCCTCGATCACCTGTCGCTCCTCCGGGCGGAGGGGCAGGGCGGCCTCGAGTTCGTCGAACTGTGCGTGTGCTGCCCGGTACGCCGCCGCCAGCTCGACGGCCGCGTCGACGTCTGCGCCGCCGTTGTCGGCCTCGTCCGCCGCCGCCGGCGACATGAAGTCCGCCGGCAGGACCGGCTCGCCCTGCGCGCGGAGCTGCGCGACGCGCTTGCGTAGGTTTCCGACGGCAACCATCGTCCACGCGAGGTGCGCCACCAGCACTAGCGCCACGAGTCCCCCCAGCATCATCGCGATCCGCCGCCGCCAGCTCACCGGCTCGGGGTGGTAGTCATCGTTGGACATTTCCTTCATTGCGCCCTCGCTCCCCGCTCGCGGCCGCCCCTCGCCAAGTCCACCGGCCGTGCAATCTACGGCCGCCGGCGCGCGCGGCCATTCTGGATCGGCGCCCGTTTTCAACCCCGCTTCGGCCCGCGCCGCCGCGCCGCCGGCCGCGACGCCCAGAAGAGCGACCCTCTTTCACCCGTTTTGAAACGATCGCCGACCCGCGCGTGGAGGGGCCGGGGCGGGGCATCGTATGATATCGGGCGATGGACATCGTCACCGCAATCTCCGGCGCCTCCGGCGCGCTCTACGCCCAGCGCTTTATTCAGGGGCTGGTGGCGGGCGGGGTGAACGTGCACCTGGTCGTCTCGCCCTGGGGCCGGCGCCTGCTGCGCGATGAATTGGGAATGGAAACGCCCGACCTCGAAGCCCTTGCCGGCCGCAAGCAGCACACCGTCATTCTGCACAACTCCAACGACGTCGGCTCGAAGCTGGCGAGCGGGTCCTTCCTGCACGACGGCATGGTCATCGTCCCCTGCTCGAGCAACACGCTGGCAGAGGTGGCGCACGGGTTGGGCGATAACCTGATCGCGCGGGCGGCGGCGGTCACGCTGAAGGAGCGGCGGAAGCTCATCGTTGTCCACCGCGAGATGCCGCTGTCGCCGATCGACGTGGCCAACTACAAGATCCTCAACGACGCCGGCGCGATCGTCGCGCCGGCCAATCCGGGGTTCTACCTCAACCCGACGACGGTCGGCGAGGTGGTGGATTTCGTCGCCGGAAAGCTGCTCGACCTGGTGGGCGTGCGGCACGCGCTGGACACGCGCTGGGACCCGAACAACATCCGCCCGCCGGCCGGCGCGGGCGGACGGCCGGAGGTCGTGTAGATGATCCTGATCTCGCGCGGCGTGGACGAGTGGGTGCAGATCGGGCAGGAGGCGATCCTCGTGGCGCCGACCGACATCGACCGCAAGGGCGTCCGCCTGATCGCGCGCGGGCGGATGATCGGCGGGCCCGACGACGGCGGCACGTTCACCCGGACGGCCGACCTCGGCAAGGGCGGCGAGCTGCGCCTCGGGCCGCACGTGATCGTGGTGGTGGTCGAGGTCCGCGGCGACTTCGTTCGCCTCGGCGTCCACGCGCCGCCGCACCTGTCGATCCAGCGGAAGGAAGTCGCCGACGCGCTCAAGCGCGCGCAGCGGCCGGAGGGTTGAGACGGTGAGCCAGGCCCCTGCCGTTGCCATTCCCGCCGCCGCCGCTGCGCCGCCGGTGCCGCCGCCACCGGCGAGCTTCGCCGGGCGCTGCGCGCTCTTCGCCTCCGACATCAAGATCAGCCACAGCGTCTTCGCCATGCCTTGGGCGATCCTCGCGGCGGTGATGGCGTGGCACCGCGTCGGCGGGCCGATCCTCGGGAAGCTGGCGATCGTGATTGCCTGCATGATCACCGCCCGCACCGTGGCGATGGCGGCCAACCGGCTGCTCGACGCGCGGCTGGACCAGCTCAACCCGCGCACCGCGCGGCGGGCCATCCCCAGCGGCCGGCTGGCCGGCGGCTTCGTCGTGGGCGTGTTAGCATGCTGCGCGACGCTCTTCGTCGCCGCCACATCACTCTTCTGGTTCCTGTACCGCAACCCCTGGCCCGTGCTGCTGTCGTTGCCGGTGCTGGCGCTGCTATCGGCCTACCCGCTGCTCAAGCGATTCACGCGGCTGTGCCACTACTACCTGGGCGCGGCGCTGGCGATGGCGCCGATGTGCGCGTGGGTCGCCGTCAGCGGCGGCATCGACTGGCCGCCGGTGCTGATGGCCGGTGCGGTGCTCTGCTGGACCGCCGGGTTCGACATCATTTATGCCTGCCAGGACTACGAGAGCGACTGCCAGACCGGCGTCGTCTCGGTTCCGGCCAGACTTGGAATCGCGCGCGCGTTGTGGGCCAGCCGCGCTACGCACGTGGTCAGCTTCGCGCTGCTCGTGCTTCTGGGCGTGCTGGCGCCGGAGCTTTCGGTCCTCTACTTCATCGGCGTCGCGTGCGCGGGCGTGCTGCTCGTCGTGGAGCACGGGATCGTCAAGCCGCACGACCTTTCGAAGGTCGGCCTGGCGTTCTTCACCGTCAACGGGATCATCAGCCTGCTCCTCGGCACGCTGGGCGTAATTGACGTGCTTGCGTGACCGTGCGCACCGCCCTCCGGCGCGCGCACGCTTGCTGGCCGCTCGCGCGTCCACCGCTAGAATTCCCGGCACGCGCAGCAGTGGAGGCGCCGGCCGATGGCAAGCAGCACGATGCACACGCTGGACCTGAACGGGACGTGGAAGTTGCGCTGGAGCGACGGCCAACGGCATCGCACCGAGCAGGCCGAGACGGGGCCGCTGGACCTGCGCTGGATCGACGCCACCGTGCCGGGCGAGGTGCACCTCGAGGCCATGAAGCAGGGATGGATCGGCGATCCCGCGGTCGGCACGAACGTGCTGGCGGCGCGGTGGGTCGAGGAATGCTGGTGGACCTACCGGCGGATGTTTCACCTTGACGCGGTTCCCGTGGGCCGCGCCTGGCTCGTCTTCGAGCAGCTCGATTACGCGGCCAGAATCAAGTTGAACGGCCTCGAGATCGGCCGGCACGCAAACGTCTTCTACCCCTGCCGCATCGACGTAACCGGCAAGCTCCGCGCCGGCGAGAACGTGCTGCTGATCCACCTTGATCCCGGCCTGTTCGGCGTCTCCGATAAGCCGTCGCAGGACTGGTGGCACTGGCCGGACCAGATCCTCAACAAGCGGCACTGGCAGCGCAAGCCGCAGTGCCAGTTCGGATGGGACTGGGCACCGCGGCTGATCAACTGCGGGATCACCAGGCCGGTCCGCCTGGAGTGGACCGACGCCCCCGCGCGACCCGACCAGTTCGTCGTCCTGGCAACCGTGTCGCACGATCACACGCACGGGCACGTCCGGGCGCGGTGGTTTGTGGAAGGACTGACAACCGTCGCCGCGCCGCGCGCGGCGCGGCTCAAGGTCGAGCTTGCGGAACTTGGGATCTCGCGCGAAGCGGACGTTGAGATCCCGCAGGGCCTCGCGCCGGTCGAACTCGCGTTCGACGTCCCCAATCCGGAGCTTTGGTGGCCGGTCGGGCACGGGGCGCAAAAGCGTTACGCGGTGCGCGCGTCGCTCTCCATCGACGGCGTCACGATCGCGCAGGCCGAGAAGCATGTGGGCTTCCGCCGCGTTCGCATCATCGAGGATGCTCACCCGCAGGTCGGCCGCTACTTCAACCTTGAGATCAACGGCCGGCGGATTTTCTGCAAGGGCGGCAATTGGGTTCCGGCCGACTTCATCTTCAGCCGCATCGACCGCGCCCGCTACGAACCGCTGATTGCATTGGCGCTGGAGCAGCACTTCAACTTCCTGCGCGTCTGGGGCGGCGGGTTGTACGAGGCAGACGAGTTCTACGATTTGTGCGACGAGCGCGGCATCCTCGTCTGGCAGGAGTTCATCTTCGCGTGCAGCCGCTACCCCACGCACGACCAGGGGTTCTTCGAGGACGTGAAGCGCGAGGCGGCCTACAACGTCCGCCGGCTCGCCAGCCACCCGAGCCTGGTCGTCTGGTGCGGCAACAACGAGATCGAGTGGGGCGACTGGGACTGGGACTACGGCCACAAGGGAGTCATCACTCCCGACCACGGATTCTTCCACATTGCCCTTCCGCGCCTGGTGCAGCAGGAGGACGGCACGCGGCCGTTCCACCCGTCAAGCCCCTACTCGCCCGACCGGCAGCACCCCAACTCCGACCACCTCGGCGACCAGCACCCGTGGTCGGTCGGGTTCTTCAACACCGACTTCCGCCACTACCGCAACATGTACTGCCGCTTCCCCGACGAGGGCGGCATGCTCGGGCCGACGTCGCTGCCGACCGTGCGCGCGTGCGTCGAAGGCTCCGGCGACCGCGCGCCGCTCTCGTTCGCCTGGCAGGTGCATGACAATTCGTGCATCACGTGGACGCAGCCGAGCGTCTTCGACGCCTGGGTGCGCGACGCCAGCGGCAGGGAACCCTCTGAGCTGTCGCTCGAGGAGATGACCTACTTCGGCGGGCTGCTCCAGGGGGAGGCACTCAAGGAGTACGTCGAAAACTTCCGCCGCCGCAAGTTCGACAGCGGCGCGGCCGTCTTCTGGATGTTCAACGACTACTGGCCGGCGACGCGGAGCTGGACCACCGTCGACTACTACCTCCGCCGGACGCCGTCGTTCCACCCGGTGCGCCGCGCGATGGCGCCGGTGCACGTGGTGCTGGCACAGGAGGGCGCGGACGTGGTCGCCTTCGGCGTGAACGACACGCCGAAGGCGGTGGAGGCGGAGATGCAGTTCGGCGTGTTCGCGCTCTCCGGCAAGTTGCCGCTGGACCGTCGCGCTCGCGTGACGTTGCAGCCGAACGCTTCGACGCGGCTGGCGTCGTTCCCGCTGGCAGAGTGGCCGGATCATCGTTCGGCGGCGGCATTCGCGGTCATGCGGGACGCCGGCGGCGAGCTGATCGCGCGGAACCGGCTCTTTCTCGCGCCGTTCCAAGAGCTCCATTGGCCGCCGGCGGAGGTCACGGCGGACATCAACAGCGGCGTGGCAACTTTTCGCAGCGCCACGTTCGCCTGGAGCGTCTGCCTCGACCTTGGCGGGGAGCTGCCACTGGCCGACAACTTCTTCGACCTCTACCCCGGCATGCCCTACGCGATCCGATGGCCTCACCGGGCGCCGCCGCGGGTGCTTCACGTCGGCAACCGCGCGTGAGCCGGCTCACTTGCCGCCGCTTCGCCCCGGCGGTCTCTGCCGCAGGATGACGCCGCGGAACGGCTGAGTCGGATTTTTCGCGCTCCCGCCCGCTCCTCAGGCCGATACTCTCCCGACCGAAGCGTGCGCTCTGGCCGGGCGTGGAACCACCTCTCTCTTTTCCACAAGCTTGCCGCACGCGATGGAGAAGGAGTCGCGTTCCTCATGCAGCAGCCGTCGCCGCGGGCAAAAATCCACATCCTGCTGGTCGATGGTCGAAAGCTGCTCCGCCAGGGGCAGAGCGTGCTGCTGGAGAAGTATCCCACGTTTGAAGTGGTGGGCGAGGCCGAGGACGCCAAGGCGGGCGTGAAGCTGGTCCGCGCGCTGCCGGTGCAGGTGGTGGTGTTCAACGTCTCGCTCTCGACGCGCGATGCCGCCGACGCCGTGGCGCACCTGCGCGAGGCCCGCCCGGGCGTGCGCGTGCTGGTGATGTCGATGAGCCACGAGGCGTCCTTCGTTCGAAACGTGCTCAAGGCCGGCGCCGCCGGCTGCCTCACGAAAGAATGCGAGATCGAGGAGCTCGTGCGCGCCATTCGCACGGCGGCGGACGGGCAGGTCTACCTCAGCCCCGCGGTCGCCAGCACCGTCATCACCGGCTACGTGCAGACGCCGGAAAAGGTGAAGCGGAGCAAGGCACTGAGCGGGCGCGAGCGGGAGATCCTCCAGAAGATCGCCGACGGCTCGAGCACGAAGGAGATCGCGCGCCTCGTCGGCGTGAGCGCCAAGACGATCGAGACCTACCGCCGGCGGATCATGGAGAAGCTGGACCGCCACAGCGTGGCGGAGCTGACGAAGTACGCGGTGCGAGAAGGGCTGGTCTCGCTCGAGCTGCACAACAACAACTGACTCCCCTGCTGCGCCGCCCCCGCCCCCGCCACCGCTGCGACGCTCGGCCCCAGATTCCCCCGCCCTCCCAGTCGCCCCGCGCAGTCTCCATCCATTTGCTAGCGACGCGCTGCACGCTTCGTTCGCGAAGCACATCTGTCGTCCTGGATCGTCCTCGCTTGCCGAAGTGTCGCAGGCGGCGTCGGTTGCGCGTGATGGTTCGCCCGAGGGCCGCTTCGCTTTTCCGTACAACGCGTCCAGCAGTTCGTCCGTTGCCCCGGCGCGTCCCCCGTCACCGGCGGCTCTGAGCGTCGTCGATCACCCTCAGGCACCTAAGGCTTCGGCGCCGGCGGCGGCTGCGGTCGGGCTCGGCACCGCGTTTGCCTTGGTCCCGTCACGTCGCACGCCTCGACCAACGGGCGCGCGGCGCAGCTTCGCACGACGGATCGAAGTGGCGGGCGGCACGGATTTGCCGGGGCGCCGTCGAGCGAGGTTGACGCGAGGGGAAACGTCGCGGCACCGCACGGAAGCACACGCGTTGAAAACCGGATCGTCCCCCGCGCGCGCGCCGTCGCCCCGAGAACGGCTCGGGCCGCGCGTGCAGGCAAGCCGCCACGCCGCGCGGCCAGCGGGTGACGCGCACGCGTGCGGTTTCCCTCCTGCCGCCGCCCCCGCGCGGCGGGAACGACAGGCGGGATCAGACAAAGGGCACACATGCCAGCAAAACGCATCCTGATCACCGGCGGGGCCGGGTTCATCGGCTCCCACCTCGCCGACGAGCTGCTCGCCAGGGGCTACCGCATCCGCGCACTCGACAACCTCTCGCCGCAGGTCCACGGCGGCGGCGCGACTCGGCCGGAATACCTCGACGATGACGTCGAGTTGCTCGTCGGCGACGTGCGCGACCCGGCGACCGTCGAGCGGGCGCTCAAGGACGTCGACGTCGTGTACCACCTCGCCGCGGCGGTCGGCGTCGGGCAGTCGATGTACCAGATCGCCAATTACACGAGCCTGAACAACCTGGCCACCGCCGTGCTGCTCGAGGCACTGATCGACCGCCCGGTCGAGCGGCTCGTCGTCGCCTCGTCGATGAGCATCTACGGCGAAGGGTTGTACAAGGACCCCAACGGTCAGATCTCCGAAGGCCTCGAGCGCACCGACCGGCAGCTCAAGGCGCACGAGTGGGAGGTGCGCAACAACCGCAACGAGGTGCTCACGCCGGTCCCCACGCCCGAGACCAAGCAGCCCACGCTCGCGTCGGTCTACGCCCTGAGCAAGTACGACCAGGAGCGCATGTGCCTCATGGTCGGGCGGGCGTACAACATCCCCACCGTCGCGCTGCGGTTCTTCAACGTCTTCGGCACGCGGCAGGCGCTTTCCAACCCGTACACCGGCGTGCTGGCGATCTTCTCGTCGCGGCTGTTGAACGATAAGCCGCCGCTGGTCTTCGAGGACGGCCTCCAGCAGCGCGACTTCGTCCACGTGAAGGACATCGCCGCCGCCTGCCGCTTGGCGATGGAGGTCGCCGACGCCGCCGGCAAGGTCTTCAACGTCGGCAGCGGCAACCCGCGCACGGTGCTGTCGATCGCGCGCGACATTGCCGGCGTGGTGGGCAAGCCGCGCATCGAGCCCGAGGTGACCGGGAAGTACCGCGTCGGCGACATCCGCCACTGCTACGCCGACATCAAGCTCGCCCGCCGGGTACTCGGCTTCGAGCCGAAGGTGGGGTGGGAGCAGGGGCTGGCGGAGATGGCGGAGTGGCTCGAGGGTCAGGTCGCCGAGGACTCGGTGGAGAAGGCGCGGGCGGAACTGGACGCACGAGGTTTGGCACTATGAGTAAACCGACGAACCCTAACGGGAACAGCAACGGGAACAACCGGCGGCGCCGCGGCGCCGGCGGCAGCGGCGGCTCGGCCGGCAACGGGCGCTCGACCCGCGCCCGCAAGCCTGCCGCCGCGCGCGCCGCGCAGGCGGCGCGCCTGGCGGGGCCGACCATCGGCAGGCTCGAGGGGTTCCGCCCGGGCGAGCACGATCGCGTCGACGCGGTGATTGAGGACCTCAAGACCCTGGGCGTGCGCGAGCTGCGCACCGGCATCTCCTGGGCTGACTGGCACACGCCCGAGGGGGAGGCGTGGTACGCGTGGCTCTTCCCGCAGTTGGCGCGTCACGTCAATTTGCTGCCGTGCTTCGTCTGCACGCCGCCGAGCTGGGGTGTCGCCCCCAAGACCGCCGCCCCGCCGCGCGAGCCCCGTGCTTACGCTGACTTCATCGACACGATGATCACGCGCTTCGGCAAGTGGTTCGACTACATCGAGCTGTGGAACGAGCCGAACAATCTGCGCGAGTGGGACGTCACCCTCGACCCCTACTGGTTCAAGTTCAGCGAGATGATCGGCGCCGCCGCCTTCTGGGCCCGGCAGCGCGGGAAGAAGACGGTGCTGGGCGGCCTGCAACCGATCGACCCGAACTGGCTCAAGCTGATGGGCGACCGCGGGCTGCTCAAGCACATCGACGCCGTCGGCGTGCATGGGTTCCCGGTCATCTCCGAGTCGCAGTGGGAAGGGTGGAAGTCGCCGGTCGGGCGCATCCGCGACGTGCTCCAGCAGTTCGACTCGCCGGCCGAGGTGTGGATCACCGAGACGGGCTACTCCACCTGGCGGCACGACGAGCGGCGGCAGCTCACGGCGCTGGTCGACGCGCTGGACGCGCCGGTCGAGCGCGTCTACTGGTACTCTGTCCACGACCTCGACCCCAAGCTGCCGACGGTCGAAGGCTTCCACGCCGACGAGCGCGCGTACCACTTCGGCCTGAAGCGATCCGACGGCAGCGAGAAGCTGCTGTACCGCCTCTGGGCCGAGGGCGGCATTGAGGCGGTGCGCGACGCCTACTGGCTCGGCAAGTGCGTCCACCGCGAGGGCGAGGCGCGGCCGGTGCTCATCACCGGCGGCGCGGGGTTCGTCGGCACTAACCTGGCCGACCGCATCGCCTCCAGCGGGCGCCCGGTGCTGCTGTTCGACAACCTGTCGCGCCCCGGCGTGGAGAAGAACCTCAAGTGGCTCCGCCAGACGCACGGGGACGCCATCAAGATCGAGGCCGCCGACGTGCAGGACCCGCACGTGCTGCGCACCGCCGTCGACCGCGCCAGCCAGGTCTTCCACTTTGCGGCGCAAGTGGCGGTGACGACGTCGCTCACCAACGCCATCCACGACTTTGAGGTCAACGCCCGCGGCACGCTCAACCTCCTCGAGGCCATCCGCGCCCAGGACGATCCGCCGCCGCTGGTCTTCACCTCGACCAACAAGGTGTACGGCGGGCTGCCCGACGTGAAGCTGCGCGTCCGCAACGGTCGCTACGAGCCGGAGGACGAGACCACGCGTCACCGCGGCATCAGCGAGCAGCGCCCGCTCGACTTCCACAGCCCGTACGGCTGCTCCAAGGGCACCGCCGACCAGTACGTGATCGACTACGCCCGCACGTTCGGCCTACCGGCGGTCGTCTTCCGCATGAGCTGCATCTACGGCCCGCACCAGTTCGGCACCGAGGACCAGGGGTGGGTCGCGCACTTCCTGATCCGCGCGCTCCAGGGGCAGCCGATCACGTTGTACGGCGACGGCATGCAGGTGCGCGACATCCTGTTCGTCGATGACCTGGTCGACGCGTTCCTGCTCGCGCAGGCGAACATGCACGCCATCAGCGGGCAGGCGTTCAACATCGGCGGCGGGCCGAAGAACACCATCTCGCTGCTCGACCTGCTCGACATGATGGAGCGCCTCATCGGCCAGCGCCCCGAGACGCGCTTTGGCGCCTGGCGCCCCGGCGACCAGCGCTACTACGTGTCGAACCATCACAAGATGTGGGAGGCGACCGGCTGGCGTCCGAAGGTGGGCGTGCAGGAGGGCGTCCGCCGCCTGTACGAGTGGCTCCAGGAAAACGCGACCACCAAGCCGCGCGCGATCGTCGCCGCCATGCCCGGGAGCGACGCGTGGCGCGAGAGCGAGCCGAAGGACGCGTCCGCCACTGCCGCCGGCGCCGCCGGCCGGCGCGCGGCGATCGAGAAGGAGACGCTATGAGCCAGGTGCTGCTGGACGAACCGGTCGCGAGGACCGCCACCACCATGCGCGCCGCCGTCATCAAGGCGCCCGGGCATGCCGAGGTGCGCGAGGTCGCGCTGCCCGAGCCGCGCGCGCACGAGATCCGCGTGAAGGTCGAAGGGTGCGGCGTCTGCGCGTCCAACCTCCCGCCGTGGGAAGGGCGCGAGTGGTTCCACTACCCGATGAAGCCGGGCGCGCTCGGGCACGAAGGGTGGGGCGTGGTGGACAAGGTCGGCGGCGACGTGCGCAACGTCACCATCGGTGAGCGGGTCGCCTTCCTCAGCGAGTGCAGCTACGCGGAGTACGACGTGGCGCAGGCCGGCTCGTTCGTCGTGCTGCCGCCCGCGCTGGACGGGGCGGCGTTCCCGGCTGAGCCGCTCGGCTGCGCGATGAACATCTTCCGCCGCAGCGGCATCGAGGCGGGCGACACCGTCGCCATCGTTGGCATCGGCTTCCTCGGCGCGATCCTGACGCGGCTGGCCTCCGACGCCGGGGCGCGCGTGCTGGCGATCTCCCGCCGCCCGTGGTCGCTGGAGCTCGGGCGGCAGATGGGCGCGGCGCAGCTCATCGAGATGGACGACCACTGGAAGATCATCGAGGTCGTCCGCCAGGCGACGCACGGCGCGTTCTGCGACGTCGTCGTCGAGGCCGTCGGCAAGCAGTGGCCGCTCGATCTGAGCGCGGAGCTGACCAGGGAGCGCGGCCGACTCGTCGTCGCCGGCTATCACCAGGACGGCCCGCGGCAGATCAACATGCAGCTCTGGAACTGGCGCGGGCTCGACGTCATCAACGCGCACGAGCGCGACCCGAAGATCTACCTCCAGGGAATGCAGGAGGCGGTAGAGACCGTGGCGTCCGGGAAGCTCGACCCCTCGCCGCTCTACACGCACAGGCTCCCGCTCGAGCGCCTCGGCGAGGCGCTGAACATGACCAGGGACCGCCCGGACGGGTTCCTCAAGGCGTTGATCACGATGTGACGCGGCTTCCGCGCTGGCGCGCTTTTCTCGCGGCAACCAAGGGCGGCGCAGGCACCGCGCCTACGGGACGTTTCATGAAGCTGCTGATGACGACAGACACGGTCGGCGGGGTGTGGACTTACGCCCTCGACCTCGCCCGCGCCCTTCGGCCGCACGGCGTCGAGATCGCGCTGGCGACGATGGGTGCGCCGCTCTCGCCGGACCAGCGCCGCGACGCGTCGATGCTCGACAACGTCCGCGTCCACGAGAGCAGCTTCAAGCTCGAGTGGATGCAGGACCCGTGGGACGACGTGCGCATGTCGGGCGAGTGGCTGCTCGACCTCGAGCAGCGCTTCGACCCGGACGTGGTCCACCTCAATGGCTACGCCCACGGGCAGCTCCCGTTCGGCGCGCCGATCGTGATCGTTGCGCACTCGTGCGTGATGTCCTGGTGGCGCGCGGTGAAGGGCGAGGCGGCGCCGGCGGAGTGGAACCGCTACCGCGACGAAGTTTCGCGCGGCCTGCACGACGCCGACATCGTCGTCGCCCCAACCCGCGCCATGCTCGACGCGCTGGAGGAAAACTACGGCCCCCTGCACACCAAGCGCGTGATCCACAACGGCCGCGACCCGCACCTCTACCGCCCCGCGCGCAAAGAGCAGTTCATCCTCACCGCCGGCCGGCTCTGGGACGAGGCGAAGAACGTCGCGGCGCTCCAGGCGGTCGCGCCGAGGGTCGCGTGGCCCATCTGCGTCGCGGGCGAGGAGAAGAGCCCGGACGGCGCCGGCGCGCAGGCGGTGAAGGACCGCGGCGTGCTGGCGCTCGGGCGGCTGGACGCGCCCTCGCTCGCCCATTGGTTCGCCCGCGCCGACATCTACGCCCTGCCCGCCCGTTATGAGCCGTTCGGCCTGAGCGCGCTCGAGGCGGCGATGTGCGGCTGCGCGCTGGTGCTGGGCGACATCCCGAGCCTGCGCGAGGTCTGGGGCGACGCCGCCACGTTCGTCCCGCCCGACGACCACGACGCGCTGCGCGCCGCGCTGCAGTCGCTGATCGAGCACCCTCCCCGCCGCCGCGAAATGGCCGGGCGGGCGATGGAGCGGGCGCAGTCGTACGCGCCGCAGCGCATGGCCGACGCCTACGCCGGCGTCTACCGTGAGTCGATTCGCCGCCGGCGGATGGTCGACGTGGACGTGCAGATCGCCGACGCGTTCAGTGCCGTCCACCCGTTCCAACCGATGTGATCGGGCGATCGACTGACCGACGAGAGGGAGCCTGACAAGAACATGCGGATCGTCCTCTTCTACCACTCGCTTCTGTCGGACTGGAACCACGGCAACGCCCACTTCCTGCGCGGCGTGCTGGGCGAGCTGCTGCTGCGCGGGCACGACGTGACGCTCTACGAGCCGCGGAACGCGTGGAGCCTCCAGAACCTCCGCGCCGAGCACGGAGACAAGCCGATCGCTGCGTTCCGCAAGGCGTACCCCGGCCAGGGGAGCATCCGCTACGACCTGTCGGCGCTCGACCTCGACGACGCGCTGGACGAGGCCGACCTGGTCATCGTCCACGAGTGGAGCGATCACGACCTGGTCGCCCGCGTCGGGCAGCACCGCGCGCGGCGCGGTGGGTACAAGCTGCTCTTCCACGACACGCACCACCGTGCCATCACCGAGCCGGACGCGATGGCCAAGTACGACCTGCGCCACTACGACGGCGTGCTGGCGTTCGGCGAGGTGCTGAAGAACCTCTACCTCGCCCGAAAGTGGACGCGCCGCGCCTGGACCTGGCACGAGGCGGCCGACACGCGCGTCTTCCGCCCCATCGCCCGCCCCCTCCCTGGTCGCGACGCCGGAGGCGACGTGGTCTGGGTCGGCAACTGGGGCGACGAGGAGCGCACCGCCGAGCTACACGAGTTCCTTCTCCAGCCGGTCAAGGCGCTCGGCCTCGACGCCCGCGTTCACGGCGTTCGCTACCCGGATCACGCCAGGGCTTCGCTGAAGGAGGCTGGCATCAAGTACGCCGGCTGGCTGCCGAACTTCGCCGCGCCCGAGACGTTCGCGCGGTTCAAGGTGACGGTGCACGTGCCCCGCCGCCCGTACGCGATGGCGCTGCCCGGCATCCCGACGATCCGCGTGTTCGAGGCTCTCGCCTGCGGCATCCCGTTGATCTCGGCGCCGTGGCAGGACGCCGAGCACCTGTTCTCGCCGGGCCGGGATTTCCTCGTCGCGCGCAACGGCAACGAGATGAAGCGGCACCTGAAGCTGCTGGTCAACGAGCCGGAGGCCCGCCGCCGCCTGGCCGCCCACGGCCACCGGACAATCCTTTCCCGGCACACGTGCGCCCACCGCGTGGACGAGCTGATGGAGGTCGTCGCCGAACTCCAGAGCGAGCCGCGGAGGAAGAGAACCGCCAGGCCGCCCCGGGCGCGACGGGCCGTCGGCGATCCAAAGGTGAGGTCTCTCGTTCGTGCGTAGGATCGGGTGGATCGGCAACCGTTTCGTGCGCCTCGTGACTTCGTGATTGAACCTGGATGCCGCCCATGAACATCGCCTTCTTCGCTTCCAGCCTCGTCAGCGCCTACTGGAACGGCGCGGCCACGTACTACCGTGGGATCGTGCGGGCGATGCACGCGCACGGTCACCGCGTGACGTTCTACGAGCCCGACGCGTTCGACCGGCAAAAGCACCGCGACCTGCCCGACCCGGAGTACGCCAAGGTGGTCGTCTATTCCGCCGACGGCACCGACGATGTCCGCCGGCAGCTCGACGCAGCGCGCGGGGCGGATTTGATCGTCAAGGCGAGCGGCGTGGGCGTGTTCGACGCGCTGCTCGAGGCGGGCGTGGCGAGCCTGAAGCGGGCGGACAACCTGATCGCCTTCTGGGACGTCGACGCGCCCGCCACCCTCGACCGCATGCACCACGATCCGGCCGACGCGTTCCTCCCGCTCGTGCCGAAGTACGACCTCGTGCTCACCTACGGCGGCGGCGGGCCGGTCGTGCGGGCGTACGAGGCGCTGGGGGCGAAGAAGTGCGTGCCGATCTACAACGCGCTGGACCCCTCGACGCACCACCCGGTCGACCCGGACGCGCGCTTTGAGGCGGACCTGGGCTTCCTCGGGAACCGCCTGCCCGACCGAGAGGCGCGCGTGGAAGAGTTCTTCCTCCGCGCCGCCGCCGCGCTCCCGCGGCACAAGTTCATGATCGGCGGCAACGGCTGGCACGACAAGCCGATGCCCGCGAACGTGCGCGACGTCGGCCACGTCTACACGCGCGACCACAACGCCTTCAACTGCACGCCTCTGGCGGTGCTGAACGTGAACCGCGAGAGCATGGCGCGCTACGGCTTCTCGCCCGCCACGCGCGTCTTCGAGGCCGCCGGCGCGGGCGCTTGCCTGATCACCGATGCTTTCGAGGGCATCGAGACGTTCTTCGAGCCCGGCGAGGAGATCCTCGTCGCCCGCGACGGCGCCGAGGTGGCGGAGCACGTGCGCGGGCTGACCGATTCCCACGCCCGGGCGATCGGACAGGCAGCGCTGCGGCGCGTGCTGGGCGAGCACACGTACGATCACCGCGTCGCGCTGTTGGAACAGACGCTGGGGGCGGCCGCGGCCAATCGCGCTCCCCGTAGCACGGGTTTGCACCCCGTGGAGGTGGCGTAAGCGTATGAGCACTGCCGATCTCACCGGATCCGACACCAGCAGACGCGGGTTGAAAATCCGTGCCAATGGCAGCGCCGCCACCGCGGCTCGGCAACCGCAGCGCCTGCGCATCGTCATCATCGGCCTGACGATCACCTCGTCGTGGGGCAACGGGCACGCGACGACCTACCGCGGGCTGGTGCGCGAGCTGGCGCGACGGGGGCACGACGTGCTGTTCCTCGAGCACGACAAGCCGTGGTACGCCTCCAACCGCGACTTGCCCCACCCCCCCTTCGGCACGACCACGCTCTACGACAGCATCGAGCGGTTGAAGGACCGCCACGCCGCGGACGTTGGCACGGCGGACCTGGTCATCGTCGGCTCTTACGTGCCTGAGGGCGTCGCCGTCGGCGAGTGGGTGACGCAGACCGCCGGCGGCGTCACCGCCTTTTACGACATCGACACCCCCGTCACCCTCGCGAAGCTCGAGCGCGGCGATTTCGAGTACCTCGCCCCGCCGCTGATCGCCCGCTACCAGCTTTACCTGTCGTTCACCGGCGGCCCGACGCTGCAGCGGCTGGAGCGGCAGTACGGCTCGCCGCGGGCGCTGCCGCTGTACTGTTCCGTTGATCCGGAGCTGTATTACCCGGAGGTGCGCGGGCGCAAGTGGGAGCTGGGATACCTCGGCACCTACAGCGATGACCGCCAGCCGCCGCTCGAGCGCCTGATGCTCGATCCGGCGCGGCGCTGGCGCGAGGGGAAGTTCGTCGTCGCCGGGCCACAGTACCCCGAGTCGATCCGGTGGCCCGACAACGTCGAGCGCATCCACCACCTCCCGCCGGCGGAGCACCGCGCGTTCTACAACCAGCAGGCGTTCACGCTGAACATCACGCGCGCCGACATGATCCGCGCCGGGTACAGCCCGAGCGTGCGGCTGTTCGAGGCGGCGGCGTGCGGGGTGCCGATCATCAGCGACCGCTGGGACGGCATCGAGACGCTGCTGGTCCCGGACGAGGAGATCCTGCTATCCGAATCGGGCGATCAGACGCTGCAATACCTTCGCGAAACGAGCGAGGCCTGCCGCGCCGCCATCGGCCGGCGGGCGCGCGACCGCATCCTCAAACAACACACCGCCGCCCATCGGGCGCAGGAACTGGAGTCCTACGCGATGGAGTGGCTCGGCCGCCGCTGAACGGCGCGCGGCAGAGCGAACAACCGAACGAGGCTGGAGCTGTCCCATGAGCATCGTCGACGAAGCCGACACGACGCCACGCAAGACCACCGCCGCCGAGCTGGAAGCGCTCGCCCCGTGGTTCCACAACCTGCACCTGCCCGACGGCACGCAGACCTGCCCGGACCACTGGCTGGGCGACTTCCCGTCGTTCAAGTGGCAGCAGATCGCCGCCAGCATCCCGCCCGACCTCACCGGCTGGCGCTGCCTCGACATCGGCTGCAACGCCGGCTTCTACACCTTCGAGCTGGCCAAGCGCGGCGCGTCGGTGCTGGGGATCGACGTGGACGACCACTACCTCGACCAGGCGCGCTGGGCGAGCAAGCGCTTCGGGCTCGAGGGGCGCGTCGCCTTCGAGCGCATGCAGGTCTACGACCTCGCCCGCCGCGACGAGCGCTTTGACCTCGTGCTGTTCATGGGCGTCTTCTACCACCTGCGCTACCCGATGCTCGGGCTGGACATCGTCACCCAGAAGGTCCGCCGGCTGATGGTGTTTCAAACCTTGGCCATGTACGGGCAGGACGTCTACCAGCAGACCTACGACTGCACCTGGAACGACCGCGGGCGGCTCGATGAGCGGGGGTGGCCCAAGATGGCGTTCCTCGAGCACCGCTTCGCCGGCGATCCCACCAACCGGTGGGTGCCGAACCACTCGGCCATCGAGGCGATGCTGCGGTCGTGCGGCATGAAGATCCTCCAGAGCCCGGGACACGAAATTTACCTGTGCGAGCCCAACCCGGACCGCCCGAGCGACATGACGACCTGGAACATCGGCGAGTACCTGGCCGCCACCGGGCAAGGCGCGCACGGGAAGGCGTCGCCGTGAGCGCGCCAGCGGGCGCAGGGAAGCGACATGCCGGAAAGAGCCAATCCAACCTCGCCCGACCCGCAGGGGCCGCCCGGTGCCGCCGCTGCCGCCAGCGGGGACGACCAAAGCGGTGCGCCCCGCGACCCCGGCATGTCGTCGATCGTCCACCGCAACATCCGCGCGCTGACGGAGGTCCGCCAGCGCGAGGAGCAGCGCAAGACGTTCTCCGAGCGCGTGGCCGACGGCATCACCCGCTTCGCCGGGAGCATGGCGTTCGTCTACCTGCACGCGGGGGTGTTCGGCGGATGGCTCCTGGTCAACACCCGCTCGCTGCCGATCGTCAAGCCGTTCGACCCGTTCCCGTTCGTCATGCTGGCGATGATTGCATCGGTGGAGGCGATCTTCCTCTCCACCTTCATCCTCATCAGCCAGAACCGCATGCAGAAGCTGGCGGACCGGCGGGCGGAGCTGGACCTTCAGATCGGGCTGCTCACCGAGCACGAGCTGACGCGCGCGATCGCGCTGATCGACGGGGTCGCCAGCCGCCTCGGCGCCGCGCGCCCGCCGGAGCAGGAGCTCCAGGAGATCAAGCAGGACATCCGCCCGGAGAAGGTCGTCAGCGAGATCGCCAAGGCGGAAGAACGCCTCGGCGGCGGCGGCGGGTCGTGAGACCGGCCGCGTGGTTGCGGCTTCTACCGTCGCCATGATCGCCGCGTTGCCCCATGATGAAGGTGAATGGCGCGAGGTTCACCGGAGGAAGCGAGCATGAGCCGACCGGCGACCAGCAACCTGCGCGACCGCCTGGGCGTCTGCCAGTGGTTCCACTTCGAGGATCGCCGTGCCGTCGAGCGCACGGTCGAGCTGCTGCTGGAGCTGGGCGTGCGCCACCTCCGCACCGGCATCTCGTGGGCAGACTTCCATCGAGATGGGGCCCGCGCCTGGTACGACTGGCAGATGGAGCAGCTTCGCCGCGCCGGCCTCGACGTGCTGCTGTCGATCTGGCACACGCCGCCCAACCTCTCCGAGGGAAACGCCTGCAATGCCCCGCCCCGCCGCCTGCGCGATTACGCCGACTTCATCGACCTGGTCATCACGAATTACGGCAGAACCTTCGACGCGCTGGAGCTGTGGAACGAGCCGAACAACAGGTACAAGTGGGACTTCCCCAACTTTGACCCGCAGTGGCGCAAGTTCGCCGAGATGCTCCGCGACGCCGGGCACTGGGCGCGGCAGCGCGGGCGGACGACGGTGCTCGGCGGGATGATCCCGGTGGATCACCACTGGCTCAACCTGATGGAGTCGCACGGCGTGCTGGAACACGTGGACGTCATCGGCATCCACGCTTTCCCCGGCATGTGGTGGTCCGGGCAGCCGAACTGGGACTGGCACTCGGAGTGGCACGGCTGGCGGGCAAAGCTCGATTACGTCCGCGCCCACTCCGCCGGCCGGCCGGTCTGGGTGACTGAAACCGGCCTGGCCACGTGGTGCCTCGGCTCAAATCGGCAGTCGAAGTGGGACCTGCAAGTGCAGATGCTCGAATCCGCCGCCGCCGCCCCGGCCGAGCGCTTGTACTGGTACTCGCTCATCGACCTCGACCCCGCGCGCGAGGCGATCGAGGGGTTCCACGTCGACGAGAACGAGTACCACATGGGCCTCGTCCAGTTCGACGGGACGAAGAAGGACGCGTACTGGCGGATGAAGGAACTGCTGGCCAAGCCGGCGCCGGCGATGCCGCAACAGAGCACCTCCCCGGCGAAATAGCCCGGCGCTGACCAGCGCCTTTCCCCGATACCTAGGGACAAGGCGACTCGTTACTCGGATCGCAGCTCGACGGTGACGGTGCGCTCTTCACCGTCGCGCACCAGGCGCAGCGGCGTGGGGCCTCGATAATTGGCGATGGCGGCGGCGAAGGTGGCGACATCCTCGACGGGTTCGTCACCCAGGCTGAGCAGGATGTCGCCCGGGCGGATGCCCGCGCGGTGCGCGGCGGAATTGTCCTGCACCGCGCGCACGCGGGCCGCGGGGCGCGACCCGAGCGCGGGCAGCTTCGGGCGCTGGGCGTCGTCGGTGGGGATCTCTTGGATTTCCACCCCCAGCGCCGCCCGCTTCACCGCCCGCCCGGCGACCAGTTGCTCGACCACCGGTGCGAACATCGACGGGTAGAGCGCGTGCCCGTTGCGCACGATGCCCGCCACCGCACCCGACGGGTTGACGACGATCGCGTTATCGTCGGCCGACCCCGTCCACACGCCCAGCCGCGCCGCCCGTCGCGTGGGCGACACCATCAGCACCAGCGACCCGACCGCCGGCTTGGTGGCGGCGAACTTGACCGGCTCGCCGCTGCCCGGTTCCTTCAGCTTGATGACCGAGAGCGCCGTGACGCGGTCGGCCGCCACCACGGTCGCCGTGGTCACGCGCGTGCCGTCCAGCGCGACGGGCAGTGCGCGCCCCTCGAGGTAGGCGGCATCGATGAACAGCGGCACGAGGACGTTGCCGTCGGCGTTGAGCACGAGCCCCACGAACTCGGCGTTGACCACGGCCGTCTGCGCCGGGAGCGGGACGCGCCCCTGCGGTTCCGGGCCCGCCTGCACGCCCGCCTGCTCGCCCGTCGGTCGGGATGCCGCGCCGCCGGGCTCGACGAAAACCCGCGCCGCCTCGCCGCGGCTGCGCGCGGCTTCCAGTTGCTGGAGCAGCTTCGGGTCGAGCTGCCGGCCCCACTTGCTCAGCGGATGCTCCTGCTGGAGCAGCGCCGTCGGCAGGCGGATCGGCACCGTCACGCGCACCGTCTGCCGCTCGACGCGCTGGTAAAGCTGTTGAACTTCGCGGTCGAGGGATTGAAGAAGACCGCCGGGCTGCGTCGTCTGCGCACTGGCGAGGCGGGCGCCCGCGGCACCGGCCAGGGCGACGAGGAACGCTGCGAACATCCGCACGGGCATGCGCATCACCGGGAGATCCGTTGTCACATCATCACGCGCGCTGCTCGCGGAGTCATCCGGAGGGCGGCGCTGCGCACCGCGCGGTCGCCGCGAGATCTCGTCGGGGAGCTTCAGGATGACCATGCGCCGCGCCGGGCGGGATGCCGACCCGCAACGGGCCGCGGCGGCGCGGGGGTTCAGAACTTCTCGCTCCCGTTGACGTCGATGTTCCCCTGCTTCGCCTGTTCCTGGCGTTGCTGCCAGCGCCTGAGGTCCTCGAGGAACTCGGCGGCCTCGCGGGCGGAGTTGAAGCGCTGCACGCCGACCTGCTGGCCGAACTCGTTGACGATGGGCAGCTCGACCGGCCCGCCCGCGGGCGCGCCCGCGCCGACCGTCGTGAACCCGGGCACCGGCGAGGGCACGGGCGCCGGGAGCACGACGTTGGGGTTGGGCCGCGCCGTCGCCAGCGTGGAATTCGTGCCGCCGCCCGCGGGCGACGTGTTGAGCGGCGCGGGCCCGCCGGAACCGCCGCGCCCGATCCAGCCGACCATGAAGCCGATGAGGATGCACGCCGCCGCCGCCGTCGGCACGCGGTACTTGCTCAGCCGGTACGCCCAGGCGCGGTGCTGGTCGACCTTGCGCTCGATGTTGCCGACGACGCGGCGCACCGCCGCTTCGCTCGGCTCATAGCCCGCGAAGACGGCCGCGCGCACATCGCGCTCGCCGCGCAGCGTCTCCAGCGTGGCGGCGAGTTGCGGTTCGGCCTCCAGCCGGCGGCGCAGCGCGTCCTCCTGCGAGGCCGGCAGCTCGCCGTCCACGTAGCTTTCCAGCAGCTCGAGATCTTCGTCCGTCACCACCATCGGTCACTTCCTCAAACGCTGCTCGTCCCGTCGCCCCCGCACGTCGCCCCCGCACGTCGCCCACGGCGCTGCGACCGATCCTTCGCCAACGCCGCACGCTGCGATTCCGCACGCGGAAATGCCGTGCGCGCCAAGGTCGTACGGGCGCTCACGACGACGCGTCGGCGTACTCCTTCAGCATCGTCGCCAACTGCCGCCGCGCCCGGTGGATCCACGTCTTGATCTGCGGCACCGACGCGTTGAGCGTCGTGGCGATCTCGGCGTACGGCATCCCCTCGTACTCGCACAGCACCAGCGCCGAGCGGTAGTGCTCCGGCAGCTTGTCGATGGCGGCGCGGACCTTGGCGACGGTCTCGCGGCGGTCCATGTCGGCCGAGGGCTCGTCGGGGCGAACCTCCGGCTGGTCGTCCTGCACGACCGTCATCTTCGGCGACCGCAGCAGCCGCAATGCTTCGTTGACCACCGCCCGCCGGAGCAGCCCGCCCGGCTCGCGCCAGTCGTAGCGCTCGCGGTGCTGGAACAGGTTCATGACCGCCTGCTGCACCACGTCCTCAGGGGAGGCGCGGGTCCCGACGATCGCGCGGGCGATCGCCAGCAGCCGGCGGGTGTTGGCCTGCACCGCCTCCTCGAAAAGGGCGACGGTGTCGTTCTTCCCGCCGCCCCCGCCACCGCTGGCGCCACCGCTGGCGCCGGGGGGAAGCGATGATGCCTGTCCATCGGTTGACACGCGCCAACTCCAACGAAGTTTCAACCCGTTTCCCCGCTGCCGCCGGCAAGAGTTCGCCAGCGCTGCGGCGGCGTAAGCTAACTTATACTACGCGCGCGAGGAAGGTTTTGACCGCCGCGGCTATGATCCCGTGACGACTCGACTTAGCGGCCGCGCCGCGGCCGCCGGTGGGATAGCGCTAACGACGCCGGCCGATGCCCGATTCTTTCGCCAATTCCGCCCGGCTCGTCCGCCTGTCCACGCTCGCGGACCGCCCGCCGCCGGCCGCGCCGCGCGTCGCCCTCCGCCGGCTCGACAGCCTCTGGTTCCAGGTCGCCGGGACGGTGTGTAACCTGGCCTGCACGCACTGCTTCATCAGTTGCTCGCCCGGCAACCGCAGCTTCGGGTTCCTCGATTACGACACGGTCCTGCGCGCGCTGGCGGAGAGCCAAAGCTTAGGCGTGAAGGAGTATTACTTCACCGGCGGCGAGCCGTTCCTGCACCCGCGCCTGCCCGACATGCTCGCCGCCACGCTGGCGATCGGGCCGGCCACCGTCTTGACGAACGGGACGCTGCTGTCGGACAAGGCGGTGGCGGCGCTGGCGCGGATGCGCGACGCGTCGATCTACTCCCTCGAGCTGCGCGTCAGCATCGACGGCCCGGACGCGCCGTCCAACGACCGCATCCGCGGCGCGGGCGCGTTCGCTCGCGCGATTGAAGGGGTCAGGCGGCTCGTCGCCGCCGGCTTCCTCCCCATCGTCACGATGGCCCAGACCTGGGACGACGCCGACGCGACGGCCGTTTACCAGCAAATGCGGCAGGCGCTGCTATCGGTGGACTACGCGCGGCCGCGGATCAAGTTGCTCCCTGCGCTGCGGATCGGCGCCGAGGCGCTGCGCTCGCGCGGATATCTCGACGTCGAGCGCGTGACGCCGGCGATGATGGAGCAGTTCGACGCCACCGCGCTGCTGTGCGCAACCGGCCGGATCGTCAGCGACCGCGGCGTGCACGTGTGCCCCATCCTGATCGAGGAGCCGGACGCGCTGCTGGCGCCGACGCTGGGCGAGGGGGCGCGCGCCGACTTCGGCTTGGGGCACCAGGCCTGCTACACCTGCTGGCTTCACGGGGCGATCTGTGCCAACGCCGGCGCCGCCGCCCCCGAAACGCCGGCCGGCCGCGCAGTCGCCGCCGCCGCCGCGCCGTCAGGCGCGCCGATGGTGGGATCCGGGTGAGTTCGTCCGCAGAGAGAGGGGCGAGCGACGCGCCTCGCGCCAGCGCGCTGCGTTACCCCAACACTCCAGCCGCGACGGCGGTCGCCGCGGGTTCGACTTCGCTGGTAGTGGCGGCCGCGGAAGGGTCCAGGCCGAGCGTGCCTTCCAGTTGCGCGCGGTACTGCTGCGAGCCGGCCCGCTCCAGTTCCGCCAGCGCCAGTTCGCGCCGCCGGTGCAGTTGCAGGCGATCCGCCTCGCCGCGGCAGGACGGGTCGGCAAGGAACGCGTCCAGGTTTCGCACGTGCCGCCGCCACAGCGCCGCGTCCGCCGCCTGCTTGGCGTCGAGCCGCCGGCGATACCAGTCGCTGGCCAGCAGGTACTCGCGCGTGAACATTCGGCGGAAGGACGGGTCGTGCGCGTCCTTCCCCTCCCACGATCCGGTGGCCATGATCAGCAGCAGCGCGCGCAGCGGCGGGCTGGCGTCGCGGATCGATCCGTCGTCCAGGTACGTCTGCGCCACGCGCTGCTGGGCCTCGGCGATGTTCTTGATCCCGTCGACGAACGAATCGATGTCCTGGAGCTCGGGCTTGAGGATCAGCTCGTCGAACACCTTCGTCGGGTGGTCGAAGATGCGCCCGAAGAACCCGCGGACGAACCGCTCGGTAATTCGGTAGCCCAGCCGGCTCGCGGGGATGCGCTCGCCGTGGTGGGTGAAGTCGCCGAGCGGCTCGAGGTAGCCGTTGGCGATCATGAACGCCGGGTCGCGCTCCTGCGGGCTCAGGCGGCACCAGATTTCCGGCACCAGCAGGCTGATGTCGTGATCGACCCGCACGTTGGGCCCGACGTGCCCCGCCGACGTGGAGAACCCCCCCAGCCCGGTGAGGATGTAGCTCACCAGCGCGTTGTTCAGGTCGATGATCGGGCGGAGCATGTTGAACGGGGACTTGGTCAGCGCGCCCTCGCTTCCGGCGCCGGTGGTGGACGGGCTCTTGCCGGTGAGCGAGCAGACAAAATCCATGAACAGCTCGGGCAGCTCCTGGTAGTGGATCGGGTTGTAGACGGCCAGGGCGCGGATGCCGGCCTTGGCGTCGGGCGGGTTGTTGCGCCGGCCGACCAGGACGGCGTCGACCGGGATGTGCACCGGCTTGTCCGCCGGCACCGCGCGCGACAGCCGCAGCCCCACCTCGGCCACGTACTTGTCGAGCGGGTTGACCATGTCCGGGCGGGTCTGGAGGTAGCGCGGGTTCTTCGTCGGCTTGCCGTCCACCAGCCGCGGGCGATCGGACGATACGACGTAGCTCGCCCCTTCCGGCTGCTGCGCCGCGGCGGCGAGCATCGCCTTCATCGGCGGCGTGAACTGCTCGAAGTCCGCCACGTGCGCCACGATGTCGCGCACCTCGTCGAGCGTGAGCGGCTGGAAGTTGGAAATGAAGTTGGACGGCTCCGACAGGTCGCGCTCGGTCTGCTCGTCGAACCCGCGGTGGATCGCCTCGTCGGGCCGCTGGAACAGCCGGTACTCGCAGTTGTGCACGAATTTATAGGATGGCGCGTTCCGCCCCGGCGGCAAATTTTCGAGCTGGCCGGCGGGGACGACCACCGACGCGGAGATGTCGTCCTCGGTCTGCACCTTGGCAGCGGCGGCGAAGTCCTGGCGCAGCTTGAACGTCCGCCAGGCGTTGCCGGGCAGCAGCCCGACGCGCAGGTACGTGCCGACCAGCTTGCGGCCCTCGAGCTTCAGCTCGTGCCCCGGGAAGCCGTTGACCACGTCCACGCTGAAGTGCTGCTCCCAGGCGTCGCCCCACTCTTGCTTGTGGAACCGCTTGATGATGAACAGCATCGCCAGCACGTAGTTGGGAATCGACGTCACCCAGGCGTTGTACTCTTCGGTGAACTCCGTGGAGGGCGTCAGCAGCTTGATCACGCTGCCCAGCGACCGCTGCGGGCTGAGGAGCGGGCGGCTGCGCCCGGTCGGATACTCCGGCCGCTCGGGCGAATCGGCGCGCCAGCGCTTCGAGAAGTCGTAGGCGAGGATCTCGCGCACCTTCGCCAGGTCTTTCTCGGCATCGGCGACGAAGATCGGGCCGTACAGCATGTAATCGCGCAGCGACTTGCTGATCTCGCTCTTTCCGCCGCCGCTGACGGTGCTGGGCTTGTGGCAGAAGGTGCCGTCGCCGCCGGTGCCGATCAGGCGCCAGCTCGGCGCGCCCGGGTGCTTCTCGAAGCGCATCTTGCCGCCCCACGGGGACATGTAGATGTGCCCCGGCCGCAGCGGCAGCGCGTGCTCCTTGCCGTCGTCACCGGTCCACCAGACCTGCTGGCGATCGACGCTGGCGCGCGAGTGCTCGGGGATGTAGATGAGCTGCGGGAAGCGGCGGTCGACGCCGTACCCCTCGGGGCGGACGTCGATGAAGGAGGCGTAGTCGCGGGCGACATCCTTGAACGTCCGCCCGGTCCGCAGGCTGCTGCTGCTGGGGTGATACTCGGTCCCCAGGCTCCAGCTCGGGAAGGCGAGCGCGCCGCCGGCGTGTTCCTCCTCCACGTTGCCGTACAGGTTGGCGGCGTAGCTGACCTGCGTCTTCACTTCCTTCTTGCAGTAGCCGTAGTAGTTGTCGGCGATCAGCGTGACCACCACGCCCGCGCTGGTCCGGCAGGTGAGCTTGAACGCCGAGCCCTCGTTGTACTTCTCGGCGGCGTCCTTCCAGCACATGCCGTCGCGCTTCTGCCGCTCGGTCGCCTGGTCCGCGTGCGGAAGGCCCAGCTCCTTTTTTGTCAGGTTCACCAAGTGCGGCGCGAGGATGACGCAGCCGGTGTGGCCGGTCCAGTGCTCGACGTCTAGTCCCGCGTCGTTCTCCGGCAAGGCGGGATCGCCGGCGTTGCCGAAGATGGATTCCACGAAATCCAGGTTGCTCACCAGCGACCCGGGCGAGAAGAAGCGGACCTCCATCGTCTTCGACGCGCACACGCCCGGCACCTCCGGGCAGACCAGCGGGCGGAGGAGCAGCGAGACGAACGTCCGCGCCGGGCGCTCGTCCTGCGCGGTGTACGGGAGCATCATCAGGTCGTCCGGCGGGTTGACTGCGCGCTTGAACAGCTCGCCGAAGACGCGCTTGGGCACCGCCTTCTTGTCACCCGGCACCGGCAGCCCGCCCTCGGCAACGTGGAACGTGCCGTGGGTGGTCCGGCGGTCGCTCCTGGGGTTGTGCAGCACGCCGTTGCGCACGCGGTAACTCGTCAGCAGCGGCCCGGTGAACTCATCGGAAGCGCGCGGCAGCGACAGCTCGCGCGCCACGCCGTGCTCGGCCAGCACCAGCGTCTGGTCGGGCAGGCGAAGCGTGGCGCCGACGTCGGCAAAATGCTCGGCCAGAAACGCCTCCACCCGCGCGTCGGCGGCGCAGCGGTGGGCGCGCAGGCGGCGCTGCTGCTCGCGGAAGCTGCGGAGCAACCCGCCGGCGATCTCCTGGATGGCCGCGCCGTCGCCGTCACCGTTGGTACGCTCGTGCCCGTCCCGCCCATCGTGCCCGTTGCTGCCGTTGACCGGCACGAGCCCGTGGGCCATCAGGAGCAGCTCGACCTGCTGCCTCCGCCGCTCGCGCGGCACCCCGGGGCCGATGCCGAGGACGCGCTGACGATGTTCGCTGGTGGGTGCCTTCATGGTGCTTAGCTAAGTTAAAAGATGACCGCTTCACGAACGAAAACGGCGGACCCGCTGGTAGGTCCGCCGTCCGTCAGTCTATTACGAAAGAGTCGGGGTGACAGGATTTGAACCTGCGACCTCCTGGTCCCGAACCAGGCGCTCTACCAAACTGAGCCACACCCCGGAAAATCCATCGGAAAGTCCAGACCGGCAATCCTAGCCGCCCGGTGCATAGATTCAAGCCGGGCGGCCCGCGAATCACGGAGCCGCGGGCGCCTTCGGCGGGGGACGCTTAACGAGCGTCGCCGAGCAGCTCCACGCTCGCGGCGGGTTGGGCGGGAGCGGCGGGGTCGGGCGAAGGGCTAGCGCCGGCGAGCTTCCCGCCCTCGGCCACGATCGCCCGGCTCGCCAACTGCCGCACCGTTGCCACGTTCATCCACCGCCCGGGGCACTCGGTTGCCTTGGTGTCGCGGTGCCCCACCACGCTCTGGGCGGGGATGCGATACGTTTGCATCAGGTAGGAGACCAGGCCGGTCAGCGCCTTCATCTGGGCGGCCGTCGGGCGCTCCGTATCGAAGTTGCCCACCAGGCAGATGCCAATGCCGTACTCGTTGTAGCGGTTGTCCAGCGTCTTGGCGTGCGCGCCCCACTTCTGCACCGGCCAGCGGGCGGTCACCTCGACCTGCCCGTCGCGGGTGGTCGTGCCGTTGCCGATGACAAAGTGGTAGCCGACGCCGTCCCACCCCTTGGCCTTGTGCTCCTTGTCGAAGCTGACGGCCGACCCGGTCGGGCTGGCGGAGTGGTGGATGACGATCCACTTCCAGGGCCGCGCCGCGACCCTCGGGTTCCAGGCGCTGGGCCCCGCGGGCGCCGCCGCCAGCGGCGCCTCGAGCTTGGGGGCGATCGGCTTGACGATGCGCGGCCCATCGAAGCTCGGCTGCGGGAGCCGCGCGACCGCCGGCTTGGCGGGCGTCGAGCAACCCGTGGTGGAGATCATCGCCAGCGCCAGCACCGTCGCGACGACGACGACGACACCTGCTGCCCGGCCGCTGCTGCGTGGCTGCTTCGCCATCCCTGGCCCTCGGTAGTGTTCCAAGCGAGAGAGAGAACCTCGGTGCGCCGCGCGCCGTGCCGTCCGCCCGGCGGATTGGCATTGGGCGGCGGTCCGGCGTGCGAACGGATCCGCACGGCGCCGCCCCTCCGGGCCGGTCGCCGCAGTTTCTATCGGACCTACGCCGGCAATTCCAGCAATGCTCGCGCGAAATTCGCAGGATTCGGCCAGCGGCGGAACTTACGCGGGCGCTAAACGCCGGGAGCCGGCGCGGGGAAGCCTCTTGCGCGTGTGGCAGGCTCCCGCTTTCCCCGCGAGCATGCCGGTGATCCTGTGACGTTCCCCACACGTGCGGCCCCCCGCTCTCGACTCACAAATTCGTCGCCGCCCACTGGGGAACTTGTTATCATCCCGGCCGTCTACACGTCTGCTCATCGCGGGGATCACGAAGATGCCGATCGAGATTGTTTGTCGGGGCTGCCAGGCGCACTACCGGGTGAAGGACGAACTGGCCGGGCGGGTGGCGGTGTGCAAGCACTGCGGGGGGAAGATCCGCATCCCGATGGCCGGGCCGGTCGGGCCGGTGACGCTTGATGACGACGCGGAATCCGCCCCTCCGCCGGTGGTGAAGTCGCCGGTCGCCCGTCCCGCGGGGGCGACGAGCCACGGCACGGGCCACGGCACGGGCCACGGCACGAGCCACGGCACGCGGATGGCCGCCACGCGCATGGGTACCACCGCCGGCGCGGCGGGCCTGGGCAATGGTGAAGGCGACGATGACGAGGCCGCCCTGCGCGCCGCGGCGGACGCCGAGCGCGACTTCCACGAGTACGGCATCCACAAGCAGGACATGCCGCGCGACACCAAGCGGTTCGTCCCCAAGAACGAATCGTTCCTGCCGCCCATCGTCGGCGAGCTATGGATGCCGCTGGCGGTCGTGGTCTTCTGCTACGGGCTGACGCTGACGATGGCGATCACCCGCATGCTCGGCTCCTACGCGCCGCTGCCCGGGCTGCTGCTGGTGGGGGCGGCGGTGCTGGCGTTCGTCGCCGGCGTCATCCCCATGACCATCCGCGCCGTCACCGGCGCCAGCGACACGCTGGACTTCAAGCTGCCCAACGCCGTCTGGCTCCAGACCGCCGCCGCCATCGGCCCGGCCACGCTGGGGGCGACGCTGGGGCTGTTCACCGTCGGCGGCGCGTTCGGCACGCTGCTTGGCGCCGGCATCGGCATGGGGTTGGCGGTCCCGATGATGCTGGCGATGTACGGCGTGACGCCGCTCCAGGCGGTGCAGACCGCGCTGCTCACGGCGCTGATGTACGGCATGGGGATGGCGGGCGTCGCCGGGCTGACGGCGGCGCTGGGGCTGTTCTTCTTCCCGCTGTGGAACATGCAGCGCCCGTGGGAGCCGGCGAAGCCGAAGGACCTGGCCGCCAACACCGCCGCCACCAGGCCCGCCCTGGCGCCCGTCGTGGAAGCCGCGCCGACCACTGCGCCCGTGGTCGAGGCGCCCGCGCCCGCGCCGGCGGTGGCTTCGACCGCGCCGGCGGCGCCCGCGCCGCCCCCGCGGCCCGCCTGGGCCGCCGCCGTCGACGCCGCCCCGCCGC
>DASQDR010000173.1:0-25318 GCA_035634055.1 Tepidisphaeraceae bacterium | reverse complement strand
CGTCGTCCCTCCTGCCCGCCCCGCCCCCCGCGCCGCCCGCGCCCCCCGCGCCGCCTGCGCCGGTGGTGCCGCGGTCGGTGGAGGCTTCGGGGCCGGGGCCCGCGCCGCCCGCGCCCGCCCCGCCCGCGCCGCCGGGGGCGGACTTGTACATTTCCTCGGCCAGCTTGTGCGACTTCTCGGTCAGCAGCTCCATCTTCTTCCTGATCACGTCGCCGTCGTCGGTCTTCAGCGCGTCGCGCAGCTCGCCGAGCTGGCGCTCGATGTCGGCGCGGGTCTCGGCGGTGACCTTGTCGCCGTACTCCTTCAGCGACCGCTCGGTCGCGTAGGCCAGGCTCTCGCCCTGGTTCTTCAGGTCGATCACCTCGCGCCGCTTCTTGTCGTCGGCGGCGTGGCTCTCGGCCTCGCGCTTCATCTTCTCGATCTCCTCCTTGGAGAGCCCACCGCTGTTCTGCACGGTGATCTTGTTCTCCTTGGCGGTGCCGAGGTCCTTGGCGCTGACGGCGAGGATGCCGTTGACGTCGATGTTGAACGTCACCTCGATCTGCGGCACGCCGCGGGGCGCCGGCGGGATCCCCTCGAGGTTGAAGGTGCCCAGCAGCCGGTTGTCGCGCGCGAACTCGCGCTCGCCCTGCAGGACGTTGATCGTCACGGCCGACTGGTTGTCGGCGGCGGTGGAGAAAACTTCCTTCTTGCTGGTCGGGATCGTGGTGTTCCGCGGGATCAGCACGGTCATCACGCCGCCCAAGGTCTCCACGCCCAGCGAGAGCGGCGTGGCGTCCAGCACCAGGATGTCCTTGACGTCGCCGGTGGCGATCGCGCCCTGGATGGCGGCGCCGATGGCGACGACCTCGTCGGGGTTGACGCTGCGGTTGGGCTCCTTGCCGGCGAAGATCTCCTTCACCATCCGCTGCACCATCGGCACGCGGGTGGAGCCGCCCACCATGACCACCTCGTCCACCGCGTTGGCGGCGAGCCCGGCGTCCTTCAGCGCGTCCAGCACCGGCTTGCGGCACTTCTCGACCAGCGGGCCGATGAGCTGCTCGAAGCGCGTGCGGGTGATGGTTTCCTGGAGGTGCTTGGGGCCGTTCTGGTCGGCGGTGATGAACGGCAGGTTGACCGTGGTCTCCATCGCGTTGGAGAGCTCGATCTTCGCCTTCTCGGCCCCTTCCTTGAGGCGCTGGAGGGCCATCGGGTCCTTGCGCAAATCGATCCCCTCGCGCTTGCGGAACTCCTCGGCGAGGAAGTTGATCAGCTCCTCGTCGAAGTCGTCGCCGCCGAGGTGGGTGTTGCCGTTGATCGACAGCACCTCGAAGACGCCGTCGCCGACGTCCAGCACCGACACGTCGAACGTGCCGCCGCCGAGGTCGAAGACCAGGATCTTCTCGTTCTTCTTCTTATCCAGCCCGTACGCCAGCGCGGCGGCGGTGGGCTCGGGGAGCACGCGCATGACCTTGAGCCCGGCGATCTCGCCGGCGTTCTTGGTCGCCTGCCGCTGCGCGTCGTTGAAGTAGGCGGGCACGGTGATGACCGCCTGCTCGACCTTCTCGCCGAGGTAATCCTCGGCGGTCTTCTTCAGGTCCTGGAGGATGAACGCGGAGATTTCCTCCGGCGTGTACTCCTTGCCGCGGACCTGGATCTTCACGTACTCGTCCGACCCGCCGGTGACGCCGTACGGGACCATCTTCTCTTCCTGCGCCACCTCGCCGTGGCGGCGGCCGATGAAGCGCTTGACGGAGAAGACGGTGTTCTTCGGGTTGGTCACCTGCTGGTGCTTGGCAACCTGCCCGACGAGCCGCTCGCCCTTCTCGGTGAAGGCGACGACGCTGGGCGTGATGCGGCTGCCCTGGGAGTTGATCAGGACCTTGGGCTGATCGCCTTCCATGATGGCGACGACGGAATTGGTCGTCCCAAGGTCGATGCCAATGATTTTTGCCATGGGGTGTTCGCTCCTGATTTCGGCGGGGCGGATCGGCCGGACGCGCGGGAAGTGCGCGTCGCCTGACAGGCCCCGCAATGGTGAGGCTATATCAAAGGGTGTGCCATCTTGGCGCGCCGCCGACGTCGGGTTACGTCCTTGATTTCACCGTACTTACGGCAGCGTCCAACCGGCGTCCGCTCCTGTGTCAGGTGCCGGTTTGGCAGTCCGATTTTGCACGTTGTCAGAACTGTCACGCGTTGCTTTCAGGCGCATGCTATGGCTCAGCCCGGGTGGAATAAATTGTCGGGGCGAAACTTCCGCGGATTTTGTGCATTCTTTTTTCAGCGGATGACGATTATCCGTAACATCAATCGAGCGGTTGTTAGCACGCTCACGAATCACTCTCCCCTCCGACAGCGGCCCGGGATGCCCTCCCCCAGGCCGCTGTTCTTTTTTGCGCAGCGCGGCGCGGCCTGAGGCAGCGCCGTTTGCTCCGTCCCTCCCTCTCCCGCAATCCCCTTCGCCGCTCCGTCGCTCCGTCGCTCGCCCCTGTCCTACTGCCGCTTCATCAGCGTGCGCAGCTCCGCGTGCATCGCGCCGGCGGCGGGGTCTTCCTGCAGCGCTTCGTAATACTTGCGGCCGAACACCGCGGCGCCGCCCTCGTCGGGTGTCAGCAGCACCTTCGCCTGGTCGATCAGCACCTGCCCGTTCTCCGGCGTCAGCACGGTCTGCTTGTCTTCCACCTGCTCGTCGATCTCGACCACCAGCTCGCTGAGCCGGTGCAGCCAGTCGAAGTCGGCGTTGCCGATGACCAGCTTGAGCATCTCGCCGGGCGAGCCGACGCGGCCGTTGGCGCGCTCGTACTTGGCGCGCTGCCCGTCCAGCAGCGCCTTGTGCAGCCGCAGCAGCGCGTCGCGCACCTGCACGAGTTGGAGGAGCGTCGGGTGGTCCCGGTGGGGGTTGTGTCTCATGCGCGTTTCCTCGGCCGATCGTTCGCCAACACCGATCATAGGCCGGGCGGGCGCCCGGCGGCGACGCAGCACACACCCGCGCACGCCTCCCGCGACGGCGCCTCCCACCCACCGCCCCCCACCGTGCGAAATCGCGCGGCGCGCGATACCATTCGCCGCTTCATGGCCGACCGTAAAGCAGCAGCCCGTTCCATCGCCCGGGCCGAAGAGGCGGTCGTCGAAGCGAGGAAGGTGATGCCCGGCGGCGTCTCCTCGCCGGTGCGCGCGTTCCAGGCGGTCGGCGGCACGCCGATCTTCATCAAGGAGGCCGACGGCTGCCGGCTGACCGACATCGACGGCAACGAGTACGTCGATTACGTCGGCAGCTACGGCCCGATGATCGTCGGGCACGCCAACGAGCGCGTGGTCGCCGCGCTCTCCAAGGCGATCGGCCGCGGCACCAGCTACGGCGCCCCGACCGAGCACGAGGTGGCGCTGGCCGAGGAGATCGTCGCGGCGCTGCCGGGCGTGGAGATGGTCCGCTTCGTCAACAGCGGCACCGAGGCGACCATGTCCGCCATCCGCCTCGCGCGCGCGGCGACGCGGCGCGACCTGATCGTCAAGTGCATCGGCGGCTACCACGGGCACGCCGACCAACTGCTCGTCGACGCCGGCAGCGGCGCGCTGACGCACGGCACGCCGTCCAGCCCGGGCGTGCCGGCGTCGATCACCGCCACCACGCTGAGCGTCCACTACAACGACCTTGACGGCGCCGCCGCCGCGTTCGAGCAGAACGCCGGGCGCATCGCCGCGTTCGTGGTCGAGCCGGTCGCCGGCAACATGGGCTTGATCCCGCCCGCCGACGGCTACTTGCAGGGCCTGCGCGATTTGTGCGACCGCCACGGCGCGATGCTGCTGTTCGACGAGGTGATGACCGGCTTCCGCGTCGCCTGGGGCGGCGCGCAGGTGCGCTACGGCGTCCGTCCGGACATCACCTGCCTGGGCAAGGTGATCGGCGGCGGGCTGCCGGTGGGCGCGTACGCGGCGCGCAGGGAACTGATGGAACTGGTCAGCCCCGTGGGGCCGATGTACCAGGCGGGCACGCTCAGCGGCAACCCGCTGGCGATGGCGGCCGGCATCGCCACCCTGGAGATCCTCCGCGAAGAGGGCGCGTACGACGCGCTGGAGAAGACCGGCGCCGCCCTGTCCGACGGCCTGCGCGACGCCGCCGACGCCGCCGGCGTTCCGCTGACGATCAATCGCGTCGGCTCGATGCTCTGCCCCTTCTTCGCCACCGCCGGGCAGAAGGTGGAGAACTACGAGGACGCCACCGCCTGCGACACCGCGCGCTACGCCGCCTTCTTCCACGCCATGCTCGACCGCGGCGTCTACCTCCCGCCGAGCCAGTTCGAAGCCTGGTTCATCGGCCTGGCCCACGACGAGGACGCCGTCAAGCAAACGCTGAAGGCGGCGAGGGAAGCGTTTAAGCTGCTGGCAGCTTGAGAGCCGCGGTGGGTTCTGGCCCGCACAAGGCACCCCAGGGACGTCGTCCAGCCGGAGGCGCGCTCACGGTGTGGCAGGCAAGCCTTGGCGCGCCGGCGTTGGATTCTGGCGGGAGCAAGGCGGGTCATCGTAGCATGCGCCGGACCAGCAACGGGCGGGGAAGCATCTTATGGCCTTGGCAACGCACGCCGGCGCCCTCCGTCGGCAAAGCGCGGAGCGCTCGTGTCCGATCAGGTCACCATCGCGATCATCGGCAGCATCACCGCGGTCATCTTGGCCCTGATCCCGGTATGGTTCCGCAAGGAGGATCCGCCGGAAGAGCACGGCGACGAGGCCCCGGCAGGAAGCCCGGATGCGGACGCTCGGTTGGAAAGGGTGCGGGCAGTGCAGGCCAGGGAGAAAGCTGCGGGCGGCCGATCCCGCATCGTGGCGCGCCTCGCCTTTGGTTTTGCCCTCACCGCGCTGTTGGTGAGCGTGGTGCCCTGGCTGTTCGGCCGGCAGCCAGTCGTGGACAAGAAGCAGGTCGAGGGCTGGGTTGACCAGCGCATCGGCACGACCATCCCGGTTGGCACGATCATGGCGGTCGGGATCGCCGGCAGCGACGAGGAGCTTTACCGGGTTTTGGCCAAGGGGTGGGTCTTGTGCGACGGACAGGTTGTGGACACGAAGCACCCGGCCCAGTTCAAGCGCGAGGACGTGTCGAGCGGTTGGTGGAACAAGCCGGTCCCGAACCTCGGGGGGCGGGTCCTCCGAGGACACGGTGCCGGAGAGGCAGTCTTAGCCTTCAACAGGCCGAACGACGCGACAGCCGCCGTGGCCGTCGCCGGAGCTGGTGCGCACGGGCACGACCTGCCGCCGCGAACGGCTTCGATCTCAAACGCCGGCCCGGCGATTCCCGCACACACGTACCTGACGCGGGACAATAACGGTGGCTTTGGCACCGGCTTTCACCTCGCGACCGATAGCACCCCCGCGATCGAAGGTCAGCATCGGCACGATCTGGGGGGCAGCATCGGCGGCGGCGATCACGGACACAACGTGCCGCCCCTGGACATCGTGCCCTCGTATGTCGCCGTGCGCTTCATCATCCGCGTCGGACCGTGACGGGCGTGTTCGACCGACCGGCGCCGCGCAGGCCGTTGCCGTCGTAGTCGACGAACAGCGATCGCCCGCCGAGGCCCGGCTCCCATCTCGCGTCGCAGAATCGCTGAGGCTGTGTGCGTCGAAGAGGACGCCATGACGACAGGCGCCCGCGCCTGCCCGAACCTGCCTTGGAAGTCCCCGCGGGCGCCGGGCGACGATTAGCCCGCACCGGCGGACGGCGAAAAGGTGCCGTCTCCGGCGCGGTGCGGCGCCGCCGGCGCGAATTTCTCGAAGCGAACTTCTGGGTAGTCGCACCGCACCGCGCGGGGCCTGGGCGTCGGGCGGCGTCTCTTCGGGCGGTGTCTCTTCGGGCGGCGCAGTTGCCGGTCCGAGAATGTGAGCCTTACCACGCTTCTCACCGGCGGCGCGCGGGGCGGCGGTGGTAAAAGAGGAAAAATTGCGGCCCTCAGGACGATTAATCCCATCGTCCGGACGCGACCGTGCCGCCGGTGGCGCATGGGGCGTCCGGAGGGCACCTGGCGGCGTTGCCTTTTGCCCGTTCTTCTTGCAATATGATTCGGCCGCCACCTAAAGTAACGGCCGACAACACAAGAACTAAGCGGTTTGCCGATAACCGATCTAAGGGAAGGTTTACCGGTCCCAAACCGGTCCGTCCGGACCGCTGTCCAGCTCTGCGGCCAATCCTGCGGCGCCTGCGCCGGCGGCCGGAGCTGACCTTGACGAACCCGTTCGCTCGAAAGGAGCCCGCCTTGCGTTCCGCCCTCTCTCCCGTATCGCCCAAGCTCGCGCTGGTCGCGTGCCTGGCCGCCACTTTCGCGGCCGGCGGGTGCGAAACCAAAAGCTTCCTGAACCCGTCTGAGGTCGGCCGCTTCGAGAAGCGCCGTCCCAACGATCCGCTGCTCCTGCCGATCGTCAGCACGCTTGAGACGGGCGTGGAAGAGCCCAATGACCAGTTCGCCAACGCCACCGATGTCCAGCCGGACGACCTCGTCGCGGCGCAACAGGATTACGTCGTCGGGCGCAACGATCTGCTGAGCATCTCGATCACCGACCTGGTCGGTCCCGGGGTGGAAACGATCCGCTCGGTGCGCGTCAGCGAGAGCGGCAACGTCAGCCTGCCGCTCATCGGGCAGGTGCGGGCCGAGGGGCTCACCGAGGCGCAGCTCGAGACCGAGATCCAGCGGGCGTACCGCGAGGCCAACCTGATGCCCAACGCGCAGGTGTCGGTCACGGTGGCGCAGGCGCTGGCCCGGACGTTCAGCATCATCGGATCGGTCAACCGCCCGGGGCAGTACGGCATCAACCAGGCGGACTTCCGCGTCCTGGACGCGCTGGTGACCGCGGGTGACATCAACTCGCAGGGAATCGATTACCTGTTCGTGGTCCGCCGCGCGGACCTGGCGCCGCGCCGGCCGGAAAGCCTGCCGCCGGCGGGCGCTCCGGGCGCGGCCCCGGGCGGCGCACCCGGCGGCGCGCCGGGCACGACGCCCGCGCCGGGCACCGACGTCCTCCAGCCCCGCTCGCAGGGCCCGATCGCCAATGAGCCGGTCTACCTGCTCCAGGATGCGGCGACGGCCCCGATCCCGCCGAGCCTGACCCCGCCGACCTCGCCCGCCCCGGGCGGCGGTTCCAGCGAGGGTCGCTACATCATCGTCGACGGCAAGCCGGTCCTGGTGGGCAACCAGGGCGCGACCGCCACCGGCGCAGCGCCCGGTGCCGCCGCCGCCGCTCCAGTGGCGCCGGCCGATCCGGGTGCCGCTGCCGCCGCGCCGCCGACCACGCCGGCGGTCGCTCCGGTGGAGCCGACCACCCCCGGCGTCGCCGCTCCGCAGGGCTTCGACGGGTTCCGCAACCCGATGTCCGCCGACAATACCCGCGTCATCCGCGTGCCGGTGACGCAGTTGAAGAACGGCGACCTTCGCTACAACATCGTGGTCAAGCCGCAGGACATGATCATCGTCCCGCCGCCGACCACCGGCGAGTACTACATGGACGGGCACGTCAACCGCACGGGCGTGTACAGCCTGACGGCGCGTCAGATCACGCTCCAGCAGGCCTTGGCGGCGGCGGGGGGCATGGATCAGCTCGCCATTCCGGCACGGACCGAGATCGTCCGCCGGATCGGGCAGGACCGCCAGGTCTTCGCCCGCGTCGACCTGGACAAGATCGCCTCGGGTGAGCAGCCCGACATCTTCCTGAAACCCAACGACATCGTGCGCGTGGGTACTAATCTCCCCGCCCCGTTCCTGGCGGCGTTCCGCAACGCCTTCCGGATCACGTACGGGTTCGGGTTCCTGTATGACCGGAACTACGCTCCGCAGAACAACGGCAACGACTAGTCAGCGGTCGCCGCTCTGCCCGGTAAGCTGGGCAGAGCGGTGCGAGCTCAACGGATTGACGTCGCGCGGCCCCTCACGGGGCCGCTGCGCGTAGGTGGCGGCGTTTTTTCCGTGATGCCGCACGTTCCCCGGGGCGGCGAGGCAGGCGCGCTACAACCGGGCGCAGCCGTTGCGTGAGTTGAGTCGCAAAAAGCTGAACAGCCAGCGGGCTCGGGGCGTACGGAAAGACGGGTGCGGCGGGGGTTCTATGCCGGAACTTCACGTGCGACGCGCATCGCAAATATCGCCAATTCGAAGCGGGCATTCGGAGCCGACGACGCGGGCAGTTCGGTTGTCGCCGCTGACGGTGCCCCAAAGCCCGGTGGGAGGGCGCAGCCTTTGACGGACCTGACTCCAACATCTCCGATGGTTTCTGCCGGCTCCCTCCGCGCCCCTTCGCCGGTCGCCGCCGCGCGGCACGACGAAGGCGAGGAGGTTTACGGCCTCTCGCCCGAGACGTGGGTGAAGGTCGCGATCCTCGCGCCGTTGTTCGTCGCGGTCTACTGGATCGTCCTGCGATGGCTGTGGGACAAGACCAACCCCGTCTGGGGCGAGGCCAACTGGGGCCACGCCGTCTGCATTCCCTTCGTCGGGCTCTACTACCTTTACATCAATCGTGAAGACCTGCTGAAGCAGCCGGTCGAGCCGCTGCTGCTGGGAAACTTCCGCGACAAGTGGCGGATGATCCCCGCGGCGGTGATGTTGGCGGCGGGCGGGGGCATCGCCTCGCTCTCGTCCAGCTTCGGGCCAGACATGGGGTGGATGATCCGTTTCGCCGGCATGAGCCTGGCGACCTACGGGCTGCTGGTCGGGCTGCTCGATTGGGGCATCGGCAGCCTGCTGATGGGGCTGATCGCCTTCGCTTACGGCATCTGGCCCGGTCAGAACCAGTTCCTCCAGGGCTGCGCCATGATCCTGACCCTGTTCGGCATCGTGCTGATGCTGTGCGGGTGGCGGGTCATGAGGTACGCCTGGTTCCCCATCGTCTACCTGATCTGCGCGATCCCGTGGCCCGCGCTGGTTTACAGCTACATCGCCAGCCCGCTCCAGACCTTCGCCGCCAAGGTGGCGGTGGTGACGCTGCGGTTCACCGGCGTCAACGCCTACCGGACCGGCACCAAGATCAATATGGGCGGCATCACCGAGCCGCTGCGGACGCTCAACGTGGCCGAGGCGTGCGCCGGGCTGCGGTCGCTGATGACCTTCATCACGGTCGGGATGGCGGTCGCCTTCCTAAGCGCGCGCCCGCTGTGGCAGAAGATCGTCATCACCATCTCCAGCGTGCCGATCGCGATCTTCTGTAACGTGATGCGGGTGGCGGGGCAGGGGCTGCTGGACCACTACGTGAGCCGGCAGTTGTCCGAGTCGTTCGCCCACCAGTTCGTCGGACTGGTGATGCTGGTGCCGGCGTTCTTCATGATCCTGATGGTCGGGTGGGTGCTGGACCAGATCTTCGTGGAAGAAGCCGACGACGCCTTGGAAGGCGGCGCCGCGGCGGCAACGGCGGCGCAGCGGCAACAGGCATCGCTGGTGCTGGAGATCCCGCGCAAGCCCATGGTGCAGGCGGTGCCGGGCGTGGGACGCGGCGCGCCGAAGGCGCAGTCGCCCGCCGCGCCGAAGCAGGCGACGCCGCCGCGGCCGGGCATCGTGCCGCCGCGGCCGACCAAGCCACAAGCGGGACCGCAGCCGCCAAAGCCGCGGCCGCAGGAGGGACAGGCGTGAGCAACCAACCGATCGATTACCGCGGACCCAACGGCGCCGACGACACCTCCCCGGGAGCCCGCGCGCGTGAGGGCGCCGCTGCCGGCAGCGAGGGCGGCGGCAGCTTCGCCCGCGCGTTCGGCAACGTGGTGCGGCAGCCGGCGTTCGTGATCGTCGCGGCCGTGCTGCTGGTCGCCGCCGTCGGCCTCAACGTCGCCGTCAGCTCGATGAAGCTGCACTTCAAGAAGGAAGCGGTGCCGCTGGCGCGCGAGTTGCCGGTCATCACCGACCGCTTCGGCACCTGGGTGCAGGTGTCGCAGGACCAGCCGCTGGACAAGGAGCTTCAGGACGTGCTGGGGACCGACAAGTACATCTTCCGCGACTACGTCGACGAGAAGATCGCCGGCGCGGGCGTCGGCGACCGCTTCCGCGACAAGTCGGTGGACGAGCGGCGCAAGCTGCTCGGCGAGATCCGCCAGAAGTTTCCCAGCGCGGTGGTGAGCCTGTCGGTCACGTACTACACCGGCATGGTCGACACCGTCGCCCACGTGCCCGACCGCTGCGTCACCGCCGACGGCTACGAGCCCAAGACCTACGATACGGTCAAGTGGCCCATCGCCCGCGACCTGCCGGCCCGGGTCAAGACCGACGGCGACAACGTCGAGCTGCGCTACATCAACTTCGAGGACCAGACCGGGACGTCGAACGTCCCGCGCAGCATCTCGTACTTCTTCCACGTCAACGGCGGCTTCGATTCCTCGCCGCTGGGCGTTCGCCAGAAGCTGGCGTACCTGTGGGAGAAGAAGGCGTACTACGCCAAGATCGAGACGATGACCACGATCGCAGACGAGAAGGAGTCGGCCCGCGTGATGACCGACTTCCTGACCGGCGCGATGCCCGAGATCCAACGGTGCATGCCGGACTGGGAGCGCGAGTCCGGCCGCACGGCAGTCGCCGCCCGCTAGCCGCCCGCTGACGCGGGAATCACGAACGAAGAAGGCACGAATTTCGAAACAAGCGGAAATGACGAAGGAAGAAGCGACTTTAGCCGGACAAATGCATTCGTCTTGTTCTTCTGTCGTTTGAGTTTGTTTAGAGTTTCGTGCTTCGACATTTGGTAATTCGCCGCCGCACGACCCGTTCCCGCAATCGAGAAACCTCATCATGGCTCGTCGAGTAAACACCAAGTTCCTGACCATCTTCACCTCCGTCGTGGTGGGGCTGGGCGTGGCGGCGCTGATCGTCAACAAGTTCTTTATCACCGAGTCGCCCGAGAAGTACGTGGCCGCGGGGCAGGCGGCCATGGCGGAGGCGGCCGCGCCGCAGATGTCGCAGGAGGAGAAGAACCGCCGCTACACCGACGCGGTCAACGCCCTCGGGCGCGCGGTCTCGCTGGACAACAAGAACCCCAGCATGTGGGTGGCTTACGGTGACGCGCTCAACCAGCTCAGCCCGACCGACGTCGAGTTCATGACCCGCGCCCGCCGCGCCTGGGACCAGGCGCTGCTGGTCGACCCGCAGAACAAGCCGGCGCTGGACCGGATGATGTCGTTCTGGTCGGAGGTGGCCAACCTCGACCCGTCGCGCCCGGAAACGTTCGAGGAGCTGAACAAGAAGGCCACCGCCCTCTTCGCCGCCGATCCGAAGAACGCTGCCGCCGAGGTCGCCATGACCACGTCGCGCATCCGCCCGTGGCTGGCCGGGGTGGAGAAGGACCGCGAGCAGATCAAGCAGATCGTCACTCAGCTCGAGAAGCTGATGGAGAAGTACCCGGAGAACCCGGACCTGCCGATGTTCACCGCGCAGGCGAAGCTGAAGCTCGCCGAGGGCGAGCGGCAGCGCGAGCGCGGCGCCGACGCCGACAAGCTGGTGGCCGAGGCGGTCAAGACCATTGACGACGCCGTCAAGCGTGCCCCCAGCCCGGCGATGTACTTCTCGGCCGCGCAGGTGGCGCAGGCGCAGGAGATGCTCTACGCCTTCGACCGCTCGCCGACCGGGCAGGAGCGCATGCTGGAGGTCCGCAAGAAAAAGCAGGGCTACTACGCCAAGGCGCGCGAGACGTGCACGGTGGAGGACCCGCTCTACGTTCAGATCCACCTCTCCGCCGCCCGCGCCGCTGCCGATAAGCCGGAGGCGGAGAAGATCCTCCGCGAGTTGCTGGCCAAGCGCGAGGACGACCAGCAGGTCCGCCTGGCGCTGGCCGAGCAGCTCGCCGGCAACGCCGAGAAGCGCGATGAGGCGATCGAGATCCTCGACCGTCCGTTCGCCCCCTCCCGCTTCACCGGCCCCAAGGCGTACATGGTCCGCGAGCTCCAGGTCCGCACGCTGGTCGTCGGGACCAACCTGCGGCTGGACAAGTTCGCCGGCGCCAGCAAGCCTGACCGGGACCAACTGCTCCCCAGGATCCAGGACGCCCTGGCGAAGATCGAAGCCAAGGAGGTCGATAGCGCCCGCCCGCTGCGGCTGCGCGGCAAGCTGCTGCGGCTCCAGGGCGAGAACTTCAAGGCGATCCAGGTCCTGGAGCGCGCCCGAGCCATCGCGGAGAAGAACAGCGGCCAGGAGTTCCAGAGCGACCGCATCGACCGCTGGGAGGTCATCGACCTGCTGGCCAAGGCGTACATCGACACCCAGCAGACCGGCCGCGCCAAGTCGCTGCTGAACGAGCTGGTAAACCGCTTCCCGCAGTACCACCCCGCCCGCATGCTGCTGAGCCAGTTGCTGGTGCGCGAAGGGGCGATGGAGGAGGCGCGGCCGCACATCCAGCACCTGCAGCAGCTTCGCCCCAACGACGCCGACGTGATCAAGCTGGCGCTGCAAGCCAGCGGCGGGCGCGCTGCGCCCAAGGACGCGAAGGACGCCGAGCAGCAGAAGGCAGTGGCGAAGGCGAACTTCGCCAGGCTGCCGGAGGAGACCAAGCCCCAGTTGCTCGACAAGATCGCCGCCGCCATGGTGATCGACCAGCCGGACGACGCGGTCCGCGTGCTGGACAAGGCGCTCGCCACCTTCCCCGGGGACTATGACCTGGCGCGGATGGGCGTGCGCGTTTACCGCCAGTTGGGCGAGCCGGACAAGGCGCGACAGGTGGTCGAGCTGGCCGCCGCCGCCAATGCCGGCGACGACCGCTTCCGCGTCCTGCGCGAGCAGGTCAAGGACATGACCCCCGACGCGCTGCTCCAGGTGGCGCTGAAGGAGAGCGAGACCAACCCGGACCCGGTCGCCAAGGCCGTCACCCGCGCCGGCATCTTCCGCCGCATGAACAGGAACGACGAGGCGCTGAAGGAACTGCTGGAGGCGCAGCGGCTCAAGCCCGGCGACACCGACATCACCGCCATCCTCTTCAACCAGTACCTGGTGCTCCAGCAGTACGACAAGGCCGAGGCCCTGCTCGAGGCGCTGACGGCGGCGAACCAGGACGAGTCGGGCGGGCTGCTGTTCCGCTACCGGCTTGCGATGTCGCGCGGGAATTATCAGTCAGCGATGGACTACGCCCGCACCCTCACCCAGCGCATGGGCGAGTTCGGGCAAAGCTGGCTCGCGCTGGCGCAGGCGCTCCAGGCGACCGGCCAGAACGAGGAAGCGCTGAGCAAGTACCTCACCGCCCTGGAGAAGCAGAGCGACAACCCCGACGTCTTCGCCGGCATCATCAACTGCTACTACGCGATGAACCGCCCGGCCAACGCCAAGCAGTACATCGCCCAGGCGCGCAAGGTCGCGCCGAGCAACCCGCACTTCGCGGAGATGGAGATCCAGCACGAGATGAACTTCGGCGACCCCGAGAAGGCGGTCGCGCCGCGCGAGGAGCTGGTGAAGAAGGACCCGAGCAAGGCGGGCAACGTGATGTCGCTGGGGCAGGCGTACCTGGCGACGGCGCGCTCGTACGCCGCCAAGCCGGACAAGCAGACCCAGGCCGCGCCGATGTTCGCCCGGGCGAAGCAGACGTTCCGGGACGGGCTGGCGAAGTGGCCCGACGAGATCGCCTTCTACGCCTACTACGCCGAGGCCTGCGCGCGCAGCGGCGAGCTGGGCGACAGCGAGGCGCAACTGAAGCAGTTGGCGCAGCGCGACGCGTGGAAGGGCAAGACCGAGCCGCAGTTGCTGCTGGCGGAGTACTACGGCGTCGCCCGCCGTCCCGCCGACGCCCAGGCCACCTACAACGCCATCCTGGCCAAGGACCCGAAGAACGCCGAGGTGCAGATCCGCCTGGCGAACCTGCTGTTGAGCCAGAACAAGACTGACGAGGCGCTGGCGGCGCTTTCGAGCAACGGCGACGATCCGCGCGTCGCCCGCCGGCGCGTCGACGTCATGCTCGCCACGGGCAAGGAGGACGAGGCCGCCGCCGCCATCGCCAAGGCGCTGGAGAAGTCGCCGGGCAACCTGGAGCTGATCCACCTGGCGGCGGGCGTGGACCTCAACCGCGGGAAGTTCGCCGAGGCCGAGCAGCGCCTCAAGCGCGCGCTGGAGATCGAGCCGAAGAACCCGACAACGCACTTCTTCGTCGGCAAGCTGAAGACCGCGCAGCCCAAGCCGGACCTGGACGCGGCGATCCGCGAGTTCCAGCTCGCCAAGGACAGCCCCACGCAGGGCATCGAGGCGCGCTTCGCGCTGGCGGAGTGCATGCGCCGCAAGGGGAACGCCGACGCCGGCATTCGCGAGCTGGAAGAGGCGCTGGCCCAGCAGCCGGGCAACTACCGCGTCCGCATCGGGCTGCTCGACGCCTACGCGTCGCTCCAGCCGCCGCGCTGGGTCGACTCCGAGCGCGTGATCGGCGACGCCGAGAAGATGCCCGGCTACACCCCCAAGGCCGACCTGCTCCAGCGCAAGGCCAACATGTGGTCCGCGCGCAACGAGCCGAAGAAGGCGATGGACGCCATCCGCGACGCCGCCGCCCTCAACCCGGACAACAAGGAGATCGCCCGCAACTACCTCAACCTGCTGGTCAAGGCCAAGCAGTACCAGCAGGTCAGCCAGGAGGTGGACAAGCTGGTCGCGAAGGACCCCAGCGCGTGGTGGGCGTACCAGGCCCGCGCGGTGGCGAACCGCTACCTCGGTCGCAAGGACGACTCGATCAAGGACTTTGACGCCGCACTCGCCGCCGCCAACAGCGCCCGCGACGACAGCGCCTCCGACGAGGTGGTGCGCGTGATGGGCGACGTGATCGGCCCCGACGAGGTGATCGGCCGCATCCAGGCCCGCGCCGAGCGCGAGGACCGCTGGAAGATCATGATCGCCATGCTCCAGCAGACCAAGGGAGACAACGAATCGGCGATCCGGACCGTCGAGCAGGTGCTGGCGCGCGACGAACAGTTGGCGCAGGCGGACCGCGAGCGGGCGCTGCGCTTTGGCGGCATGCTCTACCTGATGACCAAGCAGCCGAACAAGGCGGCCAACTGCTATGAGAAGCTGCTCAAGCTCTCGCCGGACGACATGGTCTCGCTGAACAACATGGCGTGCCTGCTCGCCGAGAGCGTTCAGCCCCCGCGCCCGCAGGACGGGCTGCCCTACGCCAAGCACGCCTACGACCTGATGATGCGCTCGGGCCGCAAGGATGTCGCGGTCTACGATACTTACGGGTGGCTGCTGACGCTGTGCAACCGGGTGGACGAGGGGATCGAGATCCTCCGCACCGCCAACGACATGAAGGCCATCCCCGACGCCCACTACCACCTGGCCGAGGCTTACCTCCGCAAAGGGTTCGCCGACCAGGCGGTGCAGGAGCTGGAGATGGCGATGGACCTGGTCAAGCGCTACGAGCAGGACAAGACGCCGCTGGACGAGACGCTGCGCGGCAAGATCGAGGCGGCCATGGGGCGAGCGAGCCTGATGCAGCAGCAGAAGAAATCCACCGCCGTAAACGCGCCAACCGGCACGAACGTCCCTTGAGTTCCTGCCGTACGGATGGCAGGGAAGTCATTATCGGACGCGAGTCCCCGCCCCACAGCAACTTTGGCCGTTTCCGCGCATAATCAGGCTCCGGCGGGCGATCCCGCCCGCCGGCCTGTGCCAGGAGCAACCACCTCATGACGACGCTGCCGACCACCACCCCGATGCGCCTGCCCCGTCCCGTCGGGCAGGCGCCGCTGGCGCTGCCGACCCCAGGCGGGGGCCAGCAACAGCCCTCGTTCCAGATGACCGGCGGCGACGTCTGGCGCGTTATCCGGTCGAACCTCTGGGTCATCCTGATCTCGCTGGTGGTTTCCGCGGGGCTCGGCGTCGGGCTCAACAAGTACCTCTCGCGGTACCATTCCAGCTACACCGCCGTCGGGTTCTGCCAGGTCACCCCACCCTTCAACTTCAGCCTGCTCGACCGCAACACGCCGGTCACCATGGACATCCAGAGCCTGGCGGTCGACCAGAAGACGCAGGCCAATCTGCTCCAGAACGAAGCGCTGTTCGTGCAGGTGCTTCAGAACGACAACTCCGAGGTTCGCAAGACGACCTGGTTCCAGTCGTTCGATCTCGACCCGATCCGCGCCAAGGACAACCTCAAGCGTCGCTTCGACGTGGACGTGATCCCCGAGTCGAAGCTGATCTCCGTGCGGATGAGCTACTCCAACCCGCGCGACTGCAAGGTGATCGTCGAGGAGATCGTCAACACGCACCTGGAGAACCAGAAGAAGATCAACCAGAACAAGCAGCTCGAGCGCAGCGTGATGCTGAACAACCTCAAGCAGAGGTACCAGTTCCGCCGCGACGAGCTCGGCCGGGACCTGCGCGAGAAGGCGGTCCAGCTCAGCGTTGATGGCATGGGTACGCCCGGCCGGCTCAGCGCGAAGGAAGTCGAGCTCCAGGACCTGCTCAAGAACCAGTTCGAGATCCAGCGCAACCGCGACGACGCCGGCACGGCTTACAAGTCCGCGGTGGACCAGCTCAATGACGGGCAGGACCTCCCGGGCGCGCAGGAAGAGATCGCCCGCGACAACGAGGTGCAGTCGCTGCGGGCCCAGGTGAACAACCTCGACTACCAGCTCGGCGCCATCAGCGACCTCGGCCCGCAGCACCGCCAGCGCCTGAACCTCCAGCGGATGCGCGACGACATCCAGCGCAAGCTGGAGGACGCCCAGGCCGCCGTCCGCGCCCGCGCCAACGCCGGCATGGTCGAGAAGCTCCGCCAGATGAGAGACGCCACCGAGGGCCAGCTCAAGGCCATCCAGGAGCGCGTCGACAACGCCAAGCAGGACCTGGGCTCGCTGACCAACGCGATGAACCAGTACCTGACCATTAAGGACGATGAGCTGACCACCCGCGAGCTGCTCAAGCAGGTCAACGACCAGCTCGAGCAGATCAGCCAGATGGGCAACGCCGACATCAGCACCATCCAGTGGGCCACCCACCCCGAGACGCCGGACACGCCCAGCTTCCCCAAGCTGCTCTACGTGGTCTCCGGCTGCGTGGCGCTGGGCCTGCTGTTGAGCCTTGGCATCGCGTTCCTCCGCGAGCTGCTGGACACCTCCGTCCGCAGCCCGCGCGACATCGCCCGCGTCGGCCAGCTCAACCTGCTCGGCATCATCCCGCACGAGGATGACGACCCACAGGCCGCCGGCGCCCCGCTGCCGACGGTGATCTTCCAGGCGCCGCACTCGATGCTCGCCGAGCAGTTCCGCCAGGTCCGCTCGCGCCTCCAGCACGCTGCGTCGCTCGATTCGACGCGCAGCCTGATGGTGACCAGCCCGAGCCCCGGCGACGGCAAGAGCACCGTGGCGTGCAACCTCGCCGCCGGCTTAGCGCTCAACGGCCGCCGCATCCTGCTGGTCGACGCCAACTTCCGCCGCCCGGAGCTGCACAAGATCTTCGGGCTGCCCAACGACGCCGGCTTCAGCGCGGTGCTCAACAGCATCGACCAGTTCGCGTCGGCCGTCTGCCAGACGCAGGTGCCGAACCTCGACATCCTGCCGTCCGGCCCGCGCCCCAGCAACGCGACGGAACTGCTGGAGAGCCAACTCCTGATCGACGTGATCGAGCGGGCGCTGGAAGAGTACGACCACGTGATCTTCGACTCCGGCCCGTTCCTGTTCGTCTCGGAGTCGGTCGCCCTGGCGCCGCGCGTGGACGGCGTGGTCACCGTGGTCCGCGCCCGCAGCAACAGCCGCGGCCTGTTGCAGCGCCTCCGCGACGACCTCCGCAAGACCAAGGCGGAACACCTCGGCGTGGTCCTCAACGCCGTCCGCGCCCAGGCGGGCGGGTACTACAACCGCAACATCAAGACCTACTACGCCTACCAGAACGCCGGCGAGTAACGGCCAGCGATTGGTATCCGCCTTCGCTCACGACAATGAACCGCGGCGCCCCCAAACGGGCGCCGCGGTTTTGTTTCTGCAAGGGCGGCTGAAATAGTCTCTCGGGGCGACGTCGGTGGCCCCGGCGGCGCTTCGCCCAAGCCAGCACCGTCCCGCCAATCACTTCCCGATCTTCGCGTTTACCGGCAGCGCTCCGTCGTCGGCCGGCCCACGGATCTTGACCGGCTCGCGGATCGGCACCGGCTGGGCCACGGTGATCTCCGGGCGGGCGATGGCGGCACCGGCCTGTCGCACGGCGTCGGCGTGGCGGTTCGTCGCCAGCATCAACTGATCGACCGCCGTGCCAACCCTCCCGCCCGCGTCGCTGACGGCCGAGCCGTGGGCGCGGATCGGTCCGTCGAGCCGCCGCGCCAGCCGGTCGGCCGCCAGCCAGAGTCCGACCACCAGCACCAGGCAGGCGAGCACCAGGGACCCGCCGAGCACCGCGGCCGCCCCCACGAGGTTCCGTGATGTTGCTGTTCGCATGGCGTCGCGCGGCCGCAAGCGGCGTTCCATGCGCGGGTGAGGGATTGTGCCGCTCGACCGGCGGCGGAGGGGCGAGATAGACTAACCCGCGTGCTTGCCGTCCTGCCCGAGCCTCCGCACCGGTCGCCCACCCGACAACTGCCCGCAGCGGCGGATGAGGACCGCGGCCACATCAGTCATGGCTCCGGCGGCAACGACGACGGAGGCGACGGCGGGCACGGAGACGACGGCCGCGACGGCCAACCCATTCGCTGGCGCACTGTCGCCGCGTTTCACCACCCGACTGCCGCCCACCTCGCCCGCATCCGGCTCGAGGCCGAGGGCATCCCCTGCTTCATCGCCGACGAGAACACCGTCACCGCCGCCTGGCACTGCGCCATCGCGCTCGGCGGCATCAAGCTCCAGGTGCCGCGCGACGAGCTCCCGCGCGCGTCGCAGTTGCTCAGCGGCGGCGACGCGGAGATCAACGACGCCATCGTCGACGGCGAGGCCGACGAGAACCTCGCGAACTGCCCGCGCTGCGGGTCGCCGAACTTGAACCTCGAACGGTGGGGCGGCCGGCGCATCATCGCCACGACGTTGCTCGTCCTGTTGGGCATGTCGATGCACCCGCTGCTCGGGCTGATCATGCTGATCTGCGCCGTCTGCTTCGCCTGGACCACCCGCCGCCAAGGCTGCGCCGACTGCGGCTACACCTGGCGCGAGCCACCCGGGCGCGGCTTTGACGTGGTGACGGACAGCACGCCGCCGGAGCGGTGAGGACGCCTCTCCCTCTTGCCAATCGTTGATGGGGCCCGCGATCTCGCCGCCGCCTGCCTTACTCCCTGAACAGCCCGCGCACGTTTCGCGAGCCGTGCACCACGCGCACGACCGTCAGCGAGGCGGCGTCGTAGCGGTACGCGATGAGGTAGGAAAAGACGCTCCAGAAGCGATAGCGAACATCGGCGACGTCGCTGCGCCGGTGGCCCTTGCCGGGCATCTCCGCCAGGCCGCGCATGGCCGACTCCAGCCTCTCGATCACGCCCTCAGCAGCGCCCGGATTGTCGGCGGCGATGTAATGCCAGATCTGAAGCAGGTCGAGGCGGGCCTGCGGTCGGATGAGCAACTGCCTCATCCGCCGTTGCCCTGCTCGCGCGGGCGCAGGGCGCGCAGCTCGGCGAAGACTTGATCGCCATCCAGAGCGTCCCCACCGGCCTCGCCGTCCTCCAGGAGGCGATGGAGTTCCCCGGGCGCGAAATCCCCTCGCTTCTCCTGTTGGTCGAGCGTGGCGACGGCTGCCGCGACCACGTCCTCAGGCGATCCGTACTGCCCCGAGCGCACGCGCTCGTCGATCAACTTCTGAATCTGAGGCGGGAGGGAGAGGTTCATCGCGCATCCTCAGGTCGGCACCCCGCGCCTACACCGCCGCCGGCATCGGGGCGATCAGGGGGCGGGTTTGGGCGGCGGCCTTGGCGCCGCGGGGGAGGCCGATCGTGCGGGCGCTGATCTTGTCCTGGAGCCGCATGATCCCCTCCATCAGCGCCTCGGGGCGCGGCGGACAGCCGGGGACGTAGACGTCCACGGGCACGACCAGGTCGACGCCCTTAACGACGTTGTACCCGTACTTGAAATAGGGCCCGCCGCCGACCGTGCATGCGCCCATGGCGATGACGTACTTCGGGTCGGGCATCTGGTGGTAAAGGCGCTTGAGGCGCGAGGCCATCTTGTAGTTGACCGTGCCGGCCACGATCATCAGGTCCGCCTGCCGCGGCGTAGCGCGGAACGCGCCCGCGCCGAAACGGTCCAGGTCGAAGCGGGACGCGCCCACCGCCATCATCTCGATGGCGCAGCACGCCAGCCCGAACGTCATCGGCCAAATGGAGTTCTTGCGACCCCAGTTGATCATGAAATCGAGGCTGGTGACGATGAGGCCTTCTTCAAAGCGATTCTCGATCCACGACATAACGTGATTATCGCCCGCCTCCCGCGGGTTCTCAAGCGTCCTGAGGGGTTGTCCAAAACCGCGGCGGGTCGAGGTCAAACCCGGTGCGGGCAGCCAACTCGGGGACAATCGCGACCATAGAACGGGCTCGGCGGTCATCAGCGAACCTTCGCTACACTGGGCCGACATGGGCGACATCACGCTGTTACCGATGCCGAGGATCCTGCGCCGGCGCGAGGGTTGCGTCGCCGGCGCGGCGCCACTGCGGAGCGCGATCGATCCGGCAGTGGGGCGGGCGCAGGGGTACCGGATCACCTTGTCGGCGGATGCAGTTGAGCTGGTGGGTGCCGACCCCGCCGGGCTGTTCTATGCGCACCAGACGCTGGCGCAGCTCCGCCGCCAGTTCGCCGATGACCCGCACGGTCTCCCGCAGGTCCAGATCGAAGACTGGCCGGACTTCCGCGCGCGCGGCGTGATGCTCGACGTCTCGCGTGACAAGGTGCCGACGATGGAGACCCTCTGCGCGATCGTCGACCTGCTGGCGAGCCTGAAGGTCAACCAGCTCCAGCTCTACACGGAGCACACGTTCGCCTACGCCGGCCATCCCGACGTCTGGCGCGACGCCAGCCCGCTGACGCCCGAGGAGGTGCGTCGCCTGGACGCCTACTGCCGCGAGCGGTTCATCGAGCTGGTGCCGAACCAGAATTCCTTCGGGCACATGGAGCGGTGGCTGAAGCACCCGCGCTACGAGCCGCTGGCCGAGAAGCCCGACGGCTTCACGTTCCCCTGGGGCGCTCGCCACGCCGGCGGGTTCACGCTCAATCCGCTGGACCCGCGCAGCCTCGAACTCGTGGAGTCGCTCTACGACGAGCTGCTGCCGAACTTCGCGTCGAAGCTGTTCAACGTCGGCTGCGACGAGACCTTCGACCTCGGCCTGGGCAAGAGCCGCGCGGAGTGCGAGAGGTTGGGCAAGGAACGCGTCTACCTCGAGTTCCTGTTGAAGATCGACCAGGCGGTCAGGCAGCGCGGGCGGACGATGCAGTTCTGGGGCGACATCGTCCTGAACCACCCGGCGCTGATCGCCGAGCTGCCCGGGGACGTGATCGCGCTCAACTGGGGCTACGACGCCGACCACCCGTTCGACAAGCAGACGCGCGCGTTTGCCGACGCGGGGGTGCCGTTCTACGTCTGTCCCGGCACGTCGAGCTGGCTTTCGATCACCGGCCGCACCGACAACGCGCTGGCCAACCTCCGCTCCGCCGCCGCCAGCGGGCTTGCCAACGGCGCGATCGGCTACCTCAACACCGACTGGGGCGACCTCGGCCACCTCCAGTACCTGCCGGTCAGCTTCCTCGGTCTCGCCGCCGGCGCGGCGTTCTCCTGGTGCCTGGAATCGAACCGCGACCTCGACCTGCCGCGCGCGCTCGACCTCCACGTCTTCCGCGACCGCGCCGGCGTGATGGGCCAGCTCGTGCACGACCTGGGGAACGTCTACCAGGCGGTGACGACGCCCCTGGGCATGTCCACGCGGCTGTTCTGGTCCCTCGTCGGCGGCCAGGATCGCAGGAAGCTCTGGGAGCCGATCACGAAGGGCGAATACGACGACGCCGAGGCGAGGATCGACGCCGCCCTCGCTCGCCTGCCCGCCGCCGACATGGACCGCGCCGACGCGGAGCTGATCGCCGCTGAGATCCGCAACGCCGCCGCCATGCTCCGCCACGCCTGCCGCGTCGGGCGCTTCCGCCTGAACGTCGAACCGATGCGGCCGAGCGAACTCGCCGCTGACGTTCGCTCGATCCTCGCCGAACACCGCCGCCTATGGCTCGCCCGCAACCGCCCGGGCGGACTGGAGGACAGCACGCGCCGCCTGGAGCCGCTCCTCGCCGAGTACGAGCGCGCCGGCGCAGACGCTCCCGGCGGCAGCGCTGAGGGCGAGTGATCGGATCACAGGCCGAAGTCCTCGCCGCGTCGCGCACCCGCTCCGCAAAGCCTTCGGATCAGAGCGACTTCCGCCGCTCGCGGAGCGGCAGCAGGCCAAACGGAATCTCGGGCCGGCGGCTCGGGAAGCCGCGGATCGCCTCCTCGTGCGCCCGCCGCACGGTGCGAACCGCCTCCAGCACGTCAGCGTCGCAGCGCGCGTTGCGCCCGGCGTGGATCGCCGTCAGCCCGCTCAGCCGCAGCACCTCTTGAAGGTGCGCGAACGAGAGCCCGTCGGTCTCCCCGGCGACGCGCTCGATGATCGCGTCGTCGATCTGCGCGGCCAGCTTCTGTCGGAGCAGCGCCAGCCGCAGGTCGCGCCGCGGGCACGGGATCTCCAGCGCGACGTCGAAGCGCCCCGGCCGGTTGTTGATCGCCGGGTCGAGCACCTCCGGGTGGTTCGTGGTCGCGATCAGCAACAGCCCGCCGGTGACCGACGCGTCGGCGCCGTCGAGCTGGTTGAGGAACGTCGAGATGTTCACCTGCTCCAGCAGCCAGTTCAGGTCCTCGATGACGAGGATCGCCGGCGCCTGCAGCATCCAGCGGCGCAGGGCCTGTTCAAGCTTGTCGGCGTCGAAGGAGGCCGACGGTCGCAGCAGCATCGCCGGCACGTGCGGCAGCCGCGCGCCGACGTGGCGGATCAGGCTCGTCTTGCCGTTGCCCGGCGGGCCGTGCAGCAGCACGCCGCGGCGGTAAGGGACGTTCAGCGACGCGTAAAGCCGCTCCACCTCCGGCGTAAAGAACCGGACGATCTCGCCGTCGACGCGGCGGCGGACGTCGTCGTCGAGCAGCAGGTCCGCCGGCGCCACGCGCGGGACCTTAGGCAGGTCAGCGTAGGCGTAGCCGCGAACGATCTGCCAGGACGCCCGGTTGCCCGGACGGCGCAGGTGCGACAGTTGGGCGCGGAACCGCGCGAAGGCGTCGGCCGACGGGGCGGCGCTGAGCAGGAGGCTACGCATCGTGCCCCCATCCTCCACGTGCACCCAATACCACCGGGCCAGCACCACCTCGTGCCGGGCGAGCCGGAGGATGCCGGACTCGCGCAGCCCGCCGGCATCGGCGCCCGCCTCTTCGGCGATGACGCCGACGCGCTCGCCGCCGGCGACCAGCGGGGGCGGCATCTGCCACGCGGCGGCGGGCTCGTCCAGGCGATCGAGGTAGGCGTCCACATCCGCCAGGTCGTCCTCGTCGCCGTCGCCCGCGCAGAAGACGCGGTAGTGCCGCAGGCCGTTCGCGTTCAGGTACGCGCGCACGGCGCCCGCGCACCGCTGGTTCAGCACCAGCGATGCGGGCAGCGGGCCGGTCGGGCGGGGCACCGCGGACGACGAGAGATCGGTGGCATCCTCGCCAAGGGTCAAATCAGTACTGTTTTGCGCTCCGTTCCCCATGGTGACAGCCGCCGCGCGGGCGGCACGTTTGGCATTGGCGACGGCGCCCCGTCAGCGCCGATCCAGCCGGCGCTGGCCCGGCCCGACGCGCTGCCGTTGCCGGCGCACGAGTTAATGAGATCGCGAACGCGCGCGGAGCCGACGAAGGCATCGCTCGCGGCGCACCAAGGCTAACCAACGGTTCAAGGCGTTGGCGCGCCTAATGCGCGCCGAGTAGGTGGACGGCGCCTCCGGAGGGCCGCGTCCGCAGGGACGATGTGAAAAGCGACAAAAGCACAGGGTTCTCCGAAGGGGCGGGAACCTAACGCGCCGCCCACGACCCCCGCAAGGTAAATCTGCAGCCGTTCACGGGCGGGCGGGCTGGCGTTCGCCCTGTGAATCTCCCCGCTGCATGCGGTACAACTGCGCGCGAGATGCCCGAGCGCGTCACCATTCTCGGCGACGGGGCGATGGCCACCGTCTGCTCGATCCTGCTCACCCAGGGCGGCCACGCCGTCACCATGTGGGGGGCGTTCGAGGAGTCGATCGACCGGCTGATCCAGGACCGCGAGCAGCGCCGCCTGCTCCCGGGCGTGAAGGTGCCGCCGGGCGTTCACCTGACGGCCAACGACGGCGAGTGCTTCGACGGGGCGACGCTGGTGCTGTCGGCCATCCCCACGCAGTACATGCGCAGCGTGTGGGAGCGGCTGCGGCCGCACCTGCCGCGCGACGCGTCGATCGTCTCGGTGGCCAAGGGGATCGAGAACGAGTCGCTGCTGCGCCCGACGCAAGTGATCGCCGACGTGCTCGGCGGGATCCGCGCCGGCGACGCTGGCGGCCCGGCGTGTGACTGGTCGCTGTGCGCGCTGTCGGGTCCGAACATCGCCGGGGAAATCGCGCGCTATCTGCCGGCGACGGCGGTGGCGGCCAGCGCGGACGACGCGCTGGCGCGGCGCGTGCAGGCGGCGCTGTCGACGCAGTGGTTCCGCGTCTACACCAACGCCGACGCGACCGGCGTGGAGCTGGCCGGCGCGACGAAGAACGTGATCGCCATCGCCGCCGGAATCATCGACGGGCTGGGCGCGGGCAACAACTGCAAGGCGGCACTCGTCACGCGCGGGCTCGTCGAGATCACCCGGCTGGGCGTGGCGATGGGCGCGCGCGAGGAAACCTTCCACGGCTTGGCCGGCGTCGGCGACCTGATCACCACGTGCGTCAGCCCCGAGGGGCGCAACCGCACGGTTGGCGAGCAGGTCGGCAAGGGGCGGAAGCTCGACGAGATCCTCGCGTCGATGAACAGCGTGGCCGAAGGCGTGCCCACGACAAAGGCCGTGCGCGAGCTGGCCCGGCGGCACCAGGTGGACATGCCCATCACCGATGCCGTGCACGCCGTGCTGTTCGAGGACAAGGACGTGCTGGCCGCGCTGACTGAACTGATGACGCGCGACCCGAAGCCGGAGCGATCGGAGGGCGGGGGCGGGAAATCAGAATGACCAAGTCAGAACGACGAATCAAAAATCGAATGACGAATGACGAAGGCCACCGGCACGCCGGCGAATACGAAGCGCTCGTTCGTCATTTGCGCTTCGTCATTCTGATTTCGTCGTGCTGATTCGTCGTTCTGGTTTCGTCATTCTGATTTCGTCATTCCGGTTTGGCCTTTCTGACTTCCCCTACCCCAGCTTCGCCAGTTCCGCCTCGGCGTCGGCCAACTGGTCCTGGGTCTGCTTGACCAGGTGG
>DASQDR010000172.1:0-22850 GCA_035634055.1 Tepidisphaeraceae bacterium | reverse complement strand
CGCGTAGCCGAGCGAGCTGGCGACGATCAGCAGCCCGCTGCACAGCAGCAGCCGCCCGACGCCCAGGCGGGCGACGATCGTGCCGCTGTAGAACGTCGAGAGCAGGTATCCCACCATCCCCGACAGCAGCAGCGCGCCGAGCTGGCTCACCGGGAGTCCGAAGGTCTGGCGAATGGACGGCCAGGCGACGCCGAGAATGCTGTCGGGCAGGCCGATGCTGACCAACGCCAGGAACGCCACCGGCAGCAGGAGCGGCGCCGTCGCGGCGACTCGCGGCGGGGCCGCGGGCGTCACGGCGGCCGTGGGAGCGGGATCGGGTGGCGTGGCGGCGTCGGTCGTCTGCACGCGGCGAGGATAGCCGCAGTTTGCTTGAAGTCGCCTCGCCGGCCGAAGAAATTTGAGGCGAAATCGCGCGGCGGCACGGGAGGTCGGCATGTGCCTCTGGACCGCGCCGCTTTGACGCGCACGCTTTCCGCCGCGCGGCCACAAGCGCACCAGGCATCCGCATCGGCTCGACCTCAGCGCGGGCGTCGCGGCGCTGGAAGAACAACGCCGCGGCGGGCGCGCCGCGCCCTCCGTCACCGGCTCCGTATAATCCTCCCCATGCCCTCCTTCGTCTGGTTCAACGGATCGTTCATCGAGGAATCCGCCGCCTCCATCTCGCTGCGCGACACCGGCCTGCTGCACGCGGCCGGCGTGTTCACGACCATGCGGAGCTACGGCGGGCGCCTGTTCCGCCTCGACGCGCACCTCCGCCGGCTGCGCGGATCGTGCAACGCGTTGTTCATCCCGCTCCAGTACGGGGACGAGGAGCTCGCGTCGGCGGTCACGGAGGTCCTGTCGCGCAACGAGCTGGCGGACGCGCGGCTGCGGCTGACGGTCACGCGCGGTACGGCGCAGCAGGACCCGCTGCACGGGATGCACCTCCAGCCCACCGTCTTCCTCACCGCCGCCACGCTCGAGCCCTACCCGCGCGAGTTCTACGAGCGCGGGCTGACGGTCATCCTGCTCGACGAGCAGAAGCTCAACCCCTACGACATCCAGGCGGGGCACAAGACGCTGAACTACTTCTCGCGGCTAGCGGCGCTGCGCGAGGCGAACCGTCGCGGGGCCGGCGAGGCGCTGTGGTTCAACGTGCACAACTTCCTCCAGTCCGGCAGCATCAGCAACGTGTTCATCGTGAAGGACCGCGCGCTCGTCACGCCGCCCACGGAAGCGGAACTGCGCGATCCCGCGGTGGCGGGCGCGACGGCCTACCCGAAGAGCGCAGTCCTGCCGGGCGTGACGCGGGCGGCGGTCATCGAGCTGGCGCGGGCGCAGGACCTGGAAGTGCGCCCGGCGTCCATCGACGTGAGCCAACTGCTCGACGCCGACGAAGTCTTTTTGACCAACAGCGTCATGGAAGTGATGCCGGTCTGTCGCGTCGAGCGCAAGGCGATTGGCAACGACAAGCCGGGCCCGATCACCCTTCGACTTGCCGAAGCTCTAACCCGGGCGACGGCGTAGCGGCCGGCTAACCCGCGGTCTCGAGTGGCGAAAGGTGAGGGCGGACGCCCCCATCGGCCGTTACGACAGCAACGGCTGACCAGATCCCACGCACAAGCCGCGCAGTGACGCGCGGGCAGTCGAAGCCGCAGCGGCACGGGCCGGCCCGCAGTGCGCTAAGCATCGCGATGAAAGCGGGAGCGGGTGGAGGGAAGACACCGAGAGGGCAAGCAACTGCGGCCGGCCGGCGGCTACCGCACCGCCGGCCGGCCCTGTCGCTTTCGATCATATCGATCGGAGGCAATCTCGATGTCAGCGGCCGCGGATCCTACGAGCGGCTGCGCGAGCGTTCCCAGCCGGTGCGCACTCGGTCGCGGTACTGGTCCCACTTGCTCTGCGGGTAGCGCTGCTCGAACGATCGCCGCACGTCCGGCTCCATCGCCGTCCACTCGCGCCCGCGGTACCGCTCGTCGGCGGCCAGCTCGGTGGCGAACGCGTCAGAATAGTCAGAAGTGGCGCCGGCGGCCTGCCCGGGCATCTGCTGCACTTCCACGTCGGTGCGGCGGACGGTGTCGCGCACCGTCTCGGTCCGCTGCTGCGCTTCCTTGCGCACCGCGATCTCCTCGACCACGCGGGCCTGCTTGTCCACCACCGCCTCCTCGGCGGTCTCGGTGGCCTCGATGGCGCGCTCGCGGAAGGCGGCGTCGGTGTCGCTGATCGGGCGGTTCACCGGTCGGCGCTCGACCGAGACGCGCTCTTCGCGCAGGCTCACCCGCTCCTCGACCGGACGCTCGGTCACGCGGCTGTAGACGCGCACGCCACCCTGCTGCACCTCGCGCTTGCCGACGCGCAATTGCTCCTCGACCACCGGGATGACTTCCTCGCCCGCCGCGCGCTGCTGGCGCTGCGCCGCCGCCGGTTGCGGGGCGCCCGTGGCCGGGGTGCGCGCGGTCGTGGCGGCGGCGGTGTGCCCTGCCCCCGTCGCGGGTTGCTGGCCCGTCCACCCCTGCTGACGCCACTCCTGCGCGCGCGCGTCGATGTCGACTGCGTGGTGGCGGCGCATGATCTCGCCGACGCGGGCGGCGGACGGGTCGTCTGCCTCGACCGACACCAGCGTCGAGCCGCGCCGCGCGGCCTCGCCGTAGGTGCTGCGGTCCTGCTCGTCGGCGAAGCCGAAGGCTTCCTTGATGCTGTCCCAGAAACCGGGATCGTCGCTCGACGCGCCCGTCTGCCGCGACGTCGCGGGCTGGTTTACGACTCGGATCGAGCCGGACTCGAAACCCGCGGCGACGAGCTCGCGCTCGACCTCGCGCGCTTCGCTGGCGCTGTCAAAACAACCGACAATGGTGCTGGCCATGATAAGGCTCCTTCCTTCGATGGAGGGTGGCTGGGGGAACAACGAAACCACGTGCGGCCCGAAACGACCGGACCACTCCGAGGTTCCGCCGGTCGAGCAAGGAATGTGCCAAATCTGTCAGTGCGGTTTATCCACCGACCGCAGCACGCGCGCTTCCTCGTGCCGCAGCGTGACGCGCTGCGGCTCGTGCCGCACCTCGCGGCGGCGGGTGATGCGCAGCTCCTCGCGCACCATCAGCCGCTTCTCCACCACCAGCACTTCCTCCATCACCGGCACGATGGTCACGTTCCCCTCCTGCCGGACCGGCGGCGGCGCTTTCACAAAGCGGTTCACCTCGACGCGCTGCACGTCCACGCGCTCTTCCGCCAGCGGCACGTCTACGAATTCCACCCGCTCGTGCGGCGTGACGTGAACCACCACGCTGCCGGTCTCGTGCTGACGCTTGGTGAGGCGCAGCGATTCCTCGACTACCGGCACGACCGCTTCCTCGCCCGCGCGCAACCGGCGGCTCGCACGAATGTTTTCAATTTCGTCCCGGCGGATCGGCAGCCACAGCGAGCCGTCCGGGCGGTGCTGCAACAAGTCGACGGGGACCATGACAGATTCGCCAGTCTCGAACTGAACCGTCACCCGTCCGGCGTCGGCGCGGGCGGCAGAGAAGTCGACCGTGCCGCGCAGCCCGTCCGGTCCGCTCACGTCCTGAACCTGCGTCTGCGCCATGGCGTCATCTCCGGGCAGTTGGGGTTGCTGGGCTCGGCCAGCGATCGCGTGATGGCGCGGGCGGCTCGATCCGTGAGCGCGCCGCGCGAAGCGTCCGAAGCCTGCGACCGGAGCAACGCGGGTGCCATCGGCCGGCGCGGGCGGTATAACGCCGTGCATGATCTCGCTCGCCGAACTGGTGGCCGCGCTGGACGACATCGCCCCGACGCGCCTGGCGGAGGCGTGGGACAACGTCGGGCTGCTGGCGGGCGACCCGGAGCAGGCGGTGACGCGCGCGATGCTCTGCATCGACCTCACGCCGGCGGTCGCCGCCGAGGCCGAAGCGCAGCGGTGCGACGCGGTGATCGCCTATCACCCGCCGCTGTTCCACGCGGTGAAGCGGCTGACGGCCGGCAGCGTGATCTTCGACGCCATCCGCCGCGGCGTCGCGATCTACTCGCCGCACACGGCGCTCGACGTCGCCGACGGCGGGACCAACGATCTGCTCGCGGACGCCCTGGGCATTTCCGGCGACGACCGCATGCCGCTGCGGATCATTCAGCCCCAGGCCAATCAGTACAAGCTCGTGACCTTCGTGCCGGAGCAGCACGTCGAGCGCGTGGCGGCGGCGGTGTTCGCCGCGGGCGCGGGCCGCATCGGCGACTACACGCAGTGCAGCTTCCGAACGCCCGGCACCGGCACGTTCTTCGGCGAGGAAGGGACCAACCCCGTCGTCGGCCAGCAGGGAACGCTGGAGCGCACCAGCGAGATCCGCATCGAGACGGTCATGCCCGTCGCCCGCCTGAACGACGTGCTGGCGGCGCTGCGCAAGTCGCACCCATATGAGGAGCCGGCGTTCGACCTCGTGCAACTGGCGACCCCGCCGGAAAAGGTCGGGCAGGGACGCGTCGGCCCGTTGGCGTCACCCGCGCCGCGGGCCGAGGTGCTGGAGCGCATCAAGCGCGAGCTCGGCCTGCGCCACCTGCTCATCGCCGGGCCCACCGAGGGCGCGGTGACCAGGGCGGCATGCTGCGCGGGCTCGTGCGGCGATTTCGTCGATGACGCCATCGCGGCCGGCGCCGACCTCTACCTGACAGGCGAGATGAAGCACCACGACGCCCTCAAGGCGGCCGCCCGCGGCGTGACCGTCGTCTGCACGCTGCACTCCAACAGCGAGCGCGCGGTGCTCAAGCGGCTGAGGGCTCGACTGGCGGAGCGCCTTCCGCAGCTTGCGGCGTCGCTGAGCCAAAGCGATCGCGATCCGTTCGAGGTTCACTGACCCCGCCGCCGCCGCCACCACCGCCGCCGCCGCCAAGCTGGCCCACCGCTTCACCCATGGCCGGGCCCCTGTCCCGCCAGAGTCGCGCGAAGCGCTTGAGGTGCCGCTGCGATGCCAGCAGTGACGCGCGGACCAGATCGAGCACGCGGGCCTGGAGGTCCGGGTCGTGATGGGCGAGCTGCGCGTCCAGCGACTCGCGCATCGCGCGCTCCGCGAGCACCACGTGGTCGTGCCACAGCCCCAGCTCGCCCTGCATGCGCTTGAACGACCGCGTCACCAGCGCCGGCGGGCGGTGCCCGGCGGCGGCGGCCATCTCCAGCGTGTACCGCAGCAGCTTGCCGGCGATGCGGAGCTCGTGCGGGTCGTGGATGTCCTGCTCCGGCGCGTCCAGCAGGTGCGTCGCCAGCCGCCCGGCGTGCGCGGCGAAAGCGTCCCACTGCCGGGGGAGCGACGCGAGCATGGTCGCCTCCACCTCGTCGCCAAGCTGCACGATGCGCTGCCGCACCGGCTCCCACGCGTCGAGCTTCTGCCGCCAGCGGGCCGGATCCTCGTTCTTGCGAACCTTCCGGCGGGCGGCGTTGCGCGCCGAGCGGATCCGGTCGCTCAGCCAGCGCGCCGCCTCGGCGTGCCGCGGCCGACCCAGCAGTGGCCGGAGGTGGCCGAGCATGACGTCAAGGTCGCGCAGCGGCCCGAGGCGGCGGCGGAGGCGCTTGAGTGCCTTGAGCAGCGGCGCGAGCAACTCGGCGTCCGCCAGCGGCTCGACCAGCCCCGCCGCCGCCCGCAGCCGCCGCGTCGCCACGCGCGCCTCGTGGATCGATTTCTCGTCCCATTCCTCCAGCGCCCGCGGCACGAGCCGCTTCAGCTCGCGGATCAGCGGATCCGCGTACGCGCACAACGGGACGGCCGGGCACCTGATGCGAGGCATGGCGGCATCATTGTAGCCCGGCCCGAGCCAAATTCTTCGGCGCGTCGGCTGGCGGATCGAGGTAGAGTGATGCGAACGTACCCGCTGCCGGAGGAATCGCTCATGCGCGCGAATAAGCTCGTCGCAACCACGCTGGCCCTGCTGCTCCCCACGGCCTTACTCGCGCAGGAGGACATGCCGTCCGAATCGGAAGGCGCCGAGCCGCGGCCGGTGCAGGTGGTGAACGTTCCCGCGCCCAAGACCATGCTGGAACGGCTGGCGGCGGAGCGCGGCGCGATTATCGTCAAGACCTACACCGACGTCGCCACCATCACCGGCGAGGACGGCGCCAACCTGCGCGTCACGGCCGTGCAGTTCGCGCGCGACGAGCAGAAGCACTACGGGCTGGCGATGACCGTGCAGCGGTCCGGCCGGTTCGAGCGCGTTGCCACGGCCTTCGTCGACGAGGAGGAGATTGACCGGCTGATGGCCGCGCTGGAAACGATCGGCAAGATGCAGAGCGGGCAGGTCGCCGGAACCGATTTCGACGCCACGTACACCACCAGGGGCGACCTGCTGGTCGCCAACGTCGGCAACAATGGGACGCGGATGCTCCAGGTCCGCAGCACGCAGATCCTGGCTCCCAGCGGCGACCTCCGCTGGGCCACCGCCCGTTTTCGCCTCGGGCGCGCGCCGGAGATCCAACAGCAACTCGTGGCTGCCAAGGGAATGATCGAGCGGATGAAGGCGCCCGGCGCGGCGGCCGGCGGGAACGAGAACAAGTAGGCGACGACGCGGCAACTTGGCTCGGGCGCCGCGCGAAGCGGCCGCCCTCGCCCGACCATCGCCGCCTCGTCCATTCATCGCGCAGCGAGCCACGTTCCTGCGTGCCGCTGCCGTTGCCGTTGCGGGGGCTCGGGCAAGGTGTCCGAGCCACCACGGAAAGCACATCTCAATCGTTGTCCGTGCGCACATCGCGCTTCGCCGGCGCGGCATCGGGGGGCAGGCCGTCGGCAGATGTGATCACGGCCGTTTCCATCGCCGGGACGTTGGCGCTGCCGATGCCCTGCTGGAGCAGCCGGCGCCCCAACCCCTCCGCCTGGTCCGCCTCGCCGTGCACGATGTGCGCGGTCGTCTGCGGCTTCAGCGTCGGCCCGAGGAAGCGGATCAGCTCCTCCCCGTCGGCGTGCGCGCTCAGCCCGTGGATCGTCTTCACCTGGCACTTCACGTCGTAGAACCGGTCGAAGACGCGCACGCGCCTGATGCCGTCCTGGAGCCGCCGACCGAGCGTGCCGGGCGGCGTCCAGCCGACGAACACTACGGTGTCCTGCGGGCGCTCGAGGCTCTGCTTGAGGTGGTGCAGGATGCGGCCGAACTCGCACGTCGGGCTCGAGGCGATGATCACGCACGCCCCGCCGAAGGCGTTGATGTTCCGGCTCTCCTGGCTGCTGGAGGCGAACGTCACGCGCGAGGTGCCGAAGAGGTCCTTGCTGCCGATCGCGGCGCTGGTCTGCTCGTCGAAGTACTCGCGGAACTCCGCGTGCACGCGGCTGACCTCCACGCCCATCGGGCTGTCGACGAAGATCGGCACCGCCGGGATCTCGCCCGACTGGATGAACCGCTGGAAGTACCAGAGCATCGTCTGCGTCCGCCCGACCGCAAACGCCGGCACGAGCAGCCGACCCTTCGACTCGATCGCCCGCCGGACGATTTCGACCAGTTGCGGCCCGACCTGCTCCATCGGCGCGTGGCGCTTGTTGCCGTAGGTGCTCTCGGTGATGACGTGGTCAAACGCGCCGGGAAGCGGGTGCGGGTCGCGGAGGATGGGCGTGTCGTAGCGCCCGACGTCGGCCGTGAAGAGCAGTCGCTTCGGCGCGTTCTCCTCGGTCCATTCCAAAATGACGTAGGCGGAGCCGAGGATGTGGCCGGCGTCGAAGAAGGTGAACGAGACGCCGTTGCCCAGGTCCGTCCTCCGCCCGTACGGCACGCGCTTCCAGAGCTTGAGCACGGCCGCGGCGTCGGTGCTGCGGTAGAGAGGCTCAACCGCGTCCTCGCCCGGCGCGCGGCCGCGGCGGTTAAGGTAGTCGGCGTCCTCCTCCTGGATCCGCGCCGCGTCGGTCAGCACGATTCGCGCCACCTCCGCCGTCGCCGGCGTGCAATAGATTGGCCCGGCGTAACCCTGCCGCACCACCACCGGCAGCCGCCCGCAGTGATCGAGGTGGCCGTGTGAGAGGATGATGGCGTCGACGCGGCTGAAGTTCTCCGGCAGGTAAGAGTTGATCCGCCGCGCCTCCTCGCGCGGGCCCTGGTAAAGCCCGAGGTCGAGCAGCAGCCGCAGCCCGTTGACCTCGATCAGGTGACACGACCCGGTGACGGTGCGGTCGGCGCCGCAAAACTGGATGCGCATGGCCGGCGAGCGTAAGCCCCGACGGCGGGAGAGGCAATTGGTGGAGCGCGTCACTCCGTGGAGCGCGTCACTCCGTCGAGCGCGCTACTGCTTCGGCTTCTCCCCCGCCGCCCCGATCTTCACGTCGCGGATCATGATTTCGCCGTACCAGGGCGGATTGAGGTCATACGAATTCGTCTCCCAGTTCGGGTCCGGGCGGAAGATGATGTCGCAGGAGGTGGCCTTGCCGTCCGGATCGATGTCCTCGCTGAGCGAGCCGCGGCCGTAGTTCTGGCCGGGAGGGACCGTCCAGCTCTCGAACTTCAACTCGCGACCCTGCCGGGCGAGGAAGCACTGGAACGAGAGCTTCACCGGCGGCTTGTCGGCGTTCATGTGGATGGTCAGCGCCGACGTTCCCTTTCCGGTGCGCGTGATCCTCGGCGGGCGGGCGGTCAGCGCCTTCTCGATCGCCGGGCGAAGCGAGTCGTCGCGCACGAAGGGCGGCTGGTACGGCGCGTCCACTTCGATGCCCGGGATGATGATCTCCTCGCCCCAGTAGGTGGCCAACTGCTTGGTGTCGTCGGCCGGGTCCTGGCTGGGGCGCAGGCAGATGTCGACCACGCCGCTCAGCCGCGGCTTCTCGCTGCTGTAAACCTTCTGCCACCGCGCCTTCTCCCCCGCGGGGATCAGCGTGGCGCCAACGCGCTGCTCGGCCGCCCCCTGCCTCAGTGAGAGCCTGGCCGACAGGGGCATTGGGAGCGCGCCCACCCGCAGGCGCACGTCCAGCCTGCCCGTCTCGTCGCGCGTCACCCGCGCGGCCGTGATGGCGGCGCGCATCCGCTCGCGCAGGTCGGGGTCGGCCTTGAACTCATCGACCACCGCGTCCTTCGGGTGCAGCTCGATCGGCACCGAGACCGGCAGGTCGAACGTCAGCGGGTCAGTGCGCACCGGCTGCTCCATCGCGACGGTCATAGTTACGGTAGCGCGGACGACGTGCTTGCCGTCCGGCAGCTTGTCCATGTCCCCTGCGCCGCCGCTGATGCCGGTGGTGTAGCTGGACGAGTTGCTCAGCGTGCCCTCCTCCGGATGGCTCGCCCAATTGGCCGCCATCACCTGCGCGTCGCCGATCATCAACGGCGATACCAGCCAGCGGCCGCGGAGCGTGTTCGCCGTGCCGATCCTGTCCATGCCCGCGGATAGCTCCACGGTCATCCCGCGGCCGCGGCGGATCTTCGGCTTCATCTCCAGCTTCGCGCTCACCCCCTGCCGCACGTAGCGCTTGAGCCGCTCGGCGTCGACGCGGTTCAGCGCGGCGGCGGTCTCGAAGATCGTGCTCCAGTTCGGATCCCACTTGGCGGCGCGGTCCGCCTGGAGCCGCAGGATGTGGTCGAGCACGAAGTTGACCTTGTCCGCCGGCGTGTCCGGGTCGCGCAGCCGGCGCATGATCTCATTCGATGCCAGCGTCGCGCGCCGCCGCGCCGCGTTGGCAACATCGTCGATCAGCCACGACATCGGCCGCCAGGGCATCCAGTCGTAATCGCGCACGAGCGGGAACGCACGGACGCCGAAGGCGCCGCCCGCGAGCAGCAAGAGCAGCAGGCCGACGGTGAGAAGTGCGGGGCGGCGGCGGCGGACGCCAATCCGGATCGCCTCGGCGCCGGCCAAGTCGGTCCCGCACTCCGGGCAGCGCGGGCTGGCCTGCTCGTCGCGCCCGCGCAGGTTGAACCCGCACTTGCGGCAGTGCGGGTCGTCCCCCACCACGCGCCCACGCAGCCCAACCAGCACGAGGAGCAGGCCGCCCGCACAGAACACGGCCAACGCGATCAGCAGCAGTAGCGCCAGAGACATGTTCACCCCTCAACGCGCGCACACGATGCGAAGCCGGCCGCGCACGATGCGGATTCGCTGCGTGGGCGCGCCGTCGCAGGATAGTCGATCCGGTCAACCGGACAAACGCGCTTCGATCTGCAGCGCCGGCGAACCTCGAATCGTAGAACCATTCGCCCCGCCGCCGCCGCCTGCGGACGAGCCGCGGGCGGACGACGACGATGCTTGACCGCGCGGGCGCCCGAGTGTCACAATCCGCCACGGGGCTGTCCTGAATCCGAGCAAGTGCGGGGGCCTGATGCCGGTGATCCTGGAGTGCCTCGAGCGTCGCCGGCTGTTCAACGTCACGCTGGAATATAACGGCAGCGGCGGCGACGACGCGTACCTCGTCCGCCTCAAGGGGGGCGATCCATCCACCGTCGAGATCGTGGAGACGCTCGATGATGGCGCGGCCGTCACGCACGCCGCGGCGGCGGGCGCCGTTACCCTCGTCGACATTGCCACCGGTGCTGGCTTCGACGTGCTGACCGTTGATCAGAGCAACGGCCCGGTCCCGCCCGTCACCTTCGCCGGCGGCAGCAGCTTCGACGAAATGGTCTACGTCGGCTCGGCTGGGACGGACGTCGTCACGGTCAATCCCAACTCGCTCGACGGGCCGGGCGTTTCGGTCGGCTACGGCTCGGTGGAGGGCATCGCCCTCAACGGCCACGCCGGAGACGATGCGTTCGTCATCGGCACGGGCAACCTGGACGCCATCACCGCGGCCGTCACGGTCATCGGCGGCGGTGGGACCGACACCGTTCGCGCCGACGACGACCAGAACAGCTTCGAGGACGCCTACACGCTTACCGCGACGCGCCTGGATCGCGACGTGTTCGGGTCGCTCAACTACGAGCAGATCGAGGGCCTCACGCTCGATGCCCAGGGCGGCGGGAACGTCTTCATCGTCAACTCCACCGCTGCCGGCACGCCCGCGACGATCAACGGCGGCGGCGGGAGCGACGTGCTGATCCTGAACGCTTACGCGTCCCACGTCGCCTTCAACGGCGGGCTCAATCCCGCGGAGGCGGACAGTCTGATCATCAACAGCGGCACCTACACCCTCGCCACCGATGCCGGCGCCGGCACCGCCAACCTTGACCTCCAGGTAAACAGCGGCGCGCACGTGGTCTTCAACGCCTCGCAGCGGTTGGCTTCGCTCAACCTCTACGGCGGCGGCGGCGCGACGGTCGCTCCGAACGGCTCGCGCGTGATCGATGTCGGCACGCTCGACCTCGACGGAGGCACGCTCGATTTGAAGGACAACGATCTGGTCGCTCGTGGGATGCTGACCGAGACGGTAACCGCCTACGTCAATGCCGGGCGAGGTAGCGGCGCGTGGGACGGCGGCAGCGGGATCGTCACGACCGTGCCCGCCGCCGCCGCCGGCGCGGGGGCGGCGACGCACCTGGGCGTGGCAACCGCCTCGCAGGCGCTGGCGATCGCCGCCGGCGCGACCGGCACGTGGGGCGGGCGGGCGGTGAGCGGCTCGGCCGTCCTGGTGAAGTACACCCATTCCGGCGACGCGGACCTGAACGGCATCGTGGACGGCGACGACTACTTCCTGCTCGACGCGCACGTGGGCGTGCCGCCCGCCGTCGCGCGGCCGATCTGGTTTCACGGCGACTTCAACTACGACGGGAAGATCAACGGCGATGACTACTTCCTCATCGACTCGGTGATCGACAGCCAGGGCGGGGTGATTTAGCTGCGGCGGGTTCAGGCGCTGCGGCAGAGGCGCGCTTGCGTCGTCCCTACGACGCGCGCTGTCATCCCCCTCATCGTCGCCGCGCGCTGGACGACCTTCGTCATCCTTTCGCCGTCCAGCGCGGCTTTACGGTTTCGCGGCCCAAGATGGCGAGCACCTCGCGGTGCAGGGCGGCGTTGGTGCCGACGCCGTCGGGGCCCCAGATCGTGGGCTCGCCGGCCCACGTGGTGTAGTGGCCGCCGGCCTCGCGGTAGATCGGCAGCAGCGGCGCGCAGTCCCACGGGTTCATGCGCGGGTCGAGCATTAGGTCGGCGCGGCCGGTGGCGACCAGCACGTGCCCGTAGCAGTCGCCCCACCCGCGCGTGACGCGGGCGCGAGCGGTGATCGCCTCGAACGCGTCGGAGCGCGCCATGGCCGTGACGATACTCGTGCAGCAGACGACGGCGTCCTCGATGCGAGTCGTCGCCGAGACGCGCGCGTCGCGCCCGTTCCACCGGCAGCCCAGCCCCGCCGCGGCGGCGATCATCTCGTCGGTCGCCGGCAGGTAGACCACGCCCACGTCCGCCCGGCCGTTCACCTCGACGCCAATGAGCACGCCGTACATCGGCACGCCGCAGATGAACGATTTCGTGCCGTCGATCGGGTCGATGATCCAGCGGTAGCGCGGATCGGCGCCGGCGTGGATGCCACCCTCCTCGCCGAGGATTGAGTGCGCCGGGAAGCGCGACAAAATCGCGTGACGGATCAGATCCTCCGCCTCGCGGTCAGCGCGCGTGACGGGCGTGTTGTCCGGCTTGGTCTCGACGGCGACGCGGGTGTTGAAGTATGCCAGTGTCCGCCGGCCGGCGGCGTAGGCGGCGTCGGTGGCAACCGACAGCAGGTCGTGCAGCGAAGGGTCAGGCATGGGTCAAACAGCCTAGGCGCACGGCGGCGTTCCGCAAGCGTCGGCGGCAACGCGGCCGCGCTCGTCGCGCCTCTGCCGCGAACTCAATCGGCAAGTGACCGAACGCCGCTCATCGTCCGCAGCGTCGCGGCTCGCGAACCTGGGCTTCGCGCCATGCTCAGGCGGAGAGGCTGGCCACCTCGGCGGCGACCGCCTCCACGATTGTTCGCAGGTCCTCCACGCCCATCGCCAGGGGCGGCATGAGGACGACGACGTCACCCAGCGGGCGGACGATGACGCCGTGGCGGCGGACCCTCGCGCACACCTCCGCCCCCACGCGCCGCTTCGCGTCGAACGGGCGGCGCGTGGCGCGGTCGGCGACCAGCTGGATGCCGACCATGAACCCCTTCTGGCGGACGTCGCCCACGTGCGGCAGCGGGCGCACGCGCGCGTCGAGCAGGGCCGACAGCGCTTCGGACTTGCGCTGCACCGCGCGGACCAGGTCGTTCTTCTGGAACAGCTCCAGCGACGCCAGCGCCGCGGCGCAGGCGAGCGGGTTGCCGGTGTACGTGTGGCCGTGGAAGAAGGTCCGGCCGTCCGACGGCTCGCCGAGGAACGCGTCGAAGATCCGCTGCGTCGCCAGCGTCGCCGCCAGCGGGAGGTAGCCGCCGGTGATTCCCTTGGCGACGCACATCAGGTCGGGGGAGACGCCCTCGTGCCCGCAGGCGAACATCCTGCCGGTGCGGCCGAAGCCGACGGCAACCTCGTCGCAGATCAGCAGCACATCGTATTTCGTGCACAGCTCGCGGACGCCGCGGAGGAAGCCGCTCGGGTGGACGATCATCCCGGCCGCCCCCTGCACGATCGGCTCGATGCAGACGGCGGCGATCGCGCCGCTGCGCGTCGCCAGCACGCGCTCCAGCTCCGCCAGGCACGCCTGCTTGATCTCCTCGGCGCTGCCGCCGCCGCCGCCGCCGCCGGGCGTGGCGGAGGGGTCCCAGCGGTACGCGAACGGCGTCGGGGCGTAGTGGACCTTGAACAGCAGCGGGAAGTACGGCCGGTGGAAAGCGGCCGTGCGGCCGACGGACATCGCCCCCACGGTGTCGCCGTGGTACGCCTCGCTGAAGCCCACGAACTCGCACTTCTCTGGCCTGCCGACGTTGTACCAATACTGGGCGGCGAGCTTGAAGGCGATCTCGGTCGCGGTCGCGCCGGCGTCGGAGTAGAAGACCTTGGCCAGCCCCGGCGGCGCCAGGTTCACCAGCCGCTCGGCCAGCAGGATCGCCGGCTCGCTCGCCAGCCCGAGCATCGTGGTGTGGGCGACCTTGTCGAGCTGCGCGCGGATGGCCGCGTCGATCTCCGGCACGCGGTGCCCGTGCACGTTTGCCCAGAGCGACGAGACGCCATCGAGGTAGCGGTTGCCGTCGGAATCGATCAGGTGCATCCCCTCCGCCGCCGCGATCACCAGCGGCTGATGATCGTCGGCCAGCCACTGCCGCATGTGCGTGAACGGGTGCCAGACGTACCGCTTGTCGAGGGCGCGGAGCTGGTCGCTATGGAGAGTTGAAGGATGAGGGCGGAAGGATGAAGGATGAACCGGAGGCGGTTCGTTCGGTGCTTGTGCGTTCAAACTTCCGCCTTCATCCGTCATCCTGCTTCCTTTGGCTAGTTGAAGTGGAAGTGAACGATGTCGCCGTCTCTCATGACGTACGACTTGCCCTCCGACCGCATGCGCCCGGCGGCCTTGATCGCGGGCTCGGTCTTGAACTGCTTGAGGTCTTCCAGCGCGTAGACGTCGGCGCGGATGAACCCCTTTTCGAAGTCCGTGTGGATCACGCCCGCCGCCTGCGGAGCCGTCGCGCCGATGGGGATGGTCCAGGCGCGGATCTCCTTCGGGCCGGAGGTGAAGTAGCTCTGCAGGCCGAGCAGGCGGTACGCCTCGCGCGACAGCGTCGCCAGGGCGGGCTCGCTCATGCCCATGCTCTCGAGCATCTCCTTGCGGTCGGCCGGGTCCAGCTCGGCCAGCTCGCTCTCGAGCTTCCCGCAGACCGGCACCAGCCCGCCTCCCTCCTGCGTCGCGCGCTCGCGGACCCGCTGCACCAGCGGGCCCTGGCCGTGGATGTCGGTCTCGTCCACGTTAGCGACGTAGAGCACCTTCTTGGCCGTGATCATGCCGAGCGACTTGAGGATCTTGCGCTCGTCCTCGTTGAAGTCGATCTGCCGGACCGGCTTGGCCTGGTCGAGCTGGTCGCGGCACTTCTTGAGCACCGCCGCCCGGGCGACGGCGTCCTTGTCGCCGCCGCGCGCCAGTCGCTCGGTCTTGTCCAGCGACGAGGTGGCCGATTCCAGGTCCGCCAGCGCCAGCTCCGTGTCGATGGTGTCGATGTCGCGGATCGGGTTGACGCTGTTCTCCACGTGGGTGATGTCGGCGTTCTCGAAGCAGCGGACGACGTGCAGGATCGCGTCGACCTCGCGGATGTGCGACAGGAACTTGTTGCCCAGCCCTTCGCCCGCGCTGGCGCCGCGGACGATGCCGGCGATGTCCACCACGCGCACGGCCGCGGGGATGATCTTCTCGGTGGGCTGGAACTGGTTGATGATCGCCAGCCGCTCGTCCGGCACGGCGACCACGCCGACGTTGGGCTCGATGGTCGCGAACGGGTAGTTCGCCGCCAGCGCGCCCGCCGCGGTCAGGGCGTTGAACAGGGTGCTCTTGCCCACGTTGGGCAATCCGACGATTCCGACTTCCAAGGCCATAGGGTGCGGGATGATAGCGGCTCGCCCGCCCGAAGGCACGGCGGGCCGCGCCGTCCTCTCAAGGCGACCGGAATCGTCCATCTTGTGACATAACGCCTCCTTATGGCAATCAGAAGAAGGATGTCTTTGAATCATCCCTTGCCGGCCGCTACTTTTGCCCGCGTCGAACGAACAACGACACCTGGAGGTTTCGACGATGGCGTACGTGATCGCAGAGCCGTGCATCGGGGTGAAGGACACCGCGTGCGTGACGGTCTGCCCGGTGGACGTGATCCACCCGTTAAAGGACGAGGCGGGCTTCGCGACGGCGGAGCAGCTCTACATCGAGCAGCAGAACTGCATCTCGTGCGGGCTCTGCGTCGCGGAGTGCCCGGTCAACGCCATCTTCGAGGAGAGCGACCTGCCGAGCGAGTGGCAGGAGTTCCTCGCGAAGAACGCGGCGTACTACGAAAACAGGTAAGTACCGACGCCGCCTTCGCGGGCGTGGCTTGGGCGTCCCGCCCGAGCGCTCGCCGCGCCAGCGGCTCCGAAGCGACCCGGGGTCATGAAAAACGAGCGCCTGGCCGCCGCGGATGCTCGGGCGGGAGGCCCAAGCCACGGCAGGAGCGCCCTCGGCCCCGCGGTGCGCGTGCGGCGTGCGCGCCTGCCGCTACTTGAGCTGCTTCTCCACCTGCCCCATCAGCTTCATGAAGGCGCTGGGGGCGTCCTGACGAATTCGGACGTTCCACGCCGGCCGCCAATCGGTCGAGACTGGGTGGAAACCCATCAGGTCGAGGCGGTCAGCCAGCTCCTCCATGTGGGCGGCGCCGTAGAAGATCGCGACGTTCCGCTTCCCCTGCTTCAGCGTCTCCTTGAGCACGCGGGTGACGGCCTTGTTCCGCTCGGTGAGAATGACGGTGCCGTTGAGCATGTCCATGCCGCTCGCCTCGCGCTCGATGTCGCCGAGCCGGCGCGCCAGCAGCAGCTTGATCTGGCTCTCGCCGTCCGGGCGGGTCATCAGGTCCATCACGTCGGCCGGCTCGTCGGCGTACGCGCGCATCGCGCCCGGGTCGGACATCGAGCGCATCATCGCCTGGAGCATCATGGCCGGGAACGATTCGCCGCGCTCGGAGCGCAGCCGCTCGAACTCCGCGGCGTCCATGTCGGCGTGGACGAAGTTCCTCGGCGTGTAGTCGATCTCGTCGAGCTGGTACGACAGGTTCAGCGTCTCCTTCAGGAACCGCTGGAGCCGCGCCACCGCGTGGTCGCTCTGCTGCCCCTTGACCGGCGGCGGCGCGTCCTTGTCCTTCACCATCTCGTACAGCACCGCGTCGCACCCGGCGAAGCTCTTCTGGATCTCCTGGAAGTAGCTCGACTCGCCGATATGGACCGCCGACACCAGCCGCACGCTGACGCCGGCATCGTTCTTGAAGGTGACGTCGGAGGTTTCCAGCCGCCCGCCGCTCTTGCCGTCGCCGACGAAGCGGAGGAACCGCGTCTCGCCCGCCGCCGCCGCCTGCGTCGTTGCCGGCGCGGTCGTCGCGGCCGTCGCCGCTTCCTGCGCCAGCAGCGGCGCCAGCGGCAGCGCGAACGGCGCAAACAAGGCGATCAACGCGACGCGAAACTTCAGACGCTGCGACATGACGGACCTCCGCGCACCAACGCACCCGACGACGCACGACAACGACAACGACAACGACAACGACGACGCAGGACGACGCAGGACGAGCGATGCTAGCGGCCTTCCACGGCCACGCCCTCGTCCGGCGACGCCGACATGATACCCGCCCCCTCGAGCGGATTTGGCTCTCCTATAGAAGAAGCGAGCTTTTGTAAGGCGGCCGCGAGGGCGCCGACCTGCTGCTCGAGCGTCGCCACCCGGTCTGCCAAACCGGCGCCGCCCGCCGATGACGTCACGACCGCGCCGGCGGTGCGAGCACCCGCGCCACCGCTGCCACCCGCGCCGCCCGCTCCCTGCGCGGCCCCTGCGTCGACCGCGCCACCGGGCGCCGCGCCGTCTCCGATCGCGTGGGCGTCGGGCGCCAGGAGTTGCACGTACCGCTCGGCCCGGCTGCCGGGCAGCGGCGGGATCTGCTGGATCATCGGCTCCTCGCGCTCGCGCAGCCCGCGGAGCATCACCGTCACCTCCTCCAGCGTCGCCAGCGGGTGCATCCGGCCGGCGCGCCCGCGAAGCTCGCCCAGCGTCTGCGGCCCGCGCATCAGCAGCTCCGCCAGCACCGCCAGCTCCCCCGCCTTGCAGCGAAACACCTCGCCCGCCAGGTGGCGGTACTTGTGCACCCGGCTGCCCACCTGGTCGACGCGCACCACGAGCTGCTTGTCGCGCAACGTCTCGGCCGCGTCGTACACCGCCTCCTCGGTCAGGTTCAGCACGGGGTCGCGGTTGCTCTTCTGGTTGCTGCCGGCGGTCAGGGCGTTGACCGACAACGGGTACTGCTCCGGCGTGGTGAAAGCCTTCTCGATCAGCACGCCAAGCACGCGCGCCTCGTTGGGGGTGAGCTGGATCATGGCCGGGAGTGTACGAGGCGGCGACGCGGAGGTTAACCCGACCGGCCGGCAGGGACGGGACGGGATGGCGACGGTGACGGCAACGCGTCGCCGCCGGCGGAGGAAATTGGGTTCGTTTCGCCGCCCGCGCGTGAAGGGCGCACGATTGGCTTTGTTTTCGCCCTCGCAGGCGAGGACGGCGGGCGGGAATTGGGTTCGTTTTCGCGCATTGCGGGGATAAAGGTGGCGGATTGGGTTCGTTTTCGCGAATCGCGTGTGATAACGATCCTGAATTGGGTTCGTTTTCTCGAATCGCGCGATGGCGGCGGCGGATTGGGTTTGTTTTCGCGGATCGCGGGGTGACGACGGCGGCGGATTGGGTTCGTTTTCGCCGATCGTGCCCGTGGACGAGCCCGTGGCTGGGCTCGTCTTGGACTGTGAACGGGTACGAAGGTCGGGCATGGGACGTCTCGGTGCGGGCGCGGGGTGCGGGCGCCGGCGGTGTGGGTGCGGAATGCGACGGCGGAGGCCCGTGGAGTCGTCAGGCCCGATGCCGACCACGTGCCCCGATCCCGCCGGGGGCGGGCGCGGCCGCGGCAAGGGGTCAATCTAGCATCGAAAATCGGCTTTGTCGGCGGAAATGTGATGGTGGGGCGGAGGATGACGCCTGCGAGTGGCGGGCAAGACGGGGGAGCCCGGCCCTCGCCCCGACCCTCGCCCCGACCCTCGCCCCGACCCTCTCCACGGGTACTGCGAGCGGACTCTCAGGCGCTTCAGCCGCGGAGGGATTGGAGTTCGGCCAGGCGTTGGGCAGTCGGGGGTTTCTTGGACTTCATCATTTCCACAAATGCGTCGAACAGGTACGCGGCGTCGTGGGGGCCGGGGCTGGCTTCGGGGTGGTATTGAACGCTGAAGAGCGGGAGGCTCTTGTGGCGGAAGCCCTCGACGGTGTCGTCGTTGAGGTTCAGGTGGGTAACGACGCCGCCGGCGGCCTCGAGGGATTGCTTGTCGACGGCGAAGCCGTGGTTCTGGCTGGTGATCTCGACCCGGCCGGTGTCGAGGTTCTTGACCGGCTGGTTCCCGCCGCGGTGCCCGAACTTCAGCTTGTAGGTCGTGGCGCCCAGGGCGAGCCCGAGCAGTTGGTGCCCGAGGCAGATGCCGAAGGTGGGGACCTTGCCGGCGGTCTGCTTGAGCGAGCGGATGGCGTAATCGACCGCCGCCGGATCGCCGGGGCCGTTAGAGACGAACAGGCCGTCGGGGTTGTGCTTGAGGATCTCATCCGCTGGGGTCTCGGGCGGCAGCACCGTCACGCGGATGCCGCGCTCGGTGAGGTTGCGCAGGATGTTGTGCTTGGCGCCGCAGTCGAGCGCGACCACGTGCAAGCCGTCGCCGCGCTCGACCTTGCCCAGGCCCCAGATGCCCTGGTCCTCGTCCCACTCGTACGCCTTGTCGGGCTTGACGCCGCAGACGAGGTCGGCGCCGGACATATCGCGGACCTTGCGGGCGCGGTCGAGCAGCGTGGCGTCGTCGGCAATTTCGGTGGAGAGCACGCCGTTCATCGCCCCGTTGATCCGCAGCTTGCGGACCAGCGCGCGGGTGTCGATCCCTTCGATGCCCACGATGTGGTTGGCTCGAAGGTACTCGTCGAGGCTCGTGTCGGCCCGGTAATTCGAATACGCGGGGGCGAGTTCCTTGATGATGAAGCCGGCGACCTGCGCCTTCCTGCTCTCGACGTCCTCGCGGTTGATGCCGTAGTTGCCGATCAGCGGGTAGGTCATCGTCACGATCTGTCCGGCGTACGAGGGATCGGTCAGGATCTCCTGGTAGCCGGTCATCGAGGTGTTGAAGACGACCTCGCCCTCGGTGGTGCCGACGGCGCCGAAGCCCCGGCCGGTGAAGACGGTGCCGTCCTCAAGTGCGAGCTTGGCGACGCGGGCAGAAGGATCATGAGGCATTGCGGGCGGATTATAGGGGGGAGGGGGTGGTTGTCACGGGTGGGTGGTGGGTGGTTAGCGGTGAGTGGTCAGTGGTCAGTGACAAGCGACAAGTGACGGCAGGCCTAAAGTCCACCGCGCGGTCGACCCGATACTGTTACTAGGCTGTGGGTCTCCGACCTTTACGGTTGGGCAGCCTGATTTGGAGGCCGGTGTAACGGCGAGCACCGGCCTCTTTTTTGCGCGCACTTTTGACCATCCCCCCGATCCGCCCGCCGCACTCCCGCCCGCCGCGCTCCCACGTGCCGCGCTCCCACGTGCCGCACTCCCCCGTGCCGGACTCCCCCGTGCCGGACTCCCCCGTGCCGGACTCCCCCGTGCCGGACTCGACTAAATCTGCTCCCTCCGTGGCGATCAACGTCCCGCAATCTGTCGGGCGCGCGCAAAGAACTTGGTGCATCCGGCGGCGGTTGGGTTATAAGGACGGGCGGTCACACGTCTTGAACTGGGGACATCCAACTGCGGGGCGACGCCATGCCGATCCAGCGCATCATCGTGGAGAGCGACGAGGGCAATTACACCATTCCGGGCACGAAGGTCACGCCGGCGCTCACCGCCGCCATCTTCGCGTCGATCGAGCCGCCGGTGCACAACTTCGATCAGGTGCAGTTGCCGGCGGCGGGCGAGTTCGCGCTGCAGGCGGGGCACATCTACCAGGCGACGCAGGCGAAGCAACTTACCTGCACGCTGGTCAAGACCGGACCCGGGCCCAACCCGATCATCCGCTTCAACGGGAACAAGGAATCCGCCCCGCTCAGCGTCGCGGCCAACAGGGCCGGCGGGACGCGCGACGTGGACTTCGAGCTCAACCCCGGCACCTTCGCCGTCAACAACAGCGGCACGTTCACCGGCGTCAACGCGACGATCCGCGGCGGAGGCGGGATGCTCAAGAGCAACGGCTCGACCGGCATCTCCAGGCTCGAGAACTGGCTGCACCGGGACGTGAACAACAACTACATCGTATGGGTCTCCGGCGGCACCATCGTCGACACGCCGACGACATACTCGCAGCAGCCGGGCGAGGGGTTCGAGCTGATCAACTGCGTCGTGGAGCGCGGCACGACCAGCCAGCACGTCATCCGCAGCCACAGGAGCAAGCGCATCGTCATCCGCGGCGGGAAGTACATCGACGAGGACCGCAAGGAAGCGGTGCTGAGGCTGCACGACGTCGATGACGTGACGCTGGAGAACGCCACCTTCTCCGGCGACATCTCGCTGGGCCCGATGGGCGAGGACAATGGCGGGAGAAACTTCCCGGTCGGGCCGAAGCGCGCGTACCACGACGCGATGCGGCTGACGAAGCTCACGGCGACCAACTGCACGTTCGACTGCGAGGCGGCGAAGATCAACCCCGGCATCCTCGACTTCACCTTCACGAATTGCACGTTTTCTGGCCGGCTGGGCGGGACATTGTTCCACATGCCGTGGCCTTACATGGATCGACCCAAGAGCGCGGGGAAGTTCGTCGGCTGCACGCTGCGCTACCGTGGCAAGAACAACGACGCGGGCCGCGCGTTCGACACCCCGGCGGCGCGGGAGCGGATCACGGTGACGAACACGACGTTCAACGGCGCGCCGCTGGCGTAGGCGGCGGAAGCGCGGCGGTGCGCCCGCGCTGGCGCTGTCGCTCCTGCGCGGGCGGTGCGCCCGCGCTCGCGCTGTCGCTCCCGCGCGGATTCGCTCCCTCGCGCTGGCGTAGGCGGCGGTGGACGCGCGGCGGTGCGCTCGCGCTGTCGATGCCGCGCGGGGTCGCTTCCTCGCGATGTCGCCTTGGGGCGCTATGGCGCTCCCGCCCCTCCGCCGGTAGCGCAGTCTGCAAGGGTCGCGACTTCGGTACGAATTCGTGTGCGTTGTCGCCACACCCCAAGACGGTTAGCGCGCGCGACGGCGGCGACAGCGACTGCGGCGGCGGTGGCGGCGGAGGAGGACGGTCGCCTATTGCGGCGGGGCGGCGGGGGCGGCGGGGGCTCCGCCGGCGGGTGGCACGGCGGCGGCGGGCGGGGGCGATGAGGGGGGGACGGGGTTCTGCTTCACCAGGGCGGGCTCGATCCAGTTCAGGCGGTCCTGAACGTTGTAGTTGCCGCCGAAGTCCACCTCCAGCGTCAGCGTCCTGGCGCTGCCGCCGAGGGGGACGACGATCACGGGCGAGAGGGCGCCGGCGGTGACGCTCGGCTTCTCGTGGACGACCGCGTCGTCGAGCTTGATGCGGACGGTGACGTCGGCGTACTGCCCGGCCCCGTCGACGGCGTACTGCGTGCGGAAGGACTGGTATCCGGCCTTGCGGGCGGCGTCGAGCGGGAAGACCAGCCGCGAGTAAGGCGCGACGCCAATCCCGCGGGCGAAGGCGCGGTCGCCAAATCGGATCGGCCGGCCGGCGACGGTGCGGTCCATCCGCGCGGGGCGTGCCGTCTCGAGGAACGGCGTCTGCACGTTCTCCCCCGGCTGCCGGGACGACAGCCAGCTCACGGGTCCGTTCAATTGCTCGATGCCCGTGACCGCCGACAGCGGCACCTGCCGCGCCCGGCCCGCCCCACCTCCGCCACCAGTGCCGCCCGCGCCGCCTGCGCCGCCTGCGCCGGGAGCTCCGCCCGCGCTTCCGAGCGCGAGCACGAGCTGGTCGCCCTGGGTTCTGACCGAGGGGGCGGTGATGACCGAGTCGTCGGCCAGCCTCACCCGGACCGCGCGCTGCACCGTCTGGGCGGCCGCGCCGGTGGCGGCGAAGGAGATGGTCTGGACGGAGTCGAACGGGACGGGCGTCGGCGCGCCGCCGACCTGGACGGTGACGTTTCCGTCGGCGATCTCGGAGATGATGCCGCGGACGGTGTCGCCGTTGCCGAGGGTGACGACGTCCTCCGACGGCGCCGCCGCGCCCGCGGGATTGGCCCCCGCGGGCGACGCGCCCCCTGCGCCCGCGCCCCCTGCGCCCGCGCCGCCTGCGCCCGCGGCACCGCCCACGGCACCCGCGCCGGCCGCGCCGCCGGTCGCGGCCCTGGAGAGCAGCGCGACCTGGCGGAGCGGGAGGTTGATCTCCCCCACCGCCGGCGACTT
>DASQDR010000171.1:0-8861 GCA_035634055.1 Tepidisphaeraceae bacterium | reverse complement strand
GCGAGGCCGGCTTGGGCTGCTCGGTCGGCAGCTCGCCGGTGGCGGCGCCGGCGCGGGCCTTCTTCTCGTAAAGCGTCTTGGCCCCCGCCGCCCCCGCCGGCGGGGCCGGCGCCCCCGGACGCGACCGCTTCTTCAGGCTCGCCGGCACCGTCTGGATCGTCCCGCAGTGCTGGCACCGGCAGACCCCGCCCGCAAAGGCGTCGTCAATCTCCAGCACCTTCTGACAGCTCGTGCACGTGAGGGAGATCATGGGGGGTAAGGCGTAAGGATGAAGGATGAATGCGGAAGGATGAATGAGGAAAAGGCGGGAGGGCGGCAAGTTTGCGCCTCTTCTTTCATCCTTCCGCCATCATCCTTCATCCTTACGCCTCACGGGTTCCAGAGGTAGTAGAAGCCGGTGGGCAGCCAGGGGCCGCCGGGGAGTTCCAGCCGGGTGACGTTGTGGTTCGCCTGCGGCTGGGGGAGCTCACTGTTGGCGTAGATCGAGCCGCGGTAGCCGTAGGGGCGCTTGTACATGACCGCCTTGGCGCCGGGCGCCTTGGCTAGGTCGCGGGCGACGTCAATGGCGTCCTCCAGCAGCCCCAGCTCATCGACCAGCCCCAGTTCCAGCGCCCGCTGACCGCTGAAGACGCGCCCGTCGGTGGAGGTGGACAGCGACGCCGGGTCCTTGATCGGGCGCGTCGTCTTCACGACTTCGACGAAGCGGGCGTAGTACTCGTTGACCATCCCCTGCATCACCGCCCGCTCGTCGGCGCTGAGCGGCTTGAACGGCGATCCCATGTCCTTCAGCGCGCCGCTCTTGATGGCGGTGCTGCTGGCGCCGATCTTGTTCATGGTTCCGGAGAAGTCGAAGGTGTTGAAGATCACGCCGATCGACCCGACCACGGTGGTCGGCTGCGCAACGATGCGGTCGGAGGCGCAGCTCACGTAGTACGCGCCGCTGGCGGCGACCTCCTGGAGCGCGGCCACCACCGGCTTGCCCGTCTTTTGCCGGAAGCGCTGGACGATCTCGTACATCGCGTCGGACGTGGTGACGGTGCCGCCGGGCGAGTTCACGCGGAGGACGACCGCCTTCACCTGCGGGTCCTGCTCGGCCTGGGCGAGCTGCTGGGTGAAGACCGATAGGGGATTTTCCGTCGGCTGGAGGAACCCGCCGCTGCGGGCGTTGATCAGCATCCCGTCGATCTCGATCATGGCGATCTTGCCGCCGCCGCGCGCGCCCTTCTGCTTCGGCTGGGCCTCGACCTCCTGGAGGGCGTTGGTGTTCTGGATCGGCGTAATGAGAAAGCTCGGCACGCCGCAGCCGGGCAGCGCCAGGCAGAGAACAATGAGCCACCGATGAACACCGATGAACACCGATGGAAAACAAACGATCGGAGTGGCCTTATCGGTGTTCATCGGTGCCCCATCGGTGGCTAAAGTCTTCGCGGGTCGGTGGCGAAGGCGGATGATAACTTGGCATACCACGTGAGCAAGGCGACGTTCGGGCGGCTGGTGGAGCGGGCGCTGGCGGAGCTGCCCGAGCCGTTCGCGCAGCACTTGGAAGAGGTGCCGATCGAGATCCGCGACCGCCCGACGCGCCGGCAGCTTCGCGGCGTCGGCCTGGACGATGACCAACTGCTGATGGGCCTGTACGACGGCATCCCGCTCACCGACCGCAGCGTCGAGCACTCTGCCACCCGCCCGCCGGTCATCTACCTGTTCCAGGAAGACATCGAGCTGGCCAGCGACACCGAGGCGGAGCTGGTGGCGGAAGTGCGGACGACGGTCCTGCACGAGATCGGGCACCACTTCGGCATGACCGAGGATGACCTGGACGAACTCGGGTACGGCTAAGCCCGGCGACGCGCCGGTGACGGCGGCGGGCGCGGCGCCGGCGGGTTCCCCTCAACGGCGACCTGGCGCCTGTCCGATAATGACAGCGGTCACTCGCTGAAAACGCGGGGCTTGCGGCGAAGCCTCAAGCGGACGCGCGCGGGCTGCCGATGAGCGTGCGATATGCGATAAAGCTTTTTGGTGGCCGTGAAAAGCGGCTTGACCGACTCTCTACATTATGTATCACGGGGCAGACGATCGCCCGAACAGGGTTTCTCGTCGGGCCGTACCAAACGTTCCCGCCCGTCATGGCCGACGGTCCGGCTGCCTCCGCCTCGCTAGAATGGGACCTTCATGCTGACGAAAATGCTGCGAAATCGCCCGGGCATCGCCCTTTCCCTCGCCGCCGCCGTGCTGGGTAGCCGCGCGGCGCTGGCGCAAGTTCCGCCGGCCTCGCAGCAGCCTCAGCAGGGCACTGACGTGATCACCGGCATCACCAAGCCGTCGGTTCCGGTCAAGCTTGGGCTGAACCAGCTCGGCGTGGTCCTGGAACTGCCGGTGAAGGAAGGGCAGCGCGTCAAGCAGGGCGACGTCCTGCTCCAGCAGGATGCCCGCGAGGAGCAGGCCGCCCTTGAAGCCCTCGAGATCGAAGCCACTTCCATCGTTCGCATCGAGGCGTCGAAGGCGGACCTGAAGGTCAAGCAGGTTCAGCTCGGGCGCCTGCAGGAGCTGCGCAAGATCAACAACGCCACCGCCTCGGAGCTGGAAGAGGCCGAGGTGAAGGTCGTCTACGCCGAGGCCCAAGTGAAGATCGCCGAGCTGGAGCAGCAGAAGGCGCAGCTCGAGGCGAAGCGGCAGAAGTACAAGGTCGAGAAGATGCGGCTGACGAGCCCGGTGAACGGGTACGTCGAGGTGATCGAGACGAAGGTGGGCGAGGTGACCGACCCGCAGAAGCCGATCATGAGCGTGGTGCAGAACGACCCGCTCTGGATCGAGTTCCACCTGCCGGTCCCGCAGGCGCAGCGGCTGAACGTGGGGCAGTCGCTTGAGGTGAAGTACCTCGAGGAAACGCAGTGGCAGCGCGCCACGCTCACCTACCGCTCGCCGGTCGCCGATCACGCGTCGGACACGCAGAAGATCCGCCTGGAGATGAACAACCGGGCGAACCGCGACACCGGTCTGCAAGTGCAGGTCCGGCTGCCGGCGGAACTAAGCCCGGGGCAGGCGAGCCCCGCCGCGGCCGCGGCGCTGGAGCTGCCCCGCGCGGCGCAGCCTTAATCTCTCCGGCGGTCGTCGCAAGTAGGCGTTGGCTTCTCGCCGCCGTCGCAGTAGTTTGATAGGATCAACCGCAAGGGAATCCGCGTGGCATCAGGAATCGTCGAATCATCGTCGCAGGGAAACGAGGGGCAACAGCAGACCGGCATCTCCGGCGGGGTCTCCCGCTCGAAGCTGGTGCAGCGGCTGCTCGCGACCACCGCCAACCTGCCGGGCTTCATCAACGACCTGATTCACACCCAGGCGGTCGTCGTCGCCGGCACCGAGGCCGCCGGCTTCCTCATCGAGCGCACCACCGATGACAAGGGCGAGCCGCAGTTCGGCCTGCGCCCCATCGCCCACATCCGCCCGGACAACAGCAGCGCCGAGACCCGCGCCGCGGCCATCACCGCGTTCCAGGGGCTCGTCGGGCAATGCGTCGCGCAGGGCAAGGACGGCGCGCTGGAGGTGGGCGCCGCCGGCGGCGACATGGTCGACGCGCAGTTCTGCCTGGTCACGCTGCTCCGCAACGACGGGGAGGTCGTCGCCGCCAGCGCCGTCATCACCCGCTGCCGCGACACCGAGCGCGCCCAGCAGCGGCTGACGAGCATGCAGCTCGTCGCCGGCTACTTCGACCTGTACACGCTGAAGCGCACCAGCGAGCAGGCGCGGATGATCGCGCAGAGCCACCAGCACGTGCTCCAGCTCGCGACCGCCGTCGCCACCGCCCAGGGGTTCCAGGCGGCGGCGATGAACTTGTGCAACGAGCTCGCCACCCGCACCGGCGCCAGCCGCGTCAGCATCGGGTGGCTCAAGAACGAGCGCGTGCGCGTCAAGGCGCTGTCGCACACCGAGGAGTTCGACAAGCGCCAGGAACTCATCGTGCAGATCGAGCGCGCGATGGAGGAGTGCCTGGACCAGGACGAGGTCGTGCAGTTCGAGCCCGACGGCACCAGCAGCGAGAACGTCACCCGCGAGGCGCAGGCGCTGAGCCGCTCGCAGGGCGGCAACAGCGTGATCTCGCTGCCGCTGCGCCGCCAGGCGGAGATCATCGGCGTGCTGACGCTGGAATTCGCGCCGGGGTCGCAGCTCGGCCCGCAGGCGGCCAACGGGCTCTCCGTTGCCGCCGACCTGCTCGCCCCGCAGCTTTACGACCGCCACGAGAACGACCGCTGGATGATCACCAAGGTCGGGCTCAGCGCGAAGGAAGGCTACAAGGGGCTGATCGGCCCGAAGCACTGGCTGGCCAAGACGCTGGTCGCCTTCCTGCTGTTCGGGCTCTACTTCATCAGCCCGTGGTCGTTCTACAAGCCGATGTACCAGGTCGTGGCGCCGTTCTCGTTCGCCCCCAGCGAGCGCCGGTACGTGAGCGCGCCGTTCGAAGGGTTCATCAAGGAAGTTCACGTCCGCCCCGGCGACGCCGTGCAGGGGGGCAAGACCGTCCTGTTCGAGCTGGACACCACCGAGCTGCGCAAGGAGATGACCCGCGCCCTCGGCGAGGCCAACACCGCTGAGAAGGCTTACTGGAAGTACATGGGCGAGCGCCCGCCCAAGGTCGCCGAGGCCAACATCGAGCGCGAGAAGCGCGCCGCCGCGCTGGCGGAGGCAGATTTGTTCCAGTTCCGCATCGACCACTCGGTCGTGAAGGCGGACATCGACGGCGAGGTGCTCGAGGGCGACCTCAAGGACAAGAAGAATTCCCCCGTTAAGCTCGGCGACCAGCTCATGGTCATCGGGCAGCCCGACAAGCTCCGCGGCGAGCTGCGCGTCGCCGAGCGCGACGTGCAGAACGTCAAGGCAAACGCCTCCGGCAAGCTGGCCATCACCAGCCTTCCGCAGGACCGCTTCCCGTTCAAGGTCGAGCGCGTCGTCCCCAGCACCGAGGCGAAGGACGGCGGCAGCCACTTCAAGGTGATCGTCGCCATCGACCCGAGCAGCAAGGACTGGCCCGTCGACGAGAGCGGCAAGAAGGTCACCCCGCCGTGGCTCCCCGGCATGGAAGGCGAGGCCCGCGTCGACGTCGCCCCGACCTCCCTCGGCTGGAAGTGGACCCACCGCCTGATCGAGTTCGTCCGGCTCAAGCTTTGGATCTAGCCTGGCGGGCAGAGTTGCCAGTTGTTCGTTGCCAGTTGCCAGTAAAAGGCAACGCGCAGCGCACCGCGGGCGACTCTCCCACCGGCAACTAACAACTGGCAACTGGCAACTTCTCCGCCATGCTCCAACTCCGCCCCACATTCTCCGAGTCCTGGTACCGCGTGGTGAACCTCCGCGCGCGGCTCCGGCCGAGCGCGCAGATCTCGCGGCAGTACTACCGCGGCGAGCGGTGGTACGTCGTGCGCGATCCGGCCGGTAACCAGTACCACCGCCTGTCCGACGCCGCCTATCGCTTCGTCGGACTGCTCGACGGCTCGCGCACGGTCGGCGAGGCTTGGGACCTGGTGGGCGGGACGCTCGACGACGAGGCGCCGACCCAGCCGGAAGTCATCCAGATCCTCTCGCAGCTCCACGCCGCCAACCTGCTCGAATCCGACCTCACCGCCGACTCCAACGTCCTCTTGCGCCGCCACAAGAAGCAGCTCAAGCGCAAGATGCAGGGCCGGTTGATGAACATCCTGTTCCCGCGCATCCCGCTGTGGGACCCGGACCGGGTGCTCAAGCGCTGGATGCCGGTGGCGCGCTGGGTCATGAGCCCGATCGGCGCGCTGGTCTGGCTTGCGGTGGTGGCGACGGCGGTCGTGCTGATGGTGCCGCGCTGGGGCGGGTTCATGCGCGCCTACCAGGAGGCGCTGTCGATCGGGGCCAACCCGGAGAAGGCGTTCTACCTCTTCGTCGTCTTCTGGCTGCTCAAGTTCTGCCACGAGATGGGCCACGCCTTCGCCTGCCGGCGGTTCGGCGGCGAGTGTCACGAGATGGGGCTGATGCTCCTGGTGTTCATCCCCACGCCGTACGTCGATGCCTCCAGCGCGTGGGCCTTCCCCAGCCGCTGGCAGCGCATGTTCGTCGGCGCGGGCGGAATGGTGGTCGAGCTGTTCCTCGCCGCCATCGCCGCGTTCATCTGGATGAACACCACGCCCGGCGTGCCGATCATGGGGCTGCCGATCAACGAGCTGGCGTGCGACGCCATCATGATCGCCGGCTTCACCACCGTCATCTTCAACGCCAACCCGCTGCTGCGCTACGACGGGTACTACATGCTGTCGGACTGGCTGGAGATCCCCAACCTCCAGCAGAAGAGCAAGGACTACCTGCTCGGGCTGATCAAGCGGCACGTGTTCCGCGTCAAGAGCCAGCAGCCGCTGCCGCCGGTCAGCCAGCGGCTGTGGCTGTTCTTCTACGGCATCGCCTCGACCTGCTACCGCATCTTCGTCGGCATCATGATCATCCTGCTGGTCGCCTGGCAGGTGCCGGTGCTCGGCGTGCTGATGGCGCTGGGCGGCATCGCCACCTGGCTGATCGTGCCGTGGGTGAAGACGTTCAAGTACCTCGCCCTGGAGCCGGAGCTGCACCGCAAGCGCGGGCGCGCGACGGCGTTCGTGGTCGTGGTGGCGGTGCTGGCGTTCATCCTGATCGGGCGGATCCCGTTCAACGTCTACGTCGACGCCAAGGGGGTCCTAGAGCCGGTCGCCAAGGAAGTGGTCAACGCCGAGCAGGGCGGCTTCGTCGCCGACATCCGCGCCCGCGACGCGCAGTGGGTCAAGAAGGGCGACGTCCTGCTCGTCCTCTCCGACCCGGAGTTGCAAACCAAGATCAAGAAGCTCGAGGCCAGCCTGCGCGGGCTCACCCTCAAGGAGCAGCAGTCGCGCGGCAGCGGCGACATGGCGCAGGCCATGATCGACCTGATCGACATCGAGACCTTCACCCACCAGCTCACCGAGGCCAGGCGGCAGCAGGCGGAGCTGGTCGTCCGCGCCCCGATCGACGGGCAGGTGATCGCGCCGGAGCTGAAGTTCCTCCCCGGCAAGTTCGTCCCGCGCGGCACCGAGCTGCTGCGCGTCGAGACCAACGACAAGCTCGTCGTGCGAACCGTCGTCGAGCAGCGCGAGGTCGCGCTGGCCCGGCGGCTCCAGAGCAACGACGGCACGCTGAAGCTCGCCAAGGACCCGGAGATCCGCCTGGTCAGCGACCAGGGCACCACCCTCAAGGGCGGGCAGGCCCGGCTGATCCGCGGCGCGACGCAACGGCTCCCCAGCCGGTCGCTCACCGTCGCCGGCGGCGGCGACATCGTCTCCGACCCGCGCGACCAGCAGGGCGAGTTCGCCCAGACCCCGCAGCACGAGATGAAGGTCGCCCTGCCCAACCCGGGCAACGTCTTCACCTCCGGCCAGCGCGCCTGGGTCCGCCTGACCGTCGACAAAAAGCCCCTGATCTGGACCTGGGCCAACCGCTTCTACCAGCTCATCGAGGCGAAGAACCAGGAAAGCCAGTGGTTCCAGACATGAGTTGTCAGTTGTGAGTTGCCGGTTGCCAGAAATGGCGTCCGGCGGCTCCCACCGGCAACTGGCAACTATCAACTGGCAACTCTTCCAATGACCGCGATCGCCAACTCCGAGCTCTGGTCCGTGTACGACGCCCGGCGCGTGAAGGCGCCGGAGCTGAAGGGCATGGACTCGCTGGTCAACTCCGTCCGCGGGTACTTCAAGAACCGCATCCCGGTCCTGCCGCAGCTCAAGCAGCAGGCGGCGCGGATCGAGAAGCTCGAGCCGGAGATCCACGGCCTGTCCGCCTCCCGCTTCCGCGAGGAAGTGCAGGCCATGCGCGACGAGGCGCGGCTCGGGCGGCTCCAGGGGGAGAAGCTCGACCGCGCCGTGGCCGTCGCGCGCGAGGGCGTCCTCCGCGCCATCGGCAAGCGCCCCTACCCGGTGCAGGTGATGGGCGCGCTGGCGATGTGCCGCGGCGCGATCGCCGAGATGGCCACCGGCGAGGGCAAGACCATCACCGCCGCGCTGGGCGCATCGGTCTGGGGCTGGAGCGGCCGGCCGGTGCACATCATCACCGTCAACGATTACCTCGTGCAGCGCGACGCCGAGCACATGGGTCCGATCTACGAGATGCTCGGGCTCAGCGTTGGCTACGTGACGCACGAGACCTCGCCGCAGGACCGCCTGGAGCAGTACCGCAAGGGGATCGTCTACATCACCAGCAAGGAGCTGGTCGCCGACTTCCTGCGCGACCAGATCCAGCTCGACACGCTGGCCAAGGTGCGCCCGATCACGACCGACAAGGAGCCGCCGGTCTGGGGCGGGCAGGACACGCTCGGCAACCTGCGCACGCCCGCTCAGGCGGTCGCCGGGCTGCTGGCGACCGGGCAGACCAACGCGCGCCTGACCGTGCCGGGGCTGTCGAAGGTGATCGTCGACGAGGCGGACTCGCTGCTGGTCGACGAGGCGGTCACGCCGCTGATCATCAGCAACTCCCCCGACGACAACGCCAACGCCATGCTCTACCGCGCGGCCAGCGAGCTGGCGGAGATGCTGGACATCAACCGCGACTTCACCATCGACTTCACCGTCCGCAACATCGACCTGACCCAGCGCGGACAGGACCGGCTGGACGAGCTGACCGACGCCACCCAGCAGGCCAGCTTCTGGAAGGGCCGCCGCCGCCGCGAGGAGCTGGTCACCCAGGCGCTGGTCGCCAAGTACTGCTACGTGCGCGACGAGCAGTACCTGGTGACCGAGGATCAGAAGGTGCAGATCATCGACGAGTTCACCGGTCGCATCATGGCCGACCGCTCCTGGCGGCACGGCCTGCACCAGGCGATCGAGGTGAAGGAGGGCGTCCCCGTCACCGCG
>DASQDR010000170.1:0-5240 GCA_035634055.1 Tepidisphaeraceae bacterium | reverse complement strand
AGAGGCGCGGCGCGGGCGGGTTCTTCGGCTGCGGCACCATTCTCTTCTGGGGGCTGCTCATCGTCGTCGGCATCTGGTTGATCCGCCGACTCATGGGCGACCGGCGGCAACAGCCCCATGGCCGCGGCGGTTACGGCGGGCCGGGCGACTACTCGCCCGGCGGGCAAGGGTACGGTGGCGGCGGGTACGGGCCCGGCGGTGGCGGCGGATGGGGCGGCGGCGGGGGCGGTTGGGGAGGCGGAGGCGGCGGCGGGTTCGGGCGCGGGCTCGGCGGTGGACTCCTCGGCGGACTGTTCGGAAGCTGGCTCGGAAACCGCGTCTTCAACGATCAGGCCCACGCCGCCCCACCCCCCGCTGACGGCGGCGCGGCGGGCGGCGCGGCGGGCGGCGCGGCCGCTGGCTTCGACCCCGCCACCGGCGCACCTTCTTCCGGACAGGAATTCAGCGGCATCGGCGACCCCGGCGGCTTCGCCGACTTCGGCGGCGGCGGCAACGACGCCCCCACCTCCGACTTCGGTGGCGGCGGCGACGACTTCGGCGGTGGCGGCGATTTCGGTGGCGGCGGCGACAGCGGCGGCGGCGACAGCGGCGGCGGCAGCGAATCGTTCTGAACCACGCCCGCGCCCGCGATCGGAGCGGCGACGCAGCCGTCACTTGTCACTTGTCACTTGTCACTTGTCACTGACCACTGACCACTGACCACTGACCCCTCATCCGTCGCCCCGCCACGGCCCATTCACCACCAACCACCTCCTCGCCATGCCCAACGCCATCATGATCATCGCCCCCTACTGGAACGGCGGGACGTGGGTGTTCGACGACGAGCGGGTCGGGTTGGTGCGCGAGCCGTTCGTGGCCGGCGTGCCGGCCATGATCAACCACCTCGTCCGCGACATCCCCAATGCGCGCAACGGGTTCCGCCTGCTGTTCTCGGCCGCGCCGTTCCCCGGGCACCAGGCGGCGTTCACCCGCGTGCGCGGCGACTCCGGCGGCACCTGGTACCGCGCCGAGGACCTAGCGGTCGAAGGGTGGCTCTGCCCGGCGCTGTTCAAGTACTTCGATGCCGCTCCGGAAACGATCTACGCCAAGGCGGAGGCGATCGACGAGGAGTGACGGTCGCCGACGCCCGCGCCGGCAGCGCCCGCGCTAGCGCGGAGCCGGTGGAGCGTCGCGCGCAACACGAAGGGCGACGCAAGCGTCGCCCCTACGTGGTTCTCGAGTTGTGTGCGCGACGCGAGCGGCGGTTACTTCGCCGCCTTGAGCGCTTCCGTGACGGTCGTGCGAATCTGTTCTTCCAACGAGGGGCCGGCGCCGACCCAGACCTTTCGCACGGTGCCGTCCTTGCCGATGACGACCGTCTGCGGGATGCCCTGCACTTTATAGGCCTCTCCCACCTTGCTCTGGGTGTCGAGCAGCACCGGGAGCGAGAGGTTCTTGGAGGTCAGGAACCCCTGGACCAGCTCCTTGTCCTCCGCCTGGTTGACGGCGAAGACCTTGACGCCCTGCTCCTTCATCGCCTGGTGGATGCGGTCCAGGCCGGGCATGGACATGACGCACGGCCCGCACCAGGTGGCCCAGAAGTCCAGCACGACGACGCTCCCCTTGAGGTCGGCCAGCTTCACGTCCTTGCCGTCCATGCCGGCGAGGGTGAAGTCCGGGGCGGGGCTGCCGACGAGTTCACCGGCGGGGCCGAGGTCGCCGGTGTCGGCGGTCGCGGCGGCATCGCTGGCGCCGGCCGGCGGGGTCCACGCGAACTGCTCGCCCGCCAGCTTCTCGCCCGGCGTGGTCGTCGTGTAGTCGATCGTCACCACCGCCCGCTTCACGTCCTTCGCGCCGCGCTCCAGCAGGTCGGGCGCCAGGTCGAGCGTGGCGCGGCGGAGCAGGTTCGTGGCCGGGTCGACGAGCAGCCGGGTCACCGTCTTGCCCTCGACGGCCGTCAGCTCCAGCGTCGTGTAGGGCTTGCCGTCGACGGTGGTGTCGGCGGCCTTGTTGATCGTGCCGTACGACCGCGTCAGCTCCGCCCGCGGGTCGGGCGACAGGGCCAGCGCCAGCGACAGGTTCTGCTGCCCGATCAGCTCCGCGAACGGCTTGGGCAGGTCGTCGCTCATGACCTTCTGCTTCGGCGCGTCGGCCGACAGGTAAGCGTTGCGCTGCTTGATGTAGACGTAGAGCTTGTCGCCGGTCGAACCGAGCTGCGCGTCGCCCTGCGTGTCGTGGCGGAAGTGGTTCGGGGCGGAGAAGGTGCTGGTGAAGGTGACCTTCTCATCCGCCTTCTGGCCGTCAACGTCGAATTCGCCGGTGATCTTCCCGTCCAGCTTCAGGCTCGACAGCCCGGTGTAAGCGTCCCTGAGCTTTGCCAGCACCGCGGCCGCCTCGGGGGCGACCTTGGCGTCGGCGTGTTGAGTGGTGGCTTCCTTGGTGGTCGCCTCTTTGGTGGTCGCCTGCGCGGAGGCGACGGCGGCCTTCGTCGTCGCCGCCGCCGGCTGCTGGGAATGATCCTGGCCGTCCTGCGCGAGGATCACCACGGAGGACGTGGCCAAGCTAAGGGCGGCGATGGCGGCGACGACTTTCATGCGGGTCGAGCGGATCATCAAAACACTCCGTCTGGAAGCGCGGGTTGGAACCGCGGGTCCGAGCGGCGCGAGGAAGAAACGCCCTCACCACTGCTCGCTGCAATAAGAAGATGCTAGGCCGGCAGAAGTTGTGACGCCGCGCGCGGGGAAATCAGTCGAATTCATCGCCGCGGAAGGTGTTGCCGAGGTAGGCGGAGCGGACGGAGGCGTCGTTGATGATCTCCCGCGGGGTGCCTTCCTTGAAGACCTGCCCATCGTTGATGATCAGCGCCCGGTCGCAAACGCGCAGGGTTTGCGCCACGTTGTGATCCGTGATGAGCACGCTCTTGCCGAACTCTTCCTTCAGCCGCTTCACCTCGCGTTGGAGGTCTTCCACCGCGATGGGATCAACGGCGCTGAAGGGCTCGTCGAGCAGGATCAGCTTGGGCTGGGTGATCATCGCGCGGGCGATCTCCAGCTTGCGCTTCTCGCCGCCGCTGCACAGCATCGCCTTCTGGTTGCGCACCTTCTGGAGCCCGAACTGATCTAAGAGCTGCTCGCCCCGCCGGTTGCGCTCGCTGCGGTGGATGTTCAGCGTCTCCAGGATCGCCTGCATGTTCTGCCAGACGGTGAGCTGGCGGAAGATGCTCTGCTCCTGCGACAGATAGCCCATCCCCAGGCGCGCGCGCTTGTACATCGGCAGGTGGGTGATGTCGCGCGCGTCGAAGGCGACCGCGCCGCTGTCCGGGGTGACCATCCCCAGGATCATGCGGAACGTCGTCGTCTTGCCCGCGCCGTTGCGGCCGAGCAGCCCGACGATTTCCTCCTGGGCGAGCACGAAGCTGACCTCGTTGACGACGGTTCGGCCGTTGTAGGCTTTAACGAGTTTCGTGACTTCGAGAAGGTTCATGCGTGCCCGCCGCGACCCCGCATCAGGCGGGCCCGGCAGGCTGGGGCTATCGTCCTTGTCACGGATCGAAAATCAAGCATGCCCAACGCTGTGGAAAAGTCGTGGAGAAGTGGCTCCTGAACCAACCCTGAACGCCGAAAGTCTTTACCTTGTAAGCGGTTGTCGCATCGCAACCGGCCAGAACGTCCGCCCGCTTTCCCCGCTTTACAGCGCTTACGTCTTGCCGCAACGGTACTTACGTCTCCAGCCGCCAAGTCTCCGAGGCTTTTGACGCAAACCGTGACGAATCGGCTCGATTTGGCCCGCCGGCGGGTGAACCCGTCGTTAGCGGTGTGCCTGATGTGGATAACCGGGACCAAGGGGCGGCGTGGCGGTCAAGGCGGGCGATGGCGAGAAACGGAAATTTTTTCTCGCGGCTGAGCCCGTGTGGTAATGTTGCCACCCGGTAACGTGATCTTATCGGCACTTACGGGTCACGGGCCGTTCGGGAAGGGCTCGACGGAGTTTTAGTCGCGTGCCGCAGTATCAGGGGTTTCTGGGGCTTTCTTGCCTGCGCGGCCTCTGCACGTCTCGGAAAGGAGTGGTCTCTCACATGGCCACGGGTAAGGTGAAGTGGTTCAATGACCAGAAGGGGTTCGGTTTCATTCAGCCCGAGAGCGGCGGGAAGGACATCTTCGTTCACCACTCGGTGATCGAAGGGCAAGGCTTCCGCACGCTCCAGGACGGCGAACCGGTCGAGTACGAGGCGGAGGAAGGCCCCAAGGGAAGCAAGGCCACCAAGGTCCGCCGCCTCTCGGCCGACGTCGTCACGCACTAGCGGCTGCTGCCCGGCCGTGCGGCACGCGACGCACGCCCGCCCCGCAGTTCGCCGCCGCCGCCTCGCGCGACGAAGGAAGATCCCCCCAAGCTCGCACAATGGAGTCCGTCGAGAGCTGCCACCCACCGCGAGGTGGGTGTTCTTCTGCGCGCCGCGCCGGCCGGCACCGGAGAATCCTTGACGGCAACGGACCTGGTGTGGCAGCACGTGATGGTCAACGCGAAGCGCTCGTGGCTGCACGGGGACGAGCGCGGGTTTCGCTCGCGCAGGCACCGCGTCCACTCCAGCGGGGACCATAAGCACCCTCCCCCCACGCGCGAGCACGAGGACCTCAGGCTGTATCACCGGGAACGATCGGGGAAGGCGGTCTCGTTCGCGCTCTGCGCGCGCGTCGCGATCCTTCGCGCCTTCGTCATCAAGATGCGGAAGCTCGATCGGCGCATTATCGCCTGCACCGTCGCGAAGCAGCACTTGCACGGGTTGGCGGAGTTGCCCGACGCGTATCGAGACGTGAAGGAAGTCCTCGGCAAGTGCAAGCAGTACGCGAGTCACCAGGCGCCCATCGTCGGGTCCATCTGGTCGGAGGGGTTCAAGCGCGAGCTGATCAGGGACAAGCGGCACCTGCACAACACCTACGCGTACCTGCGATGCAAGCAGGAAGCCGGCACCGTGGTGTGGTCGCACCGTCCGGAAGAGAACTGGATCGACCACCCGGAGCTCGGGGTGATCGCAATGCTTCGCGGGCGCATGCGCACGCGAATCGTCCCGAAGCCGCGCCCGCTGGTTTGACGCAAAATACATCCGGGTCTTCGCTTCGCTCGGACGCCGGCGTCTGAGCGAAGCGAAGACCCGGATGTATTTTGGGTCAACGCCGCGGGCGCGGCTTCGGGCCGATACGCGTGCGCTTGCGCCCGCGAAGCATTACGATCAGCCCGAGCTCCGCGTGGTCGATGCAGTTCTC
>DASQDR010000169.1:0-20431 GCA_035634055.1 Tepidisphaeraceae bacterium | reverse complement strand
GATCGCGAGGACGGCCCGCCCGGTCCGCCCCGCGGCCGAGACGGTGGCCCCGGCGGTGGGCCCGGTGGTGGCCCGGGTGGTGGCCCCGGTGGCGGCGGCATCCCGGGGATGGGCGGCGGCATGGGCGGGCCGGAGCGACGCCTCCAGCAGTTCGAGACCCTCCGCGGCTACCTCGACATTGTCGACCGCTTCGGTCGGATGACGCGCGACCCTGCCATGAGCGGCATTGCCGCCGTGGTCAGCGCCAACGACATCCTCCGCCCGCGCGGCACGCAGGTGGCGATCGAGTACTTCACCAAGCTGCTGCCGGAGGTGAAGAACCCGGCCGTCAGCCGCGCCATCCGCGTGCAGCTCGTGGACCTGTACAAGGCGGCCGGGCAGCAGGACCAGGCGCTGGAGCAACTGCGAACGATCATCACCGCCGACACCAGCAACGAGCCCGCAGCCCCCCCGCCGCCCCCCGCGTCGCCGGGCGGACCCGGTGGACCGGGCGGACCGGGACGCTGATCCCGTAACCGCCGCGCCCAGCGGCCTGCTCGCATCGCCCGCGCCGCCCGCGCCGGCTGCGCACACCGTCGTGGTAAGATCGCCTCCCGCCCCGCAGCATCACCGCTGCGGGGCGGCGGCGTTTGCGCCCGCGCTGCGCCGCCGGCTCCTTCGACACCTGTTGCAATGCGGTCGCCGACGCTCATCCTCGCGGTGGTGCTGCTCGCCTGCGGCGTGGCGTCGTACCTGCTCTGGCACGACCTGCTGATGCCGGCCCTGCCCGCCCTGCCGCCGACGTTGCGCCAGCGGCAGTTCGGGATGGACCTGCGCCCGCCGATCCGCGACGCGCTGGAGCGTGCGTTGCCGGCAGATTTCAAGGACGCCGACGGCAGCGGCATCGAGCCCAGGCTCCGCCACATCGCCGCCGCCGCGGGCGTGCACCTCTACTTCAACCGCCGCGCCATCGAGGCCGCGGGAATCGACCTCAGGGCGCCGGTGAACGTCCGTGTCGCGGGGATGACGCTGGGCGACGCGGTGCTGGCGGTCCTGGCGCAGGCACGCCGGCCGCTGGCTTGCCGCGCCGGCGAGGGTGTCGTCCTCACGATCACGACGCTCGGGGACGCCACGAGCGACACGCTCACCAGGGTGTACGACGTCCGCGACCTCGCCTCGACCGACGCCGAGATAAAGCAATTGAGCGACGGGATCCACGCCGCGGTTGAACCGGGGACGTGGCGGACGTCGGCAGCGCCGATCGGCGGCAGCGTGGGGGCGATCCAGTTCCTCTCCGGACAGCTCATCGTCACCCACACGCCCTTGGCGCAGCACGACCTCGTGAAGCACCTGAACGATCTGCGCGTCCGGCGGGCGAGGCTCGCCTTCGCCTCCCGCGCCGGCGCGCTGACGGCCGGCACGGTCGCACTGGTCGGCGCGGCGCTCGGGCTCGGCCGGCTCATCGCCGCGCGGCGCCGCCGCCGCGCGGGCCTGTGCCGCTCGTGCGGCTACGACCTGCGCGCCAGCGCCGGCCGCTGCCCGGAGTGCGGCGTCGCCATCGGCTAAACCCCGCCGCCGCCAGGGGCACAGACGATGCACCGGAGGCATCTGTCATGACCCGAACGCTCGTCCTTACGCTCCTCGGCTGCGGCGCCTGCCTGATCAACCTCGGCGGCAGCGCGTCCACCCGGCCGGTCCATCCGTTCCGCTCCAACGTGACGGTCGAGGTGAGCGACGACCTGCTCACCGTCCGCTGCAACGGCCTGCCGGACCACTCGACCGGCACGTTTCCCAACCGCGACAACCCGCACGCGATCCGCGAGCAGGACTACACGTTCCGCATCCCGCGCCGCCCGCGCATTGCGGAGACGATCACGCGGCTGCCGATGGGGCCGATCGGCGTGGCCATCAACGGCGTGCCGTTCTACAACCCGTACAACCGCGAGGGGCAGGACGCGGCCATGAACGAGGTCTTCGACAAGTGCTGCGGCCACCCGGACCCGCGCGGGCGCTACCACTATCACGTTTACCCTAAATGCATCCATTCGTCCTTCGCCGATCCCGCCGGGCGGCACTCGCCGCTGATCGGCTACGCGTTCGACGGCTTCGCGATCTACGGCCCCAACGGTGAGGACGGCAAGCCACCAGCCGACCTCGACGAGTGCAACGGCCACGCCGACGCCGACCGCGGCTACCACTATCACGTCACCAACCGTTTCCCCTACCTGCTGGGCGGGTACCGCGGCGTGGTCGAACGCAGCAACTTCGACCGCCGCCCGCCGCGACGGTGAGGGTGGCAACGGCGCCGCGCACGCGGACGCGCCGCCTTCGGTCCCCCCCGGAGGGAACCCGCACGTCCGCTCCGTCGATCCTCATCGACGCGAAGCTGCTCAGGGCGGCGCTCCCGCGCCCGGCCGCCAGCGGAAGATCGCGCACATGCAGGTCCGCCCCTACCCTCGCGCGCGCGCGAAACCGCGCGTCGGCGTCGTCACGTCAGCAGCGTCCCTAGGCCGCGCAGCGACGCCTCTTCCTCCACCCGGAAGCTCCACTTGCCGGGCCAGTCGCGGTGGAGGATGTCGGCCAGCCCCGCGGCGGCGCCGCCGGAGACGACCACCGTCCGGCGGACCGTCTCGTTCACCTCGCGGAGCAGCTCGAGCCGCTCGCTGCTGGCCGCCGCGAGCGACTCGATCACGCTGCTGAGGATCTGCCGGCGGGTGCTCGACAGCGTCAGTCCGGTGATGGCGCCCGCGCGTTGCTCGAGGCTCGTGCGGTCGCCGGCGAGGTGGTTGTCGAAGCGGACCGCCGACGGCATCGGGTTGGCCGCCAGCCCGCGGACGATCTTGTCGAAGCTCGCCTTGTCCCCGTCGCAGAAGAGCTGGTCGCGCACCCAGGTGAGCGCCGATCCGGCGGCGGCCTGGGTGCTGACGCTGAGCCAGGCGCGGCCGACGCCCAGCGCCCGCGTGATCAGCCGCTCGTGCGGGCGCGGGCGGGCGACGCACAGCGCCAGCACGTCGGTCGAGCCGCAGACGTCCAGCAACTGCCCCGGCCTGGCGCCGGCGAGCAGCATCGCGCTGGTGCCGTCGATCACGCCGGTGAGCACGGGCGTGCCGTGCGTCAGGCCGAACGCGCGGGCGGCGGCGTGGGTGACCAGCCCGGCCACGCCGTCGCCGCCGACGAGTTGCGGCACCTGGTGCTCGGTCGCGCCGACGGCCTCCATCAATTCGTCGCTCCAGCCGGTCTGGTCGATGCGGTACAGGCCGGTGAACGATGCGTTGGACGGGTCGATCACCCGCGCGCCCGTGAGCCGGGCGTGCAGGAACGTGTTGAGGTGGCCGACAAGATCCGCCCGCCGCATCACGCCCGGGTGGTGGCGCTTGAACCACGCCCACGTCGTGGAGCTGATCCCGCCGGGGAACGGGCGGTTGCCGCAGAGCCGAAGGTGGCGCGCTTTGCCGATGCGCTTCTCCAACTCGCGGGCAACGTCCGTGCTGCGGCGGTCCTGGTGAGTGACGATCGGCGTGAGCGGCTTGCCGCGCTTGTCCATCGCCACCCAGGCGGGGGACATGACCGACAGCGCGATCGCGTCCACCTGGCGCGCGCCCGCGCCAACGTTCTTGATCGCCCGCGCGACCGCGCGGACGACGTGCTCGGGCTCGACCTCCGCCCGCGGCCCGTCGTAGCGCGTCGCGAACCCCGCCCGCGCGATGTGCCCCACCACCCGCGTCCCGCGGAGCACCGCTGCCTTCACGGAGGAGGAACCGATGTCGAGCCCCAGGACATGCATGGGTCCGGTGTTAACCGGGGTGAGAGCGAACGTCCAGACGCGGGAGCGGGAGGGGAAATTGGGTTCGTTTTGCGAAAACAGTCTGCGGAAAGCGACCCGGCTTCAGGATCGGGTGGGTCGGAGCCGAGCGTGGTGCGGGGCGAGATACCGGGCGCTACGGCTCGCTCAGTCGCCGGCGTCCGTGCGCGAGCCTTGATCACTCCCGTCCGTAAGTGATGAAGGCTGCGGGGCTTGGAGCCGCCCCGCGAACTTTGGGTTCGTTTTGCACATTCGCGGTGCGCGCCGCCGGACCCATCCCACCTGCGCCCCGCAAGCCGGACCGGGCGAAGGCACCGACAACTCCTGCTGCCGACGCTACGCCCGAACGGCCTCGCTCTAGGGACGCGAAGCCGCCAACGTCTGGAACCTTCATCGCCCGTCGCACCGATCCCCAGATCAGGTTGTCAAAGAGCGCGCAACTCCCCCGCGCACGATAGCAACCGAAATCTAGATTGTCGGCCGAAATCCGTCCGATCGGCGCGGGATGCGCAATTGCGTTGCGCGGCCGCCCGCCTCCGTGCCTACATCACCTTCTCCGGCCCCACCGGTGCGTGCCCCGGCGCCTCGTGGCCTGGCTGGCCGGGGGACCACTCGGTATGGAACACCCCCGCGCGGTCGGTGCGCTCGTAGGTGTGCGCGCCGAAGAAATCGCGCTGCGCCTGGATCAGGTTGGCGGGCAGGCGGTCGGTGCGGTAGGCGTCGTAGTAGGCCAGGCTCGCGCTGAACGCCGGCAGCGGGATGCCGGTGGAGATGCCCAGGCTGAGCACCCGCCGCCACGCCGCCTGGCGCTGGTTGACGGCGTCGCGGAAGCGCTGCGCCAGCAGCAGGTTGGGCAGGGCAGGCTGCTCGGCGAAGGAGCGGGTGATGTCGTTGAGGAAGACGGCGCGGATGATGCACCCCGCCTTCCAGATGCGGGCGATCTGCCCGAGGTTGAGCCCGAACCCGTACTCCTTGTCCGCCGCCGCCAGCATCGCGAAGCCCTGGGCGTAGGAGCACATCTTCGAGCAGTAGAGCGCGGCCCGGACGTCGGCGATCAGGTCCTGCGTGCTGAGTGCCGAGCGCTGAGTGGCAGGCGGGCCGGAAAGCGCCTTCGCCGCGGCGACGCGCTGTTCCTTGAGCGACGAGATATTTCGCGCGTCGACGGCCGCGGTGATGGTGGGGATGGCGACCCCGAGGTCCAGCGCGGTCTGGCTGGTCCACTTGCCGGTCCCCTTGGAGCCGGCCCGGTCGAGGATCAGCTCCACCAGCGGCCGGCCGGCGGTCGAGTCGTCCTTGAAGTTGATCACCTTGGCGGTGATCTCGATCAGGAAGCTCTTGAGGTCATCGCCCTGGTTCCAGTCGCTGAAGACCTCGTGCAGCCGCGCGTTATCGAGCCCGCCGACGCGCTTGAGCAGGTCGTAGGCCTCGGCGATGAGCTGCATGTCGCCGTACTCGATGCCGTTGTGGACCATCTTGACGAAGTGCCCGGCCCCTCCGTCGCCGCAGTAATCGACGCAGGGGTAGCCGTCGTCGGGCGCCTTGGCGGCGACCTTGGTGAGGATGGGCTTGAGGTGCTCGTAGCTCTCGCGGTCGCCGCCGGGCATCATGCTGGGGCCCCAGAGCGCGCCCTCCTCGCCGCCGCTGACGCCCATGCCGAAGAACTTGATGCCGGTCCCTTCCAGCGCCTTGGAGCGGCGCTGGGTGTCGGTGAAGAGGGAGTTGCCGCCGTCGATGACGATGTCGCCGGCCTGGAGGTGCGGCCGGAGCTCGGCGATGACGGCGTCGACCGGCGTGCCCGCCTTGACCATCACCAGGATCCGCCGCGGGCGGTCGAGCAGTTGCACGAATTCCTGCACCGTTTGGGCGCCCCTGGCCTGCTTCCCCCTGGCCAGCTCGTTGATGAAATGCTCGGTCTTGGCGTAGGTGCGGTTGTAGACCGCGATGGGAAACCCGTTGCGCTCGATGTTGAGCGCGATGTTGCGACCCATCACTTCCAGACCGATGACGCCGAATGCCTGTCCCATGATCCTGCCCTTCAGATGATCAGATGAAACCGCGGATGAACGCGGATGAACGCGGACGGATGAAGAACGACTTTTCATCCGCGTTTATCTGGGTTGATCCGCGGTTTCTAATGTCAGCGCTTCGTAGCCGCGGTGGGCGGCGTGACGACGGGCGACCATTCTGGCGTTTTGTGGGCGGATGACAAATGGGTGGGGGATTGGTCGAGAACGTCCTCGACGTAGCAGCGGAGCAGCTCGCCGACGGCCGGGGCCGAGGCGATGGCGCCGCCGGGGCGGTGCGGGGCGTCGGCCTCGAACAGCTCGGCGAGGTGCCCGAGGCCGGGGCCGCGCATGTGGGTGAGGCACGGTTGCAAGAGCGCGCGGGCGTCGTCGCGCACCTTCTGGCTCCGGCCGCTGACGCGGACGTGGGCGGTGACGTACGCGCCGAGCAGCCACGGGTGGACGGGGCCGTTGTGGCAGGCGCGGTCGCGCGAGACGACGTCGCCGCGGTAGTGCCGCTGGTAGCCGACCTCCGCCGGCGCCAGCGTGCGCGGGCCGACGGGCGTGAGCAGGTCCGCCGCGACGCGCTCCAGCACCGCCGCGTGCCGCTCGGGGGCCAGCACCGGGAACGGCAGGCTCAGGGCGAGCAATTGGTTGGGGCGCAGCGCCGCGTCGGGGCCGTGGTCGCCGACCACGTCATAGCAATGGCCGGCGGCGTCGTTCCAGAAGCGGGCGTCGAAGGCTTTGTAGACCCGCCCTGCCAGCTCGCCCAGCTCGCGCGCCCGCGCCGCCTGCCCGGCATGTTCCGAAAGCTCGGCGGCGATGCGCAGGGCGTTGTACCACAGCGCGTTCAGCTCGACCGGGCGACCGGCGCGCGGCGTCACCACCCAGTCGCCGACCTTGGCATCCATCCACGTGGTCCCGCGCCCGGGCGAGTGGCTGGCGAGCAGGCCGTCCGCGTCGGCGGCGATCCCCGGGCTGCCCCCGTGCTGGTACGACCGCAGCAGGTGGACGATCTCGTTGAGCAGCCGCGACGCCAACGCCTCGTCGCCGGTGTACTGGAGGTACTGCCAGACGGCGTTGACGTACCAGAGCGAGACGTCGGCGCCGGCGTAAACCGGCTCGGCCGACGCGGTCTCGGGGAACTGCTCGGGGAGCATGCCGTTGCGCAGGTGCCCGGCCAGTCCGACCAGCATCGACCGGGCCAGCTCGAATTTGCCGGTGACCAGCAGCACGCCGGCAAAGGCGATCAGGGCGTCCCGCACCGACGGCGCCGACCAGGGGAACTTGGTGACCATCGTCACCGGCACGGCCGGGTCGGGCGACAGGTCGATCACGAAATCGTTCGCGGCCCGCGCCAGAACGTCCAGGTCCGCGTCGCGCGGCGCGGCCGCGGGCGGCGTCACCCGCGCAACGTCGCTACGCCGATCCGAAGGATCAAGACCGAACTGAAGCTCGGCGGCGGCGATCGCTTCATCAAGCGCGATCGGGTCGGCGGAACAGAGCAAGTGCACGCGCTGCCCCGGCTGGAGCGACCACGTCACCGCGCCGGGCGACCAGAGGTCTTCCAGCCCGGCGTAGCCGCGATCCTGCTCGCTGCGGTAGATCGTGTTGAAGTACCAGTTGGCCGACGCGGCGTCGAACGCGCCGTCGTGGGCGAAGAAGACCTCGGGCGTGCGCGCCGTCGGCGGGACGCGGAGGTGCCCGGGCGACTTCTGCTCCGCCGCCAGCCGGCCGTTCCACTGGTACATCAGGTCGTGGATCGGGCGCAGCGCCAGCAACGGGCGGATCTCCAGCTCCACCGGCTTCTGCGCGCCCACCAGCGCGTAGGTGAGAACGACGGTGTTCTGACCGTCGAGCAGTTGAAGGCTCTTTTCGAGGGTCCAGCCGTTGCCCTGGTAGGCCCAGCGCGGGAACGGCAGGTGGGCGAAGGCGTGCAGCGACTGGTGCCCCTGCGGGTGGATGGCGCCCGGGTACTCGCTACAGGCGAGCGGGGTCGGCCAGCCGTCGCAGCGGACCGTCTCTTCCACGCGCGACAACAGCACGATCCGTTGCACCGGCGGCGCCATCGCGGCGATCAGTAAGCCGTGGTACTTGCGCGTGTTAAGGCCGGGCAGGGTGGACGACGCGTACCCGCCGAGGTGGTTGGTGACCAGCCACTCACGCCGCAGGAGGTCGTCCAGACGGCCACTCGATCCGTCCGTGCTTTCCATCGCCATTCCTCCGTGAGATGGCGAGCTGAGCCTACCCGTTCGACCTGGCATATGCAAAGCAGCGTAGCGGGCGCGCGCAGCGGCGGGCATGGAGAAAGGTGAATAGGGTTTATCACCGGGCCGCGACCGAGCATCCGGTGGCAGGAACCGCTCCGCGCGAGCGCGGCCAGGGGCGCGGATCGAGCGGCGCTAGTACTGCGGGCCGCCCGGGTTGACGTCCTTGTTCCAGAGCAGGATGCCGCCGGCCATCGACTTCACGTCCGTGAAGCCCGCCTGGCGGAGCATCTGCGTGACCTGCAACGACCGCGCGCCGCTCTTGCAGTGGACGATGACCTTCTCGTTCTCGCGCCCGGCGAGCCGGGCGGCCACCTGCGTCCACTGGGCGCGGGGGAACAGCGACTGGCGGTCGACGATGTGGGTGATGTCCCACTCGTGCGCTTCGCGCACGTCCACCACGATCGCGCTGCCGGCCTCCATCTGCTGCTTGGTCTGGCGCGGCGTGACCTCCCAGTCCGGCTTGAACGCATACCCGGGAGGAAGGCCTTGATCATCCAGGCCGGCGGCGCGGGTGGGTGCGCCCGCCTGCGGCGTCCTGGGCTGCTTGGCGTCGTGCACCTCGCGCTGGGTTTCCTCCAGCGACTTCGGATCCAGCGCGGGAACGCCGCAGAACTGCTCGTAGTCGATCGGCGCGGTGATGCTCGGGTGGTCACCGCAGACCGGGCACTGCGGGTCGCGGCGGAGCTTGAACGTGCGGAACTCCAGGTCCATCGCGCTGAAGGTGGTCAGCTTGCCGATGGCGGGCGTGCCGACGCCGAGGATCAGCTTGATCACCTCGTTCGCCTGCAAGGTGCCGATGATGCCCGGCAGCACGCCGATGACGCCTCCCTCGGCGCAGCTCGGGACGCTGCCGGGGTCCGGCGGCTCGGGGTACATGCAGCGATAGCACGGGCCCTGCTCGCCCGGGCGCAGCGGATTGCCCAGGTGCGGCGCGAAGACCGTCACCATCCCCTCGAAGCGGAAGATCGACCCGTACACGTTTGGCTTCCCGGCCAGCACGCAGGCGTCACCGACGCAGTAGCGCGTGGGGAAGTTGTCGGTGCCGTCGATCACCACGTCGTAGTCGCGGATCAGCTCCATCACGTTCGACGCGTTGACGATCACCTTGTGCTCGATCACCTTGCAGTCGGGGTTGACGTCGCGCAGCCGCTTGGCGGCGGCGGTGACCTTTGCCTCGCCGACGTTGCTCACGCCGAACAGGATCTGCCGCTGGAGGTTGCTCGGGCTCACCACGTCGATGTCGACCAGGCCGATGGTGCCGACGCCGGCGGCGGCGAGGTAAAGCGAGATCGGGCACCCCAGCCCGCCCGCGCCGATGCAAAGCACCCGCGCGTTCAGCAGCTTCTTCTGCCCTTCCATCCCCACCTCCGGCAGGATCAGGTGCCGCTTGTAGCGGTTGATCTGCTCGGAACTCAGTTGCTGGTCAGCCGCGGCGGCGGGCCGGGCGGTGGGAGCGTTGGCGGGAGCGTTGGCGGCGGTCATGGCGGTGCACCTGCTAGAAGCGAAACGAACCATGCGACGACGGCGCGGCATCCGGGTCGATCGCGCGTCAGCATGGCCCGCGGGGCGAGACAACTTGTGAGTCTGCCGCGCTTTAGCTGTGTTTGCGACCGGCCGGAAACCCCCGGCGGCCGCGGGCCGCAAGCTGCGCTCAAATCGCCCGGACTCGGTTGACGCAAAAACCATAGAGACGGCGAACGCGGCGGTCAAGCACGCGCGATTTCCGCCGGTTTCCCGCAGTTTCCGCCTTGCCGCACCCGTCTGCCCCGCCTATCACAGCAGGGTTCGCGAAGGAGAGACCACGGAGAGGAAGAAGATGCATGATCCAGCCGCGACCGGCGGCGGGCGGGCGGTCGTCGAACCGCTCGAGCCGCGGCAACTGCTCGCCACCAACGGCCTCAACGCCGTCTACTTCAACAACCGCGACTTCACCGGCGCCGCGCGCACGCGCATCGACTCGACGGTCGCCTTCGACTGGCCCGACCACTCCAGCCCTGCGCGCGGCATTCGCGGCACCACCTTCGCCGCGCGCTGGAGCGGCCTGGTCAAGCCGTACACCAGCGAGACTTACACCTTCACCACGCGCAACAGCGACGGCGTGCGCCTGTGGGTCAACGGCAAGCTGGTGATCGACGCCTGGACCACCTCCACCCGCAAGACGCACGCCGGCACCATCGCGCTCAAGGCGAACCGGCTGTACGACCTGCGGCTGGAATACTTCGTCGGGCGGCGCACGGCCGCGATCACGCTGTTCTGGAGCGCGCCGTCGCGCGGGCAGACGGTCATCGCCACCAGCCGCCTGTTCGCCTACGACACGCGCTCCGCCTCCATCGGCGACTTCGGCCGCGACAACGCCGGCGAGCGCGACGTTGCGCGGCTCATGCGCACGTGGAAGCCGGAGTTCATCACCACCGTTGGCGACAACAACTACGAGCACGGCGCCGCCTCCACCATCGACCGGAACGTCGGCAAGTACTTCCACGACTACATCGGCAACTACAAGGGGAGCTATGGCGAAGGCGCGGGCGAGAATTTGTTCTTCCCCACCCTCGGCAACCACGACTGGGACACCGGAACCGCCAAGCCGCACACGGATTACTTCTCGCTCCCGGGGAACGAGCGCTATTACGACTTCGTGAAGGGCCCGGTCCACTTCTTCGCGCTCGACAGCGACCCGCGCGAGCCCGACGGCACGTCGGCCGGCTCAAAGCAGGGTCAATGGCTGAAGGACCGGCTCGCCGACTCGACCTCGCCGTTCAACGTGGTCTACTTCCACCACGCGCCGTTCTCCTCCGGCTCCGAAGGATCCAGCGAGCATATGCAGTGGCCGTTCCGCGACTGGGGCGCGGACGTGGTGCTGACCGGGCACAGTCACTCTTACGAGCGACTGTGGGTGGACGACATCCCGTACGTGGTCAACGGCGCGGGCGCGAGCAACGCGGGCATTGACGACGTCGTCGAGCAGAGCGTGGTGCGCGAGGGCAACAACCTCGGCGCGCTGCTCATCCAGGCCAACGAGCACGCGCTGACCATGCAGTACCAGTTGCGCGACGGGCGAGTCTTCGACACCATCACCATCGGCCCGAGCCCGCTGTGACAACCGCGGCTGCACGCGTGCGCCTTCAAGGCGGCACGTCCAGCGGACGCGCCGGCGCCAGCGGCGCATCGGTGTCCAGCAGGCGCGACAGGGCATCTTCACGCGCGTCCACCTAAACCTCCCAACTCCACACGCCCGCCGCTACGCCTTGCGCAGCTTCACAAGCGCGCCGCGCGCGCTGTGAAAACACCCCTATTTTCCCGTCGAAATCGCGTGATGCCGGGTTCCGACGTCGCCGCCGGGTGGACGAGACTCCGCATCCAACGGAGGTTGTTGTATGTCCCAGGCCGTACGTGTCCGCGCCGTGATTGAACCGCTGGAGGCCCGCCGCCTCCTGGCCACCAGCGGTCTGAACGCCGCCTACTTCAGCAACACCGACTTCACCGGGACGACTTCGTCGCGGATCGACAAGACGATCAACTTCAACTGGTCCTCGACGTCCCCCGCCTCCGGCGTCAGCAACACCACCTTCAGCGCGCGGTGGAACGGGCTGGTCAAGCCGTACACGAGCGAGAACTACACCTTCGCCCTCCGCCACAACGATGGCGCGCGCCTGTGGGTCAACGGCAAGCTGCTGATCGATTCCTGGAGCGCCAAGGGAAGCGCCACGCGCCGGGCCAGCATCGCGCTGTCGGCCAACCGGCTGTACGACATCCGCCTGGAGCACTTCACGCAGACCAACGCGCCCGGCATCGCGCTCTCCTGGAGCACGCCGACGCGCGCCGAGGGCGTCATCCCCTCCACCCGCTTCTACGCCTACGACACGCGCGGGGCCAACGTCGGCGACTTCGGCTACGACAATTCCAAGGAGTACGACGTCTCGCAGATGATCAAGCGCTGGAAGCCGGACTACGTCACCACCGTTGGCGACAACACGCAGATCGACGGCGGGTGGAGCACCTTCGACCGCGTCGTCGGCAAGTACTACCAGCAGTACATCGGCAACTACCAGGGCTCCTACGGCCCCGGCGCCGGCAGCACCAACCGCTTCTTCCCCGCCGCCGGCAACCACGACTGGGACAGCAGCAACCTCAAGACCTACCGCGACTACTTCACGCTGCCCAACAACGAGCGCTACTACGACGTGCGCAAGGGGTCGATCCACTTCTTCTTCACCTCCAGCGACAAGCGCGAGCCGGACGGCACCAGCTCCGCCTCGACTCAAGCGCAGTGGATCAAGTCCAGGATGCAGGCCTCCACCGCGCCGTTCAAGGTGGTCATCATGCACCACCCGCCCTACACCTCCGGCACGATGGGGGACAACACCTGGATGCGCTGGCCCGTGCGCGACTGGGGCGCGGACGTGGTGCTGACCGGCCACGAGCACCTTTACGAGCGCCTCAGCGCCGACGGCATCCCCTACATCACCAACGGCGCCGGCGGGCAGACCGTCAGCTTCGGCTCGACCGACTCGCGCAGCATCGTCCGCAGCAACAGCGACGTCGGCGCGATGCTGATCTCGGCCAACGAGTACGCGATGACCCTCCAGTACCAGCACCGCAGCGGGCGCGTGGTCGACACGATCACCCTCGGCCCCAGCCCCGGCACGTCGGCGTTCACCATGTCCGCACCGGCGGCCAAGATGGCGACCGCGCCGGCCACCGCGCCCGTCACCGCACCGAAGACGCAGTTCTCCGCCTTCTCCAACACGGCGGTGATGGGCCCCCTGCCCTCGGCGTCCTTCCTCGCGGACGACCGCGACGACGACGCAGCAACCGCGGCATAGCCAAGTTCGCTCGCCGACGCCGGCCGACGGTGCGGCGGGCGTCGCTGTCAAATCCCTCTCCCCTGCACTCGGGGGAGCGGGCGCGGTGCTCCGTCGGCCACTGGAATGGCGTCGGCGCCACCCCGCCACCGCGCGTTCCCCACTCCGCAAGCTCCTTGTAACCCGCGCGCTACCGCCGCCGCCCGCGCGGGTTAGGCGCGTCTGTTTTCCCCCACCCAAACCAATCGGCGACGCCCACGATTGACGCTTGCGCGAACGGATCATTACCCTAACAACAGGCGAACGAGAGGCGGCAACCGTTTGACCGTCGACTGCCGATTTCACCGCAACGCTATCAGATGCAACTGATCTCCTGTCATCACGGGAAGCTCCAGACGCTGTCGGCGGCGGCGGCGGGGCTGAAGCGCGCGGGCGCGGCCGGCCGCTCCTTCGTGACCGGGCTGCCCGCGCTCGACGCCCTGGCGCCGCGGCAATCGCTGGCGCGCGGGGCGGTCCACGAGCTGCTGTTCGATCGCTCTCACGCCCCGCCCAGCTTTGTCGCCGCCCTTGTCGCCCGCGCCGCCGCCGCCGACGACGACGGCAGCCCGGGCGCGTCGTTTCCCATCATCTGGTCCGACCCGCGCGGCGAGATCTACCCGCCGGCGCTGGCGGCGCTGGGATTGGACCTGGCGAAAATCTACCTGCTCCGCCCGGCGAGCGCGGCGGACGAGGCGTGGGCGCTGACCGAGTGCCTGCGCTGTCGCGGCGTCGCCGCCGTGGTCGCGCAGCCGCAGCGGCTCTCGCGCATCGAGGCGCGGCGGCTCCAGCTCGCCGCCGAGCGCGGGGGCGCGGTCGGGCTGCTGCTCCGCCCCGCCGGGCGCGGCGACGCCGTTTACGCCGCCGCCACCCGCTGGCTCGTCACCCCCGCGCCCGGCGAGCGCACCGTTCAGCGCTGGACGATCCAGCTCATTCACGGCCACGGAGGGCGCGTTGGACAAACCGTCATCCTGGAGTGGTGCCGTGAAGACAATTCTGTGCGTGCGGTTGACAAACTGGCCGATCGACCGGCTGCAACGCCGGCTGAGAAGAGCGGCGACAGCGCCACCGCCACCATCGACGCCGCCCGCGCCGCTCGCCGCGCGAGCGCGTGACGACGTGCCTGCTGCACGTTTGATGGTCGCGTCGCCCGTGTCGCCCGCGTCCTCGCGACCGAATCATCCGAACCCCGTCCGCCGCGTTCACGGCCGGCCGACGACCGACGCGCCGCGGCAGCGGCGGTGGACGCACCAGCTCTGGCAGGACGGACCGAAGGACATGAAGGTCCCGCCGGTCGCGACGCCAGCGGCGACACCCGCGGCGCGACTCGGACCGTCACCGTCACCCGCGCGTTTTGCGCCTTCGTCGCCTGCGCCGTCGTCGCCTGCGCCGTCGTTGCCTGCGTCTTCGTCGCCGTCGCCCGCGCCGATTCCATTTGCTGCACCGCTTGCGGTTTCGCCGCCGCCGCCATCGTCCCGCGCGTCGCCGCATCCGCTGCGCCCGATCGCCGCGAACCTGCCGAACGCGCGTGACGCCGCTGCCCGCGCGGCATCCAGCGCCGCGGTCGACACCTGCACGCGCGACGTGGTGCGGCTGGTCGGGCGGCCGAAATTATTCATGCCGGCGCGCGGCACCTGCATGACGCCGGGCGTCCGCGCCAACGGGCCTTCGTACATGAAGCCCGTCCCCCCGCCGGTGCAGCGCGCGAATGCGAATTCGCGCGGCGCGGGCGCGGGCGCGGGCGCGGCCGGTCCGGCGGAGCGGCCGATGGTGATCGTCCGCACGGTCGCCGGGCGGCAGCTCGTGACGGCGGCGTCGCGCCCGGCCATGGCCGCGGGCGTGCGGCCGGGGCTGACGCTCACCGAAGCCAGCGCGCTCTGCCCGAAGTTGCTGCACTTCGACCAGGACACGCTGCGGGACGCGCGGGCGCTGGAGGCGCTGGCGCGGTGGATGTTCCGCTTCACCCCGCGCGTCTGCCTGCCCAGCGGTTTGCGGGATCGGCGGGAGGAGGGGCTTTTCGCGCCGCGGGCGGAGGCAGGCCCTCACCCTAACCCTCTCCCAAAGGGGGAAGGGACCGGAATGCGCCCGCTCGAGCCGCCGGCGCCGCCGCCGCCGCCGCCGGACGGGGACTGCATCTACCTCGACGTCACCGGCTGCGATCGCGCGTTCGGCGGGATCGACAACCTCGTCGCGCAGGTCGCCGCCGCCCTGGCGCACTTGCGGCTGAGCGCCGGCATCGCCGTCGCGCCGACCCCCGGCGCCGCGTGGGCGCTCGCCTCCTTCGCCAGTTCTCGTACGGACGATGCGGCAAGCGCGGGTGCGAATCCTCGGGATGCAACCGCCAACGACGACGCGTACACGCGCGGCAGCGCCAGCGACATGCGCGGCAGCGGCAGCGGCACGCGCGGCGGCGCCAGCGACACGCGCAGCAGTGGCAGCGACACGCGCGGCGGCGACACGCGCGGCAGCGGCAGCGGCGGCCGCGTTCCCATCGTGACGGCGCACGATCTCGCCGCCGCGCTCTCTCCTCTCCCCGTCGCCGGCTTGCGCCTTGACGATGACTTGCTCGCCGCGCTCCACCACCTGGGCATCGAGACGATCGCGCAGGTAATGAACCTCCCGCGCAGCGCGCTGCCGAGCCGGTTCGGCGGAGCGCTGCTCCTGCGCCTGGACCAGGCCCTGGGGCGGATCGACGAGCCGCTGGTCCCGCTGCCCTACCACGCGCCGGTCGAGGCGCGGATGGACTTCGACGGCGCGGTCGATTCGCTGGAGACGATCCACCTGGTCTTCCGGCGGCTGGTGGACGAGGTGGTGGCCGACCTGGCGCGACGGGGGTGCGGCGCGCGGCAGGTCGAGATCGAGTTTTTGCGCGCGTACGCGCAGACGATCCGCCACACGATCGGCCTGTCGCGCCCGTCGCGCGACGCGGGCAACCTGTTCAACCTGATCCGCTGCGCGACCGAGCACCTCGACGGCGGCGGCGACGGGTTCCTCGGCATCCGGATCGGCGTGCCGGTGTTCGAGCGCGTGAGCGAGGAGCAGATCGCCCTGCTCGGCGGCGAGCGCCACGACGGCGAGATCGAGCTCGGCCAACTGCTCGAGCGCCTGCGCGTCCGGCTCGGCGACGAGGCGGTGGCCACGCCGGTGCTGGTCGAATCGCACCTGCCGGAGAAGGCGGGGGATCGGGTTTCGGGGTTGGGGTATCGGGTTTCGGGTTTCGGGAAGGACGAACGGAAGTCCCGCGTATCCTCTTCCACCCGAACCCCCGAACCCCGAAACCCGACCTCCTCTTCCACCCGAACCCCGACATCCCCCCGCCCGCTCCTGCTCCTGCCCGCGCCGGTGGAGATCCCGGTGATGGTCTCGCCATCGGAGGACCGCGACGGCCGGCCGGTGCTGTTCCGGCTGGACGACCGCCTCCACAAGCTCACCCACGCCACCGGCCCGGAACGCATCAGCGGCGAATGGTGGCGCGGCCACGACAAGACGCGCGATTACTTCGACGTGGAGGACGAGGCGGGAAAACGGTTCTGGGTCTTCCGAGTCCACGAGACGAACCGGTGGTACGTGCATGGGAGGTTTGGGTAGGGAAGGAGAAGAGAGCGACGGAGCGATAAAGCGACGAAGGGAAAGGCGAAGAAGAAGCGCCTTCGCCTCGCTCCTCTCCCGCAGCCCGCTCCGTCGCTCCGTCTTCCCCTCCGTCGCTCCGTCGCTCTGTCGCTTCGTCGCTCTCTTTCCCTCCCCATGCCCGAATCCCCCCAGGAAAAACTTCGTCCGCCGCCCGAGCCGCCGGCGGAGACGTTTGCGCCGGCGGCGGAGGCGTACGCGGAGCTGGACGTCACGACCAACTTCTCGTTCCTCCGCGGGGCGTCGCACCCCGACGAACTCGTGCTGCGGGCGGCGCGGCTGGGGCACCGGGCGATCGCGGTGACGGACCTCAACACGCTCGCCGGCGCGGTGCGCATGTACGACGCGGCCCGGCAGGTGGCCAAGGCGGGCTGGGGGCCCAAGCTGATCGTCGGGGCGCGGCTGGCGCTGGCCGATGCGCCCGACCTGCTGGTCTGGGCCCCGGACCGCGCCGCCTACGCGCGGCTCTGCCGACTGCTCACGCTCGGGCGGCGGCGGGCGCCCAAGGGGGAGTGCCACCTGGCGCTGGCGGACTTTCTCGATCACGCCGACAGCGGCCTGCTCGCGGGGCTGGTCCCGTCGGCGGGGCCCTTCCTCGAGACCGTCAACGCCATCAAGCCGCTGCGCGACGCGCTCGGCGACCGCCTGTCACTCATCGTCAGCCGCGTGTCCGGCGCGGGCAACGGCGGCAACGGCGGCGCGATCGGCGGCGGCGCGGGCGCGGGCAATACCCGCGGCGGCGGCGGCGGTGGCGGTGGCGGGGCGGATGATCAGACGCGCGTGCGCAACCTCGCGTCGCTCTCACGACGGTTCGACGTGCCGCTGCTGGCGACCAACGCGGTGCACTACCACGACCCGTCGCGCCGCCCGTTGCAGGACGTGCTCACCTGCGTCCGCCACGGGTGCTCGATCCAGCAGGCGGGCTTCCGGCTGTTCCCCAACGCCGAGCGGCACCTCAAGTCGCCCGCGCCGATGCACCGGCTGTTCGCCGACCTGCCGGGCGCGCTGCGGCGGACAATCGACGTGGCCGAGCGGTGCACGTTCAGCCTCGACGAATTACGGTACGAATATCCGGCCGAGATCGTCCCCGCCGGCAAGACCTCCATCGCGCACCTGAGCGAGCTGGCGTGGTCGGGCGCGGGCGCCCGCTATCCCGGCGGCATCCCCGCGAAGGTGCGCGACCTGATCGTCAAGGAGCTGGACTTCATCCAGCGGATGAGGTTCGAGGCCTACTTCCTCACCGTGCACGACGTGGTCCGGTACGCCCGCTCGCGCGGCATCCTCTGCCAGGGACGCGGGTCGGCGGCGAACAGCGCGGTCTGCTACTGCCTCGGCGTCACGTCGGTCGATCCGGCCAAGATCGACGTGCTGTTCGAGCGCTTCCTCTCCACCGCGCGCGGCGAGCCGCCGGACATCGACATCGACTTCGAGCACGAGCGCCGCGAAGAGGTGATCCAGTACGTCTATGCCAAGTACGGCCGCGACCGCGCCGGCATGACCGCAACGGTCATCACCTACCGCGGCCGCAGCGCCGTGCGCGACGTCGGCAAGGCGCTCGGGCTCGGGCTGGACGTGGTCGACCAACTGGCCAAGCGGCTCGACTGGTGGCACCGCGGCACGCTCAGCGACGAGCAGATCGCCGAGAGCGGCGTCGATCCCAAGTCGCCCACGGTCCGCGCGCTCATCGCCCTGACGTCGCAGCTCCTGGGCTTCCCCCGCCACCTCAGCCAGCACACCGGCGGCATGGTCATGACCCGCGGCCCCCTGTGCGAAATGGTCCCGATCGAAAACGCGTCGATGGACGACCGGACGGTCATCGAGTGGGACAAGGATGACATCGACGCGGTGGGGATCCTCAAGGTGGACGTGTTGGCGCTGGGGATGCTTACCGTGATTTCGAAGGCGTTTAAGATGTTGGAGGAGAGCGACGAAGCGACGAAGCGACGGAGCGACGGAGGGGAAGAAGAAGGGGAGAGCGACGGAGCGACGGAGGGACGGAGCGACGGAGGGGAAGAGGGCGAAGGGAAGGTGAGGGATGGCCACGGTTCGTACGTTTCGAGACCTGATCGCGTGGCAGAGGGGAATGGAGTTGGCGCGGCTGGTATACGAGGCAACTCAGCGCATGCCGGAAGCGGAGCGGTTCGGCCTGATCGATCAGATGCGCCGGGCGGCCGTATCGATCCCGTCGACCATCGCCGAAGGACACGCGCGACAGAGCCGCCCGGATTACCTGAAGTTCCTGCGCATCGCGCGAGGGTCCCTGGCGGAACTGGCAACGCAGGTCGAGCTTGCTATGAGCCTGCACATGATGCCCCCCAACCCCGCCTTGCAGGCGATGCTGGAAGAGGAGGACCGCATCCTCCAAGGCCTGATCCGCAGCCTGGAGAACAAACCAAAGCCGGCCACGGGGTAATGCCTCCTCGCCTTCTCGATCGTTCTCCCTCCGTCCCTCCGTCGCTCCGTCGTTCTCCCCTTCTTCCCCTTCATCGCTCCGTCGCTTCGTCGCTCCGTCGCTCTTTCCATCGCTACGCCATCCACACCCTCCCCGACAACGACCCCGCCACCTACGACATGATCTGTGACGCCGATACCGTCGGCGTGTTTCAGATCGAGTCGCGGGCGCAGATGTCGATGTTGCCGCGGCTTCAGCCGCGCTGCTTTTACGATCTGGTCATCGAGGTGGCGATCGTTCGGCCCGGGCCGATCCAGGGGAACATGGTGCACCCTTACCTCCAGCGGCGGGAGATGGTGCGCGACGGGCGAGGGGACGAGATCACCTACGAGAGCGAGGAGCTGCGCGACACGCTGGCGCACACGCTGGGCGTGCCGTTGTTCCAGGAGCAGGCGATGCGCGTGGTCATGGTGGCGGCGGGGTTCAGCGCGGAAGAGGCGGACCAGCTCCGGCGGGCGATGGCGTCGTGGCGGAAGAACGGGGTGATCGACACTTTTTACCCCAAGATCATCCGCGGCATGCTCCAGCGCGGGTACACGCGCGAGTTCGCCGAGCGCGTGTTCGAGCAGATCCGCGGCTTCGGCGAGTACGGCTTCCCCGAGAGCCACGCCGCGTCGTTCGCGATCCTGGTCTACGCCAGCGCGTGGATCAAGCGCCACCACCCGGCCGTCTTCTGCGCCGCCCTGCTCAACAGCCAGCCCATGGGGTTCTACGCGCCCGCCCAGATCGTGATCGACGCGCGGGCGCACGGGGTGGAGGTACGGCCGGTGGACGTGAATGAGAGTGGGTGGGATTGTGGGTTGGAGGAGAGGCACGGAGGGAAGGGGGAGGAAGAAAGGCACGGAGGCACGGAGGCACGGAGGCACGAAGGGGGTGAGGAGGGCGAAAAGGAAAGAGTGAATTCACTTCTGCCTTCCTGCCTTCACCCCCCTTCGTGCCTTCGTGCCTCCGTCCCTTCGTGCCTCCGTGCCTCTTCAGACAAATCCACCTGGGGCCTTCCCGGCCCCGCGGTTCGCCTGGGGTTTCGTCGCATCAAGGGGATGCGCGAGGCGCACGCGGAGGTGATCGTGGAGGTCCGCCGGCGGCGGGGGCGGTTCGCCTCTGTCGAGCAACTGCACCGCGCGACCGGCCTGCCCGTCTCGGTCCTGCGCCGGCTGGCGGAGGCCGACGCGTTCGGTTCGCTCGGGCTCTCGCGGCGCGACGCGCTGTGGCAGGTGATGGCGCTGACGGATGAGGAGATGCCGTTGTTCGAAGAAGAGCGACGAAGGGAAGATGAGGGAGAGCGACGAAGCGACGAAGCGACGGAGCGACGAAGGGAAGGTGAGGAAGAAGAAGAGGAGGCGAAGAGCGTTTCCTCTCCGCCTTCCCCTTCGTCGCTCCTTCGCTCCGTCGCTCCGCCCCTCTCCCTTTCTTCTTCCCCTTCGTCGCTCCGTCGCTCCGTCGCTCCGTCGCTCTCCTCT
>DASQDR010000168.1:0-2307 GCA_035634055.1 Tepidisphaeraceae bacterium | reverse complement strand
GGGTGGAGGCGCTGGTCAGGGTCGCCGCGTCGGCGGGGCCGCCCGGGCCGGTGGCGGCGGTCATGCGCGGCACGCCGGCGGGCAGCGTGGCCGGCGGGCGCAGCGGGTTGCCGGCGCGCGGTTCGGTCGGAAGCACCGTCGCCGCCTCGTGCGCCGTCTGCGTCGCCGGCGGCAGCGCCTGCGTGGTGGGGGAGCCGGGCGCCGTCAGCGGGACCGCCGACGCGTCCAGCGGCTGCTCGGTCGCCTGCACCTTGCTCCCCGGCCGCGCCCGCAGCATCCCGTTGACGACGACGCGGTCCTGGAGCGTGATGCCGTCGGTGATGGACCGGAACGGCCCGAACGCGCTGCCGAGCTGCACGTTGCGCTGCTGCACCGTGCCGTCCTCCTGGAGTACCATCACGAAGCGGATGTTCTGCACCGTGCCGATCGCCGCGTCCGGCACCAGGATCGCGCGGTAACGCCCGCTGCCCGGCACGCGCATGCGCGCGAACATGCCCGGGGTCATGGTCTCGCTGGGGTTGGGGAACACGCCGCGGGCACGCATCGTGCCGGTCGCCGGGTCGATGCGGTTGTCGACGAAATCGATGTACCCCTCGTGCGGGAACGCCGTCTCGTTGGCGAGCTGGATGAAGACCGGGATGGTGGTGTCGCGCGCGCTCAGCCGCCGCCGCTCGCGCGCCAGCCGCTGGTAGCGCAGCACCGACTGCTCGTCCACGTCCACGTAGCAGTAGATCGGGTCGAGCCGGGCGATGGTGGTCAGCAGCGTCGCGCTGCCGACGCCGCCGGTGATGAGGTTGCCCGGCGTCACGTAGACGCTGCTGGCGCGGCCGGTGATGGGGGCGATCACGCGCGTCCACTCGAGGTTCAGCCGGGCGGTCTCCTGCGCGGCGCGGGCGGCGGCGAGCTGGGCGCGGTTGTTCTCGAGCTGGAACCGCGCCACGTCCACGTCCTGCTGCGAGACGGCGTTGCTCTGGGCGGCGCCGACGGTGCGGTTGAAGGTCGCCTCCGCCTGGAGCACCTGCGCCTCCGCCGCCTGCGCCTGGGCGGCGGCGCGGTCCAGGTCCGCGCGGAAGGGGCGCGGGTCGATCTGGAACAGCACGTCGCCGGCGTTGACGATGCCCCCTTCACGGAACGAGACCGACAGCACGAACCCGCCGACCCGGGCGCGCACGTCCACCGTCTCGACGGCGCTGAGCCGCCCGCTGTACTCGTCCCAATCGATCACCTCGCGCTCGATCGGGCGGGCGACGGTGACCATCGGCGGCGGGGGCTGCGCCGCCGCCTCGCGACGCCCGCATCCGCTCTGCGCCATCGACACCAGCAGCGCGATCGCCAGCGCCGCGACGCCGCACCACGCACCGCCGCCGATTCCCGTCCGCTGCACCATGACCGCTTCCTGTCCGCGCCCCGCGCGGGCTGAGCCCGCCAGAAGGATCACCATAGGCCTATAGCGCGCCGGCGATCAACCGGCGGCGCATCATTTCTGCAAAGCACGATGCGCGCGTGCGCGCGACGAAGGGCGGACAGGCAGGTGCGACCCGTGACCACCGCGCGCGGCCGGACGGTCGTCGCAGCAAAGGATGGGTGCCGTGTGCCGTCGCAACTACGGGCGCGAAGGGGACCGCCCGGCGCCGCTCGCGCCGATTGCGCGGAAGCGCGCTTCCGGCACCGCCAGCACGTCCGCCAGCAGGGGCTCGGTACCGCGCGGGACGACGGCCGACACCGCCCAGCGCATCCGCCCGTGGGCGGGCGTCGCGTCGTAGAGGATCAGCACCGTCCCGGCCTTGGGGCCGGGCAAGCCGTTGGGATCGTACGCGTACGGCTCGCCGGAGACGGGGCAGGTCAGATCGAGGTCGTCGAAGCCGGGCAGTCGGGTGAGCTCGCGCGGATCCTGCGGCAGGCGGCGGTACTTGCCGTAGTACAGCAGCAGCGCGCCGGATGCCTCGTGAAGGTGATCGGCGCAGGCGTCGTTGGCATTTTCAGGTGCGCCGCGGGCGGGCGATGCGACCGGCGATCGCGCGGGCGACGGCGCGCGCGACGGGGACTGCCCCGCCTGCGATGGCGCGGGCGGTGGTCGCCGCGTCGCCGGGGCGGACGTCTCCTTCGGCGGCGCGCCGCAACCACCGGCCCAGGGGACGATCGCGGCGACCCCGAGGGCCGCCGCGATCGCGAATCTTCGTCCCAGGCGGATCGTGCGCACGGGCGGCATGATAACGGGGCACCGGGGGAACTCTTCGCGTCCCACCGGGGCTTGCTGCAAGCGGATCGAGCGCACCGGCGGCAAGAACATCGTCATCACTCGCCGGT
>DASQDR010000167.1:0-3631 GCA_035634055.1 Tepidisphaeraceae bacterium | reverse complement strand
CCGGCCCGGTCGGCGCGGGCGGCGCTGTCTCCGGCAACGCCGGCACCGGCAGCGCCAACGCCGGCGCCCCCAACGCCGCCGCAACCGCCGCGGGCGATGCCGCCGGCGCCGGCGCCGCCGCCACCCAGCCCGCCTCCGCCAACGAGCAGCAGGCCAAGCAGTTGCTCGACCAGGCGATGACCTACATCAAGGAGAACAAGTACGACCTGGCGGAGAAGTCGCTCAACCAGGTGGAGGGGATGCGCGCCTCGCTCTCCCCGACCCTCCAGTCCGCCGTCACCCAGGCCAGGACAATGCTCAACACCGCCAAGGCCGGCGGCGGCATCAAGCTCCCGTCGCTGCCCGGCGGGGCGAAGTAACCGAATGTGCGCCACCCGTGGCGTGATGAAGAATGAGAACACGAATGGGCACGAATTGACGCCAATGCACACGATCTCATTCGTGTGCATTCGTGAAGATTCGTCTCCATTCGTGTTTCGCATTTCCTGTCCGGATCCGCGGGCATCAACGGTGATAACGGAGGTTTGCTGATGGGACTGCTGCGCGAGTTCAAAGAGTTCGCGATGCGGGGGAACGTGCTGGACCTGGCCGTCGGGATCATCATCGGGGCGGCGTTCACCACCATCGTCAACTCCTTCGTCAACGACGTGATCATGCCGCCGCTGGGCGTGGTCACCGGCGGGGTCGATTTCGCGGATAAGAAGTTCGTCGTCCGCGCCGCCGAGCTCGATCGCGCCGGGAAGGAGACGCGCCCGGAGACGGCCATCCGCTACGGGAAGTTCATCAACGCGATCATCCAGTTCTTGATCGTGGCCTTCGCGGTGTTCCTGCTGGTGAAGGCGGTGAACACCGCCACCCGCCGGGTCAGCCGCCCGCCGCCGCCCGGCGAGCCGACGGTGAAGGAATGCCCGCTTTGCATCTCCAGCATCCCGTTCCGCGCCAAAAAGTGCCCGCACTGCACCGCGGACCTGACCGCGGCGGCGGCGGCGGCGTAGCAAGGGAATTTGCCAGCGATGGGGCACCGGTGGGCCCCGATGAAGAATGAGAACAGGAATGGGCACGCAGCACACGAACGGACAGTTTCAGTGACAGAAATGAGTCCGGTATCTTCGATGAATTCGTGTGTGTTCGTGTTCCGCATGTCGGTTTCTACCCGAGCGTCGCGGGCGGCTCGTTCAGCCGGCCGGCCTGAGCAGCAGGCCGCCAATTTTCGCTCTCCCCGCTCTGTCGGCCGGGGGCGTAAGTTGTGGTTCTCACGGAGAAGCGTTTCCTCGGGGGGGGACGGAAAAGGAGTAGCTGATGGCCGCCCGCAAGTCTGCCGGGAAGAAGTCCACCACCAAGTCGGCCGCCCGCTCCGGCGGGAGCGGCGGTAAATCCGCCTCGCGAGCCGGTTCCTCTTCCACCAAGAAGACGACCGCGCGGCGGGCGACCCCCACCCCGCGCGGCGGCGCGGGTGGAGCGGGTGGCGGGAGCGGCCGCGCCGCGGCGGGACGATCCGGCGGCGCAGCGGCACGCGGCGGCGCGTCGGCCCGCTCCGGCGGCGCGGCAACTCGGCCCGGAACCACCTCGGCCCGCTCGGGCAGCGGCGGCGGGGGAGGCGGGGGGGGAGGCGGGGGGGGAGGCTCCGCGGCGAAGGGCCGTGGCGCGGGGTCGGCGACATCCAAGACCAGCGGCCGCAGCGCCGCCAGCGGCAACCGCGCGGCCGTCGGCTCCAAATCCAAGACGGGTGGCGCGGGCGGCGCGGGCGGTGCGGAATCTCGTGGCGCATCCGGCGCGGCCCGCGCCGGCGCGTCGCGCGGCAAGGTCGGCACGAGCGAGCGCGAAGCCAAGCGTTTCGCCACGAAGGGAGACTTCGGCGTTCCCGCCAGCAGCCGCGAACCGGCGCTCAACGCCTCGCGCGAGGCGCAGAACCAGGCGGGGGGCGATCGCAACCGCGAGCAGCGCCAGCCCCGCGCCGGCGTCGACTCCCGCGAGTCCGGCGTCGGCGGGCAGGAGGGCGGGGCCGGCTCCTTCAGCGGCGGGGACATCGATACCGACATCGTCGGCGTCGGCACCGACGGCACCGGCCTCGCCGCCGGCGGACCGGACGATGAGTCCAACATCGGGCAGGCTGAAACGACCGGCGGCAGCGAGACCTTCGCCAGCGGCCCGCCCGCCCGCGGCGACAACACCGGCGCCCCGCCCCGCATCGTCCACGGCAGCACCGTCGACCACTCCGGCGACGGGCAAACCGTGGACGAAAACGCCACGGGGCAAGTGGGCTTCACCCAAGCGAACGAGCATGGCGCGGGGCACGCCAGCACCGACGAGATGAGCGAGGAGAGTGAGGTGCCGTAGGGGGGAGAGGAGCGGAAAGCGACGAAGCGACGAAGCGACGGAGGGGAAGAGGAAGGCACCGAGGCACGGAGGCACCGAGGCACGGAGGCACGGAGGCACGGAGGGAGTGATGAGGGAGAAAGGCAGAGAGTGAAGAGATCTGCGCTCCCCTCAGTCCCTGCGTCCCTGAGTCCCTGAGTTCCTAGCCTCAACTTCCCCACTCACTCGAGGTCCCCGCGATGGACAAGAAGTTCAAGAACCACCGGCGTCATGGGCCCAGCGACGAGGAAATCTCGCAGGCGGCTTCGGAGGCTGGCGCTTCGGAGGCTGGCGCTTCGGTCACCCCCGACGACACCGGCGGTACGCCGCCCGGCGCCAGTTTCGACACCGCGGCGGGGCGCGCCGCGCAGGGGATGCGCGCGGATATCGCCGCGGGCGGCGGCGACACCGTCGCCGGACAACGCCCCTCCGAACCACCCCTGGAAGGGGGCATGGGCGGTGCCTCCGACGCCTCCAGTGGCGGCGGCGCCGGCGCCGGCATCCCCGGCGGGGGAACCGACATGCGCACCGATGGCCGCTTCAGCAAAGGCGACATCGAGGAAGACCGCAAGAAGATCTTTCCCGAGGCCAAGACCAAGCGCGAAAAGTAGCCGCGGCTGCGTCGCTGATACGAGTCCGTTCGCGTCCCGGGCTGTTTCAGGTGCGCGCGTGTGCCGGCGCTCCCTAGAAAGAGATTGGACCACGAATGCACACGAATGGACACGAATAAAGAGGAAGAGACAACGAAGCACTGAACTGGGTGGAGAATGAGCGATACGAGTCTGGCCCGGCGCGGTGGACCGCGCTTGCCGTTGGTTCTTCTGGGTTCGCGTGTGTTCGTTGCGCATTTCTTCCGCCTGCGTTTCCCCCCGCGATAGCTTTGGGATTTCTGTCCGCATCTGCGTCGATCCGTGCCTCATCTGCGGCTGACGCTTCTTCCCCACATCGGTGGCAACGGTCCGTCGTTCCCGCATAATGGCGGCGCGTTGACCGACCGGTTCCCTCGGGAAGGAGATCCATGTCCTCGCCGCCCGCGCCCGCAACACCGCCGCCGCCGCCGCCTCCAGCCGCGTCATTGTCCGCCGTGACCGAGAACCCTCGAACGATCGCGCGGCACGCGCGGATCGGGATGACGTTGTTCGCCGTTTACGTGGCGGTTTACGCCGGGTTCGTGCTGCTGGCCGCGTTCGATTTCGAGCGGATGCGGACGAACGTGGGCGGCGTGAACCTGGCCGTGGTCTACGGCTTCGGGCTGATCGTCGCCGCGTTCGTGCTG
>DASQDR010000166.1:0-10449 GCA_035634055.1 Tepidisphaeraceae bacterium | reverse complement strand
CGCCCGGCGGGGGTTGCGGGACGTACCCGCCGCCCCCGAAGCCGCCGGGCATCGGTCCGACGGCCTCCGGCCCGAGCCCGCCGCCGAACCCGCCGGCGGCGGCGGCGGCGGTGAAGGTGCCCGAGGTCTTCGCCTGCGCCGCCGCGTTGTACGCGGTCAGGATCTCCGACACCCGCGCCGCGTCCTCGCGCAGCGGGCGGAGGTGCACGATGCGCACCTCGCCGATGTAGTACTTGCGGTCGGCCCCGACCTTGTCGCGCGACAGCTTGCGGAGGTTGCCCGCGAGCGTTTCCTGGAGGAACGCCGCCGCCGTCTGCATCGGCGTGCGCCCGAAGAGGGTCACCACGTAACCGCGCAGTCCGGCGTGCGGGCTGGGGGCGGCGGCGACAGCCCCCTCCGGGAGCGCCTCGGGGGTCGGGGGCAGCGCGCCGGCGAACTCCGGCGGCGTCGCGCCCACCGCGCCCACCGCGCCCGCGCCGAACCCGGCAGGGCCGAACCCGCCGATCGTGCTCGTCCCGCCCGTCCCGCTGGCCGGCGGCACCGTGCTGTACGTCGGCAGGCTCAGGTCCCCGACCAGCCCCATGTCCGGGAGGTAGCGGCTGACCACCCGCTCGATGATCACCTGCCGGCGCTCGTGCCGCGGGATCTTCTTGACCTGGTCCGGCGGGAGGTTGAGCTGCGGGACTGCGCCGTTGATGTCGGTCAGGATGTGGGTGTAGAGGTCGCGCCACTGCGCCAGCGAACGGACGTTGATGATGCGCTGCCGGTCCGCCGCGCCGGCGCCCTGCACGGCGGTCCAGCGGTTATCGAGGTCGGTCGCCTGCCCCGCGATCGTCGTCAGCTTGCCGCGCGCGTCGGCGGCGCCCTCGAGGCTCATGTTCCCGAGGAACACGCTGCCGAAGCCGATGCCGGTGCCGATGACGAACAGGGCGGCGGCGGCGCCGAAGTACTTGGTCTTCTCCTGCCAGAGGCGCTCGCGGCGGATGTGGCTGGGGAGCAGCGACGACGTCACCTTCCCCTCGCCCATCGCCTGTAGCGCCAGCCCGTAGGCGCTGACCATCGACAGGATGTTGTCCTGGAAGGCGGCGCCCTGCTTCGGGTCCGGCGGCGCACCGGCACCAAGGGTGTCGAGCCGCTCGACCTCGAGCTGGAGGTTCTGCTGGAGGTACTTCTGAAGGCCCGGCAGCTTGAACGTGCCGCCGACGGCGACGATGCGCTTGATGCGCGAGTCGCGGTGCACCGAGGCGTAGAACCCGATCGACCGCTGCACCTCGGCGACAAGGTCGGCGAAGACCGGACGCATCGCCTGGAAGATCTGCCGCGCGTACTTGCTGGTGGCGGCGTTGCGCTTGAGGTCCTCGGCCTTGGCGAAGTTGATCTTGAACGCCTTGGTCAGCGCCTCGGTGAAGTTGTTGCCGCCGACCGGGATGGAGCGGAGCCAGATGGTGTCGGCGTCAGCGATGATCAGGTCGGTGTTCTCGGCGCCCAGGTCGATGATCATCGTGGTGCCCTCGACCCGCTGGTCGTAGGACATCGCGTTGTAAACCGCCAGGGGGCTCATCTGCACGACCTGGACGTTGAGGTCCAGGTCGGTGAAGTACTTGATGTGCTGGTTGATGAGCTCCTTGCGCATGGCGAAGATGCCGACCTCGACGTCGGGCGTGTCGTCGCCGCGGAAGAGCTGGTAGCTCCACTCCACGTCGTCCAGCGGGAAGGGGATCTGCTGGATGGCCTCGAAGCGGACGATCTCGGGGATCTTCTTCTCCTCGACCGGCGGGAGCTTGATGAATCGCGCGAAGCTTGCCTGCCCGCTGACGCCGATCGACGCGGCGCCGCCCTTCATCGGGTGGCGCGAGACGAACTGCTGGAGCGCGGAGGTGATGTACCCCTCGCGGTTGTCGCCGCTGTTGGAGAGCACCGTCTCGTGCTCGATCACGTCGAAGTCGTCGACCCGCAGAGAGTCGCCATCGCGCACGAGCTTGATGGCCTTGAGCGCGCGGTTGCCGATGTCGATGCCCCAGGCGAAACGGGGGGTGGCCATGGTGAACGCTCCTCGCCATCAGCCGCGCCGGGTCGTTTCGCGCGTCGCGCGGCGGTCGCGCGGGCGGGAACGGCGGGCGGGCCGGGCCGGTTGTGAAGGTCGCCGCGCGAGGGGGTCGTTGCGCGGGCGCGTCGGCGGCCTTCAGGGTGCAAAGCTCACGGGTGATAACCGCTGTCGCGGCCTACTTCAACCTGGGTCCGGGCTCTCGTCTGACCTCGTCGACGTTATGAGACGCGCCGCTACAGCGCGGCGGCTCATCGCATCGCCCGGGCTCCATTGTAACTCTGCTTCTGGCGAAAGTCCCACCTTGAGGTAGTTCTCAACGGCTGCGCAAACCACCCGCGCCGCCGCTCACAACGTTTTCCCACCTGCGCGCGCGTGCCTCGGTCGTCTGCCGGAGCCGGTTCGGTATGATGGATTCGATAACAATCGGCTGGAGCTCCGGCCGCCGAGGGCACGATTGCTAATCTGCCCACCCGGCCGCCGGGTTGTCAACTGAATTTCCCATCAGATTTCGTCATCGATCATGATCACCATCGTCCAGCGCGTGCTCGAGGCAAGCGTCGTCGTGGACGGCGAGATTGTCGGCGCCATCGGCCCCGGACTGCTCGCCCTAGTGGCGGTGGTCAAGGGGGACACCGATAAGGAGATCGCCTGGACGGCGCAGAAGCTCGCGGCCCTGCGGATCTTCCGCGACGCCAGCGGGCAGAAGCACTTCGACCGTGACCTGCGCGAGGCGGGCGGGGCGATCCTGCTCGTGAGCAATTTCACGGTCTCCGCCAGCACGCGGCAGGGCCGCCGACCGTCGCTCGATCGCGCCGCCGAGCCCGCCGTCGCGCAGGGGATGTTCGCCAGGCTGGTCGAGGCGGTCCGCGCCACCGGCGTTGCGGTCGAGACCGGCCGCTTCGCCGCCGACATGAAGGTCTCGCTGACCAACGACGGCCCCGCCACGTTCATCCTCGACACTTCCGCGGCGTGACCCGTATCATCGCGCCCGATGTCGCTGCCGATCCTTCCATCGCACCGCGCCGCGACCACCGCCGACCTCGTTCGCCTCTACCAGCGCACGGAGCTTCAGTGGGTTCGGCAGGCGGCGGAGGAGACGCCGCTGGAGTGCGGATCGGCGTTTACCAACCCGTTGCTGCCGAAGATTTACGATTCCAACTGCATGCTTCAGGCGTCGATCCCTGAGGGTTCGACCGCCGCCGCCGCCGTCGCCGAGGCCGACGCATTTTTCACCTCGCGCGGCGCGCGGTGCTTCAAGTGGATGCTCAACACCGCCGTCCCGCCGCCGCGCACGCAGCCGCTGGCGGAGCACCTGCTGTCGCTCGGCTTCACCGCCGAGACGTACGACCTGATGTACCTGGGCGGCCGCCCGACCCGAGCGATCGACGAGGCGGCGGGGCTCCAGATCATCCCAGGCCGCGCCAGCTTCCGGCACGCCCGCGAGTTGTTCCAGGAGTCCGCGGCGCGCTGGAACGAGCCGCAGGTCGTCGAGGCGGCCATGCTTCACGTCGAGGACCCGCAGACCGATTCGCTGCTGGCGCTGAAGGACGGCTCGGCGGCGGGGCTGGTGCTCGTGCTAATCGACGGTGAGCTCGGCTGCATCGAGGACCTTTACGTCGCCGAGCGCTTCCGCCGGCAGGGCGTCGGGCGGACGCTGATGAGCCGCGCGCTGGAGATCTGCGCCCGCTCGCTGCTGAAGCACGTCTTCGTGAACGTGGACCCGACCAACGCGCCGGCGGCGGCGCTCTACGAGCGCTGCGGCTTCCGCCGGCTCGCGCCGTACGTCCTGCACCGCGCGCCTCAAGCCCGCCCGTGAAAGCGAAGCCCCGCGCCCGGCGCTTCTTCCGGGACCTGCACCGCCGCGCCCTGCGCGACCTGCCGGTACACCTGGCGGAACTGGTTGACGAAGCGCGTGAAGGCGAAGAACTCGAACGCCTCGGTGCGCGCCATGTCGGCCACGCTCCACTGGAGCGAGGGGTCTTCCTGAAGGTCGAGGATGCGTCTGGCCAGCAGCCGCGGCTTGGCGGGTTGGGTCATCAGCGCGGTGTGCCGATCTTCCAGCAACTCGCTGACGGTCGGCGTTGCGGCGGCGACGATGGGCAGGCCGGACGCCATGGCGATGGCGATCGGCAGCGTCGCCACCGCGCCGCGCGCGGGGACGAGGATCGTATCGGTTGCCGGAAGCAGTTCCTCGAACTCCACGCGCCGCCGCCGACGCCCCAGCCGCGGCTCGGCCACGCGCAGCATGTCCGGCCGGCCCCAGTGCTCTGCCAGGCGGCGCAGCGCGTCGGTCTGCTCGCCCTGGCCCCAGAGCAGGACCTTGTGCCGCTCGTCGGCGACGTTGAGGATCCCCGTCGCCCAGACCGCATCGATGTGCGCCGCCGCGCGGGTGGATTCCCCGCAGGCGAGGAACACGTGGTCGGTTGCGTTCAGCCCAAGCTGCGCCCGCAGCGCGTCGTCGCGCCGGCGGCGGACGCGCGCGAACTCCACGCCCGGTCGGACGAGGTGGCAGCGCTCCAGCGGCACCCCGCGCTCCACCAGACGCCGGCGGAGCGTGCTGCTGGGCGCGACGACGTTCACGTCCCGGTGGCTCATCACCGCGCGGAGCCAGCGCACGACCTTTGCCCGCGTCTCCGGCGCCGGGCTGAAGACGATGCGGGCGCCGGACCCGAAGGCGGCCACCGTCAGCGCCCGCGCGCCCCAGGCGTGGACGACGTCGAACGGCGGCTGCGAGCGCCGCAGCATCGCGGCGGCCGTCGGGACGTCGCGCCAGTCGCCGCCGTAGCCGATCGACCGCGTCGTGACGCTGAACCCTTCGCCCAGCGCGCGGGCGAGCCCGTCGGCCCCGCGCTGGGTTTCGAAGTCTGCGTCGCGCTCGAGCAGGTGGAGCACCCGGATCATCTGCGGGGGCGAAAGCTATCCGAAGTCCCGCGCGTGAGCCAACGCCGCGGGGCGTGTAGGATGCCCGCCATGTTCATCCATACCGTCTATTTCTGGCTCACCCCCGCGGCCACCGACGAGATCCGCCAGAAGCTGCTGACCGACTGTGCGAACCTGCTCGGCAAGATCCCCTCCGCCCGTCACGTGTGGGTAGGCCGCCCGGCGATGACGCCGCGCGAGGTGGTCGACAACACCTACGACGTCGGCCTCTGCACCGTCTTCGACGACGCCGCGGGGCACGACGAGTACCAGGTCCACCCGCTGCACAAGGAGTTCATCGCGCGGAACAAGGAGTATTGGAAGCGGGTGCAGATTTACGATTTCAGGTGAGGTCGCTCGTCATTCGTCATTTGTCACTGGTCACTCGCCGGGCGCCGGCTCCAGTGCGGCGTTGGGCTGGTTGACCGTTACCTGTGCGGCGCCCATTCCTGCTTAGGCGCCCTGCGAGTGACCAGTGACCAGTCACGAGCCCTCTCCACTCCTCACCATCCCTCCCCATGGCCTTCTTCGGTCGAGAATCCGCCCGTGATCGGCAGCGCGTCGAGGCGTACCGGGAGTGGTTCGTCCGGCAGCACCCGCTGGCGCTGGCGTCGGCGGTGCTGAGCGTCTTCAGCCTGACGCACTTCGGCACGCTCTGGGTCGACGAGATCGCCGGCATCGTGCTGGGCGCGATCGCGATCCGCAGCGTGCGGCGGACCGGCGGACGGTCGAAGGTGTGGCTCGCCTACGTTGGCATCGTGGCGGGCGTGCTGAGCCTGATCCTCGCTATCGTCCTCTACACCATTCGCCCGGGGTAGCCGCATGGGTTGCTTCACCAGCATCCTGCTGCTCGCGCTGTTCGTCTTCGTCCTCGTGTCGATGATCCGTTGGTTCGAGCAGGCGACCGAAGCGGTCGAGCGCGGGTGGTGGAACAAGGTGCTGGTCCTGCTGGCGATGCCGTTTGCCGTCTGGTTCTTCCCGTCGCGCGTCAGCGCCGGCCGGCCGACGCCGGCGCCGCGGCACGAGCCGGTGAGAGGATTTGGCACGGGCCCCTCGACGGCGGCGAGGGGACCGGCCGACGGTGCCGGGGCCGCGCCATCCGACGACCATCCTGCACTGCCGCTCACGCCGGCGCCGGCACCCGCGCCCGCCCCAATCTCGCCCGACGATCAACCGCCGCCCGGCACGCCGAAGGAGTTCCTCGGCCTGCCGACGATCCCTCCGCCCGAGCCGCGCCCGCGCCCCGGGGCCGATCCGGAGAAGGTGGCCAAGCTGCGCCAGAAGATGCGCGAGCAGGGGATGCTCCCGCCGGAGGACCCTGCGTGAGCGGGACCGGGCGTGAGCGGGGCGGTTGGTCGGGCGGGGCGGGCGCATTAGGATCGCCGGGATGATTCCGATCTTGCACCTGAACGTGGAGCCCGAGCGGGCCGAGGTCCGGCGGTTGCTCGGCGAGCTTCGCCTCAACCCGCAGGACGTCGCGTTCGCGCGCGGGCCACGCGCCGAGGCGGTGCGGGCGGTGGAGAAGATCCTCGCCGACGTGGCCGAGCGCGGCGACGACGCCATCGTCGCAAGCTCGCGCGAGTTCGATGACCCGGACTTCACCGCCGACCAAATCCGCGTCACGCCGCAGGAGATGTCCGCCGCCGGAGCGCGCGTGGCGCCGGAAGTGATGGCGGCAATCCGCCGGTCGATCGCGCAGGTGCGCGAGTACCAGCAGCACGTGATGCCCCAGCCGCCGGCGACGCTCCGCCGGCCCGGCGTGGAACTCGGCATGCGCTTCACGCCGCTGGACAGCGCCGGCCTCTACTTCCCCGGCGGCAAGGCGAGCTACCCGTCGAGCCTGATCATGCTGGCGGTGCCGGCGCAGGTGGCGGGCGTGAAGCGGATCGTCGTCTGCACGCCGCCGAGCAAGTACGGGCGGTCGGACGTCGTCTTGGCGGCGTGCCACGAGCTGAAGCTCGAGCTCGTCTATCGTGCCGGCGGCGCCGCGGCGATCGCGGCGATGGCGTTCGGCACGAAAACGATCCCGCCGGTCGACAAGATCGTCGGCCCGGGCAACACGTACGTGCAGCTCGCCAAGCGCGCGCTGGCCGGCTCGGTCGGCATCGACGGCTTCCTCGGGCCCAGCGAGATCCTCATCCTGGCCGACCAGAGCGGCCGCGCGGACGCGATCGCATCGGACCTGATCGCCCAGGCCGAGCACGATCCGGGGAGCTGCTTCCTGCTGACCGCGTCCGAGCCGCTGGCGCAGCGGGTGAAGGGGGAGCTGGAGGCGCAGACGAGCGTGCTGGACCGCGCCGAGGCCATCGTCGAAGCGCTGCGCGACCACAGCGCGATCATCGTGGAGCCGGACATGGACCGGCTGATCGAGCTGGCGAACGAGTTCGCCGCCGAGCACGTGAGCGTGCAGGTGAGCGACGAGCCGGCCGTGCTGGCGAAGCTGGTCCACGCCGGCGCTGTCTTCCTCGGCCCGTTCTCCCCCGTCGCCGCCGGAGACTACGTCGCCGGCCCGAGCCACTGCCTGCCGACCAACACCACCGCCCGCTTCTCCAGCGGGATCAGCGTGTACGAGTTCCTGAAGCGCAGCAGCGTGGTCCGCTACAGCGCCGAGGGCTTGGCCAACGACGCGGAAGCGATCGTGGCACTGGCAACGGCTGAGCAACTGGCGGGGCACGCCGCGTCGGTGCACTCGCGATCGGCGGATTAGTTCGCGGTGAAGCGGCGATGCAGTGAAGTGGGGAAGCGGTGGCGCAGTAGGGCGGAAGCGGCGTTTCTCGTGGCATGGGCGCCTCGCCCAGGCAACTTGCCGCGCAGCGGCTCCTCCCGACGAGACGAGGAGCGGCTGCTGCCGCGGGCTGCATGGGCGCGGCGGCGCGGCGCCCATGCCACGTTCAACGTGCAGCGCCCTCACCGCGTCGCCGTATCACCGCTTCACCGCTCCACTCTTCCGTCCACACCGCGCGCGCTTTCACGCTATACTGCAACCCATGGCGACCCCTTCCTTCGTCCGTCCCACCGTGCGCGAGATGGCCGGTTACGCGCCGGGCGAGCAGCCCGGCGCGGGCGAGCGCGTGGTGAAGCTGAACACCAACGAGAACCCCTTCCCGCCCAGCCCGAAGGTGATGCAGGCCATCCAGCAGATCGAGCCGGAGCAGCTTCGCCGCTACCCCAGCGCCACCGCCGACGCCTTTCGCGAGGCGGCCGCGCAGGTGCTAGGCGTCACGCCCGACATGATCATGGCCGGCAACGGCAGCGACGACGTGCTGGCCGTCGCCGTGCTGACGTTCCTCTCGCCCGGCGACACCCTCGCCTACCCCAGCCCGACCTACTCGCTTTACCCCGTGATGGCCGAGCTGGACGAGGTGAAGGTGGCCGAGGTGCCGTGGGAGCGCGACTGGGCGCTGCCGGTCGACGCGCTGGTCGCCACCAGGGCGCGGGCGATCTTCCTGGCCAATCCCAACGCGCCGTCGGGCACCTTCGTCTCGCCGCAGCGGATCGACGCGCTGTGCAAGGCGTTCGCCGGGGTGGTGCTGGTGGACGAGGCGTACGTCGACTTCGCCGACGACGACTGCCTGCCGCTGCTGAAGGACCACCAGAACATCGTGATCACCCGCACGCTGAGCAAGGCCTACTCGCTGGCCGGGCTGCGCTTCGGCTACGCGGTGGCGCGGCCGGAGGTGGTGCGCGAGATGAACAAGGCGCGCGACAGTTACCCGTGCGACGCGATCTCCGTCGCCGCCGCCACCGCCGCCATCGCCGACCAGGAGTACGCGCGCAAGACCTGGGAGCACGTCAAGAGCGAGCGGCAGCGGCTGAGCAGCGAGCTGACGCAGCTGGGGTGGAAGGTGCTGCCGAGCGAGGCGAACTTCATCCTCGCCACCGTCCCCGACGGCCGCGGCAAGGAGGTCTACCTCGGGCTCAAGCGGCAGGGGATCCTGGTGCGATACTTCGACAAGCCCGGGCTGGACGACAAGATCCGCATCACCGTCGGCACCAGCCAGGAGAACAACGCCCTGATCGGCGGCGTCAAGGCGCTGACGGCGGCGGAGCGGGCGGCGTGAGCCGTAAGATGTCGCAAGAGGTGACGGCGATGACGATCAAGGCGCACTACGACGGCAAGGTGTTCGTGCCGGACGAGCCGGTGGATCTGCCGAAGGACCAGGAGGTCGAGATCGAGATCCTGCCCAGGCCGGCGGAGCAGCCGAAGTACATGACGGCGGGGGAGCTGGCGAAGTCGCCGATCGTCGGGATGTGGGCTGACCGCGAAGAGATCGAGGACAGCACCGAATTCGTCAACGAGCTTCGCCGGAAGATCGATCGCCGCGAACTGTGACGCATGATCTTCCTCGACACCGATATTGTCGTGGACGTCGTGCGGAAGGTTCCGCCTGCGTCCAACCCCCTACACCAGGTGACGCACGACATGCCGCAGCAGCCCATTAATTCCCCCCGCACCGCCGACGTCTCCCGCCAAACCAAGGAGACGCAGATCCGCCTCGCCCTGAACCTCGACGGCTCCGGCAACGCGCAGGTGCGCACCGGCGTCGGCTTCTTCGACCACATGCTCGACCTGCTCGCGCGGCACTCGCTGATCGACCTGACCGTCGACGCCAAGGGCGACCTGGAGGTCGACGCCCACCACACGGTGGAGGACGTCGGCATCTGCCTCGGCCAGGCGGTCGAGAAGGCGGTGGGTGACAAGCGCGGCATCCACCGCTACGGCTGGGCCATCGTGCCGATGGACGAGAGCCTGGCGCAGGTCGCCCTCGACCTCTCCGGCCGCCCGGCGTTCGTCTTCAACGTGAAGTTCAGGGGGGGCGGCGGCGGCGGCGGCGGCGGCGGCGGCGGCGGCGGCGGCAAGATCGGCAACTTTGACGTCGAGCTGGTCGAGGAGTTCTTCAAATCCCTCGCCACCAGCGCCCGGATGAATTTGCACGTGACCGTCCCCTACGGCACCAACAACCACCACATCGCCGAGGCGATCTTCAAGGCCACCGCCAAGGCCCTCCGCCAGGCCGTCAGCCCAGATGCGAGAAACGCCGACGCCGTCCCGAGCACCAAGGGATCGTTGTGAACAGGGCTAGTTGCTGCTCGTAGCGCCACGCGCTTCGGTCGCTTCAGTGGGAAGCAGATTGACTTCATAGAGCAGTCGCCGCGGTGTCACGACGGCGTGCTTCCCCTCGGACACTTCGTGTCCTCGGCCGCGTCGCCGGAGCGGTCGGACGCGCCATTGCCTGGCACCACGTGCGACCGGTGCTGAGCCGTTTCAACGATTCGGCGTTCATCCATTTGAGCCAATGCGACGATCGTTGCATCGTCGCTAAGGGAGAGTCTACCGCGATTGCTCTCCTCAGCACAAACCGGGCAAGGCTTTGAATCCACGGAACCTATCGCGGATGCCGTTGCCGTGCTCAGTCAACGGTCCGCGGCGGCCGCGGGACGTTGCGACGCTCCGAGACGCGTTATCGACGACCAACGGGAGG
>DASQDR010000165.1:0-1508 GCA_035634055.1 Tepidisphaeraceae bacterium | reverse complement strand
CTCATCACCCAGCGGCAGACCTCTTCCATGATTCCGCAGTCCTGCCCCATGGCCGCGCCCATCTTCCGCTCGGGCAGGCCGTGCGGGCAGGAGAAGTTCAGCTCGAACGCATCCACGCCGGTCGCCTGGCAGCGCTCGACGATTTCCACCCATGCATCCTTGTTGTACTCCTCCATGATCGAGGCGATCACGCAACCGTGGGGGTACTTGTCCTTGAGCTGCTTGAACTCGTCCAGCCAGGTCTGGAACGGACGATCGGAGATCAGCTCGATGTTCTGCCAACCGTAGATCTCCTTCGAGCTTTGCGTCTTCAGCCGGGCGTAGCGCGGCGCGACGTTGATCACCTTGGCGGAATCGAGGCTGACGGTCTTGCAGATGACCGCGCCCCATCCCTCGTCGAGCGCCTTGCCGATCACGGTTGCGTTGGTGCCCGGCGGGCCGGAGCCGATCACGAACGGGTTGGGGAGCTTCAGGCCGTTAACGGTGGTGGCGAGGGTGGGCATGGCTCAACTCTCCTGGGCGCCCGGCTCGTCGCGCCGGCCGCCCATCAGCAGCAGGTAGATGACGAACCCGAGCGCGAACGTGACGAAGCACGAATAGACGTAGAGGTGGTCGAAGAAGCCGCGGTCGGTGACGTTCCCCTGCGCGCCGACGGCGCGGACGAAGCCGGGAACGCACGGCGCGACCGCCAGCACCAGGGCGGCGATCGCCCGCCAGTTCACGCCGCCGCCGCCGTAGCTGTACCGCCCCCGCGGGTCGAACAGCGCCGGCAGGTCGAGCCGCTGGCGGCGGACGACCCAGTAGTCGGCGATCATGATCCCGCCGATCGCGCCCATCAGCGAGCCGTACCCGATCAGCCAGGTGAAGACGTAGCCGGCGTACGAGCCGTAGAGCTTCCAGGGCATCATCAGCACGCCGATGCACGCGGTGATCAACCCGCCGGTGACGTACCCGATGCGGCGCGGGTTGAGGTTGGAGAAATCATTGCTCGGCGAGACGACGTTGGCGGCCATGTTGGTCGAGAGCTGCGCCAGGAAGATGACCAGCGTGGCGAAGAGCAGCACCGGGATGCTGGTGAACTTGCCGACGAGCACCTCGGGCTTCTCGATGGTCTCGCCGTAGAGGATCAGCGTCGCGCTGGTGACGGCGATGCCGATGAAGGCAAATGCCGCCATGGTGAACGGCAGCCCGATCGCCTGCCCGAGCATCTGCGACTTCTGCGAGCGGGCGTAGCGGGTGAAGTCCGGGATGTTCAGGCTCAGGGTGGACCAGTAGGCGACGTTGGCCGTCAGGTGCGCGGGGAAGACCGACCAGAACGGCTTGGGGTCCTTGTGCAGCCGGTGCGACTCGCTCAGCACGTGCCCGAGGCCGCCCGCCCGGCTCGCCGCCCACCAGAGCAGCGCGACCCCGCCGAGCAGCAGCAGCGGCGCGGAGAACGACTCGAGCCACTTGATCCCTTCCAGCCCCTTGACGATGAAGTAGACCTGGATGGCCCAGAAGAGGAAGAA
>DASQDR010000164.1:0-3926 GCA_035634055.1 Tepidisphaeraceae bacterium | reverse complement strand
CCATCCGTTGCGGCGGGCGTCGGGGCTAACGCGGTCGTGTCCATTTCAACGGTGAAGGTCGCCCCCTTACCAGCGCCTGCGCTCGTGGCCGTGATCGTGCCGCCGTGCATGTCCATAACCGCGCGGCTGATGGCCAGACCGAGGCCCAGCCCCCCGAACCGGTGGGTGGTACGGGCGTCACCCTGCTCGAACGCGCCGAAGATGTGGGGCAGCGCCTGCGGCGTGATGCCCATGCCCTCGTCCGCCACGTCCACCCGCACCCGCCCCTGCCCGGCGTCGGAGGTCCGCACGGTGATGTCGCGGCCCTCGGGGCTGAACTTGATCGCGTTCTTCATCAGGTTCCAGAACACCTGCTGCAAGCGGGACGGATCGCCCGTCACGCGGTCGTTCGTCGCGGTGAAGTCGAACTTGATCTTCAGCCGCTTCGCGTTCATGTCGCTGGCCGACACCTCGTACGCGTGCCGGAGGATGTCGTGGAGGTTCGTCTGCTCCATGCGCAGCCGGAGCTTGCCGCTTGTCACCCGGCTCAGGTCGAGCAAGTCGTCGATCAGGCGCGTTTCGAGGTCGATGTTGCGTCGGATCATTGACATCGCCTCGCGCACGTCGTCGGGCAGGTCCGGGTGCCGCTCCAACTCGGCGATGGTCATGACGACCGGCGACAGCGGCGTGCGGAGTTCGTGGCTGAGGACCGCGAGGAACCGGTCCTTCGCCTCGTTGGCCCGCTCGGCTTCGGAGCGAGCCTTCTCGGCCTCGGCCCGCGCCGCCCGCTCGCTGTCCAGCAGCGCCTGCCGCTCGGCCTCGGCCCGCTTGCGCCGGGTGATGTCCGTAAACATGCCCAGCGCCCCGGCGAACTTGCCCTCAGCGTCATAGAGCGCGCTGCAGGACGCCACCGTCCACAGTTCGCCGCCGTCCTTGCGACGGTAGCGTTGATCCCAGACCGCCGCCGTACCTTCGCGACGGCGTTCCATCTCCACGTCGCCGTATGGGCGGTCCTGCTCCCACATGAAGTCAGTGTGGACGCGCCCCATCATTTCCTCCGGCGCGTACCCCAGTAGCTCGGCCATACGCTGGTTGACGTAAGTCGTGCGGCCGTCCGCGTCGATGGTCCAGATGCCCTCGTGGGCCGTCTCGACCAACTGGCGGGAGCGCGCCTCGCTCGCCCTCAGCGCCTCCCGCGCCAGCACCACGTCGGTCACGTCCACCCCGTGGACGAAGATGCCCGAGACGCTGCCGTCCGCCTCCCGCAGCGCCTGATAGACGAGGTTCACGAACCGCCGGTCGAGCGTGTCCTCGTCGGTGCGCCGCAGGACCACCGGCATCTCGTCGCCGCTGAACGTCTTGCCCGTCCGGTACACGTCGTCGAGAAGCTCAAAGAACCCTTGTCCCTCGACCTCCGGCAGCGCCTCGCGGACGGCCTTACCGATGATGTCCCGCCTGCCCACAATGTCGTAGTACCGTTCGTTGGCCAACTCGAAGACGTGCTCCGGCCCTCGCAGCGTGCAAATGAACGCGGGTGCCTGTTCGATCACCGCCCCGAGGCGCGCCGTCACCAGCCGCAGCCGCGCCTCGCTCTCGGCCCGCTGCTGGGCGAACGCGTCCGCGCCCTTGCGTGCTGCCTCCTCGCGCAACGCACGCTCCCGCTGCTCCTCGGCGACCTTCCGCGCCGTCAGGTCGTGCATCACAACGACCGCACCGAGTTTTTGGCCACTGGCGTCCCGGATGGCTCGCCCGTTCGCCGTCAGCAGGCGGGGCGGCTGCCCCTTCGCGGCGATCACCATCTCCACGTCCTTCACCGTCCCCTCGCTTAGCGCGCGGAACAGGGGCACCTGCTCCTTCGCCATCCGGGTCTTCCCGTCCGGCAGGTAGAGGTCGTAGTGTTCCGCCCACCGCTCAGGCGGGAGCGGCTGCTCGGGCAGGCCGTGGAACGCGCGGGCCGCGCCATTGAAGAAACGGAGCACGCCCTCGCCGTCGCAGGCGACGATGCCGTCGGCAGCGTTGTCCAGAACGGCACGCAGAAACTCCTGCTCGCGGACGAGCGCCCCCTCGGCTTGCTCCCGCTCGTCGATCTGTCGCCGCAGACGGGCGTTTGCCATCGTGAGTTCGGAAGACCGCAGGAAGACTTCGGCCTCCGAGCGTTCGGCGTGGCCCCGAAGCTCCTCCACACGACGTTCCTGTTCCTCGTCGCGTGCTTTCAAGCGTACGAACTCGGTCACGTCCTCCACGCGGTGGACGATGTGCTGAACCTCGCCGCTCGGCCCGAGGACCGGGGTGTTGACCGGACTCCAATACCGCTCCTCGAACCCGCCGTCCGGGTGCGGGATGTCGTACTTCTGCACCGCCATCGTGTGCGCTTGACGGTGGGCGATGACGCGTGCGAGAGACGCACGCAGCGCGCTGACGCCGGTGGCGGTTGGGTAGTCGGGGTTGTCGGGGAAAGCCTCGAAGATGCCGCGACCAATCAACCCCTCACGCGTCGTACGCGTAGCCTGAAGGTACGCGTCGTTGGCGGCGACGATGCTGAAGCGCTGGTCGGGCCGAAGGATCAGGTGCGGCCCCGGCACCGCATCGAAGATCGCGCGGAAATCGAGAGCACCCAGTTCGCCATCGTCAGGGGCCATTGGTGTCGGATCATAACACGGTGAGGCCGTCGCGGCCCTTGGCACCCATTTCGGCCGTTCCTGCAAACGGAGAAGCATCGAAACTGTCCTGAGGGGGCGTCCGACGCTCTAGCCAGTTCGGGTGGTCGAGCGACGCACATCTCCCCATGACTGCCCCGCGTGCGGCCGCGCGACGCTTGACGCGGGGAGCAGTTGCCAGCACTGCGGTGGTGCCCCCGAACGGGCGAGCGGCATCAACGCCTCGCGATCCACAACCAGTAGTGAAGGAAGATCGCCTTCGGCGACTCGCCTCCATGTGGGGCGTCGGCCCCGTCCAGAAGTTGGCCGAGGGGGTGAAGGCGGCGCTAGCCGCACAGTCCAAGGCTGCGGTGCGTTGAACGGCCGGCGGAAGTGACCCGCACCTACCCCTAACCGACTGGGGCGTTCACTGGGGCGTTCTTGGGGCTAAGAAGAGTATCCAAGCGCACCATTCGCTGCCCGCCAGCAGGTCCGCCTGAAACGACGAAAACCTCGCGGAACGCGAGGTTTTCAGGTGAATGGGCGCGGTAGGATTCGAACCTACGAAGGCAGAGCCATCAGATTTACAGTCTGACCCGTTTGTCCACTTCGGTACACGCCCGGGGTCGTCGCTGGAGCGGGGGCTGGCGACGGGGGGGATAGTATCGCCAGGGGCTGGGAAGTTTCAACCGGTGAGGGCGCCGCGGGTGGTCGGGGCGGCGCGCGGGTGGTTGTGCCGTCGTCGAGGGTCGAGGTTGTCCGGGGCCCATTGGTCGCAGCGGACGTAATCGTCGGGCGGGGCGGACCAGGTTCGTCCGGACATCGTTCGCCGTGGTCGACTTGGTTGGTGTGGAGCGCGCCGCGCTGGTGCGGTCATTTGGCTTCGCGGAAATCCACGGCGAAGTCCGCGGCGGCGGGGGTCATGCTCTTGACGCTGATAAAATCCGGCACGTTGGGCGTGAGGGTGCGGGTGAACCAGCCGGTCTGGATGAGCTGCTGGTGGTTGCGGTCGAAGAACGTCACCCGGTAATCGACGTACATCGGCTCGTTGCGCGTCGAGCGGATCGGGACGGTGACGTGGAGGATGTTGCCGACCTCGTCGCGGCTGACGCTGGGGGTGCCGACGGCGGTGTTGTCCTGGAGCATCTGGCTGGCGAAGTGGAGCTGCCCGGGCGGGTGGGGGTCGAGGCGGCCCTGGAACGGGCGCTTGACGCCGCCGCAACCGGCGGCGGCCCACGTCGCGGCCGCGAGCAGCGCCACGGGGATCAGGAGAGAGCGGCGGTTCATGAATTTCCTCGTAATCGTCGTCTT
>DASQDR010000163.1:0-2121 GCA_035634055.1 Tepidisphaeraceae bacterium | reverse complement strand
GGGGGCGGCGGCGGCCTCGAGGTCCGGTGCCGCCTGCTGCGCCTCGACCGTTCGCCGGAGCTGCGATGCCTGCGCGTACGTCTGCGACGCGCTCACGTCCCGCGCGTGGCGGTTCTCGGCGGTGATGCGGATCGGGCCGTTCACCCGGCCGGTGACGATCATCCGCTGGTCGGACCGCTCGATCTGCGGCTGCTGGAGCTTCGCGTTGCCGAGCAGCGCGACCGTGACCGCCTGCTCGCCCGGCTGCCCCCCTTTTCCCCCCGTCGCCGCCTCCAGCCAAATCACCGCCTGCGTCGCGCTCAGCGTCGCGCGGTCGAGCTGAATCGTGACCGGCCCGTCGAGCAGGACGATGTTCGCGCCGCCCGCGCCACCCGCGCCGCCGGGGTCAGCGGGGGCGGACCACGTCCACGCGCTTTTGGCGGCGATGTTGAGCGACTGGCTCGGCGGCTGGGCTTGGGGTTGAAGGGAGGATTGGACGGGGGGAACGGGGGGGACGGGGGCGCGGCCGTCCGGTCTGGCTTGGCCGACGACGGTGGCGATCGGCGCGACCGGGGCGAACCATAGGGCGGCGGCAAGCGCGATGATCACCCCCAGCCCGCGCCCGCGCCCGCGTCGCCCGCGTCGCCCGCCGCCGCCGCCGCGCAATCGCACCCGTGGACTCCTTCTGCGCCCGGTTGGCCGCCCTTGCACCCACCCGCGCGGACCCGCTCAACCCGCGCCCGATTGCCGCGCCCGGCCGACGGCCCCGTAACGACTGGCGGGCATTATAGATGTGACCGCCGGGGGGTCAATTTCGCATAGCGCTGGCGCGAGGAGGCGGGGGATGCGGGAACTCATTACGGGTTACTTGGCAAGCCGTGAACCATTCGTTGCGAGTAACCGGTAACCAGTATCAGTGCGAAGCGTAAGATCGTCGACGGCTACAATGCGCGGACATCGCGCGGCGGGGGCCGCCTGGACCACTCGAGGAACCCGATGCAGAACAAAATGATCCCGACCATCGTGCTGGCCTGTCTGACGGTGCTGGCCGGGGCGCGGGCGCACGCCGGGCCGGCGAGCCAGCCGATCGACCCGTCGCTGCCGGACACGGCGCTGATGCAACTGGCGAAGAAGGCGCTGGCCCCGACGTCGCGCCCGGCCGCCGCCGCCGCCGCCGCCACGCAGCTCGCCCGCGCGACCCCGGCCACCACGCAGCGCGCCGCCGCCACCACGGGTCGCGCCACCGCCACCACCGCCACCGTCGCCACCACCGTCGCCGCGACGTCTCCGGGCGCGCTGCCCAGCCCCGCGGAGCTGATCGCGAAGCTGCGCGCCCAGCGCAAGGAGCGGGCCAGCCTGCCGCGGGTCGCCTACTTCGATCTGTCCGAGCGACTGGTGGAAAAGCCGGCCGACTTCACCCTGTTCGGCGACCCCGACGCCACCACCCTGCGCTCGCTGCTGGAGCGCATGCGCAAGGCGAAGGACGACAAGAAGGTCCGCGCCGTCCTGGTCACCCTCGGGGGCGACCACGAGATCGGCCTGGCGCAGGCACAGGAGCTGCGCGACACGCTGATCGACCTGAACCGCGCGGGGAAGAAAACCTTCGTCCACGCCGACAGCTTCGACACCGCCGGCTACATCGCCGCCAGCGGCGCCAGCGACGTCTGCATGCTCGAGGGGGGCGAGATCATGATCCCCGGCGTCGGCATGGAGGCGATGTTCGCCAAGGGTTTCCTGGACAAGGTCGGCGTCCGCGCCGACTACATCCAGATCGGCGAGTACAAGGGGGCCGACGAACCGTACACCCGCACCGCGCCGTCGGAGCAGATGCGCGGGGAGATGAACGCGCTGGCCGAGCAGCTCTACGCCCAGATCATCGACGGCATCAGCCTGCAGCGCAACCTCTCGAAGCAGGACGTGCGCGGGATCGTCGACGACGCCATCATCGGCGGCGCGGCGGCAAAGCACCGCGGGCTCGTCGATCACCTGGTCGACCAGGACGGCCTGCGCGACCTCATCGCCGCGGAACTCGGGGGCGGCGGCGGGGGCGCGAGCGGCGCGAGCGGCGGCGCGGGAGGCAACGGGGAGCGGGGCGGCGGGGAGCGCCGCGGTGACGCGGGGGACGGCGCGGGCGGGGGCCCG
>DASQDR010000162.1:0-2488 GCA_035634055.1 Tepidisphaeraceae bacterium | reverse complement strand
GCGCCGCGGTCGCCGTGCCCGCGCCGCGCGCTGTGCGCCGCCCGCGGCCGGGCCATTCTTGCCGGGGGGCGCGGGGGCGAATACCCTGTCGCGCATGCTCGACAAGACCTTTGCGAAATGGTGGCTGGGGCGGGTCGTCCCCTTCCGCGATGTTGCACCGGAAAAGCTCGCCGCCGAGCGCGAGGCCATGTCCCAGCAGCAGGAGTACAACCGCAACTACGCCGACTTCCTCAACGGCGCGATCCTCCCCAGCGTCGACGCCATCGTCAAAACCCTCTCGGCCAACAAGGTCGTCCACCGCGTCAGCTCCTGGGGCAACCAGCTCAGCCTGCGCGTCCACCTCGCCTGGCGGTGGGGCGAGCTGGTCATCATGCAGAGCCACGAGGACTGCGTCACCTTCGAGCACCACATCATCACCGAGGGCGAAAAGCGCGGCGACGACTCGGCCGAGGACCACAGCCACACTTACGACCTCCGCGACCCGCTGCCCACCCAGCTCGCCGTCCAAGAACTCCAGTTCTTCATGGGCCGCCTGGCGCAGGACCTGGTCGAACACGAGGAGCCGGAACTCCCGCCGGGCGAGAAAGAGCCGGAGTGACCTGCGCCGGCCGGCGCGTCCTTAGCGCAGCCCCGTCACCACCAGCCGGTCCAGCGGGCTGGTGACCGCCACCGAGGGCTTATTCATGACGTGGACGTAGACCATCGTCGTCCGCAGCGACGCGTGCCCGAGCAGCGTCTGGACCTGCCGAACGTCGTAGCCCGCTTCCAGCAGATGGGTCGCGAAGCTGTGACGGAAGGTGTGGCAGGTGACCCGCTTGCCGATCCCCGCGCGCCGCGCGGCGGCGTAGACGACGCGATCGAGCGACGCCGGCGCGAGGTGCCAGCGCACGCCGCGGCCCGATTCGTCGCGCCGCATGACGTTCGACGGGAAGACGAACTGAAACGCAAATTCCGCCCCCGCGCGCGGCCGCTTGTGCAGGAGCGCCTCGGGCACGGGCGCGTACCCCCCGCCGCGCGTCATGTCGCGTCGCCACAGCGCCTGCGCCCGCGTCACTTGCTGCGCCAATCGATCGCGCAGCCGCGCGGGGAGCATGACGATCCGGTCCTTCTCCCCCTTACCGGCGCGCACGATAATTTGCGCTCGTCCGAGGTCGATATCGCTAACGCGCAGTTGGCAGCACTCCCCGACGCGCATGCCCGTGCCGTACAGCAACTCCGCCATCAGCCGCGAGATGCGCTGCGGCGGGATGGCGTCCAGCAGCCGCGTCACCTCCTCCGCCGACAGGACCGTGGGAACCCGCGCGGGACGGGCACTGCGCAAAAGTTCGAATTTTCCAAGGTGGTCCGGCGCGATAGCATCTTCCAGCACGTGTCGGTAGAGGAACACCAGCGCGTTGAGCGCCTGGTTCTGCGTCGAGGCCGCGACGTGGCGCTCGCCGACCAGGTAGTTGAGGAACCGCTCGACGTCGGCGGTGCCCAACTGCTGCGGGGACGTCCACTCTCCCCGCGCTTTGGCAGAAAAGCTCAGGAACCGCCGGATCCAGTGGCAATAAGCTTGGGCGGTCCTCCGTGACATGCCCCGACGCCGGCAGACGAGGTCCGCCCGTTCGAGGAGTTTCATGGTTCCCTAACAGATATCGAACGGAGGGCGGGGCCGTCAAGCGGAAATCAGCAGGGCTTCCCGTCGCGCAATGGTACAACCGCGGCGGTCCGAGTACGGATGCTATCTCGACCCCGCCGGTCAAGATAATCGTAGTTAGGCCTCCGAGACGCATGGCTTACCCACCGGCGCTAGAACGGCTCCACCGGGCGCTCGCCGGCCTACCTGGCGTGTCCGACGTGTGCAGCGGTATTGAGAGCCTCCAGGGGCTGACGGGGGACGACCTCCGCTTCCCGGATTTCGCCCACGTCCCGCATGGCGCGCTCCGCCGGACGAACGGCGGGCTGGCGGGAGAGGCGCTGGTCCAAATTGAGTTCCGCATCGCGCCGTCGCCGGTCGGGTGGCGGTCGCTGGAGTTCATCGCGTGGTTCGTGCGAGACCAGGCACGGGGCGGTGAGTCTATCCAGCTCCGCCCGTTCGCCCTGCCGCCGATGGCCGACGATGAGGTGCAGTTGGGCCACACCCTCGAGTGGCACATCGACCTGTTCTGTCCGGACACCGGCAAGGACTTGTCGCCGCAGCTTGCGAAGATCGATGGCATCGCGTCAGACTTGGAAATCGCCACCCGGTTGTACGGGCATCTAATCCGGGGTGGCCCGGAGGCCTAACCAAACGCTGCAGCGGACCGTGCGGGCGTCGCGGTCCTCCTGATTCAAGAGCGTGCCGGCGCCCGCCCGGCCGCTGAACGTCGGTCCGTTATCCCGCGGGGGCGACACCGTATGCCGTGGAGGATCGTCGAGCGCAAGATCGGACGGGCTGGCGGCGAGAAGCAACGTGCAGGCCGCCAGCGGGAGTGGGACCGCGCCTACGGTCCCGACAACTGGGCTG
>DASQDR010000161.1:0-8059 GCA_035634055.1 Tepidisphaeraceae bacterium | reverse complement strand
CCGGCGGGGTCGGCGCCGCCGGCGGGGTCGGCGCCGCCGGCGGGGTCGGCGCCGCCGGAGGCCCACCCGCAGTCCCCCGCCCCGCCAGCATCGCCGGTGCCGCGAGGATTGCCGCAATGACGACGTTCACGAATATACTCGTGAACGTGGCGGCCGGGAGTGCCGCCGGGACGTCCTGACCTAAATTCGTCAATTGGTACATCAGCGGCTGCTGCGTCCAGGGACCAAGGTTGGCGAAGACGCGGTTGATGGCGAACAGTGGGTGGGCGGGCGTCAGCCACCCCGCCACCCGCGCCCCCGCCGCCCCCCCGAGCGCCGGCGACAACCAGACCGGCCACGCGAGCCACGCGAGCCCGGCGACCACCGCCACCGCCGCCGCGCCCGTCGCTCCCAGCGCGGGCCGCAGCGCCACCACGAGCCCGAGCAGCGCCGCCCCCCACGCGGCCACCACGAGGCACCCGAGCAGCCATTGGATCAACGTGGCGTCGGAGGTGAAGACCATGGCGAGCCAGACCAGCGCGACGCCGTCCACCACCGCCCCCGCCGCGGTCAGCGCGTCCAGCCCCCGCACGTGCCGCGCCGCCAGCGGCGGCAGGAGGATCGTCACCATCGCCACGCCCGCCAGGTACAACCCCAGCGTCGGCCCCGCGGCCATCCTCCCCAAGGCCGCCCCGACGAAGCCGAGCAAGAACGGGAACGCCGCGGTCACCAACAGTTGCCCGAAAGCGGCAGGATCGGTGCGGTCGGAACGAGACATGGGTGCCATTCACGAAATCAGTTGCGGCCGTGGCTCGGGCATCTCGCCCGAGCGCTCGCGGCGGTCAGCGGCGCTTGTCCTTCACTTCCGCTGCCGCGGCAAGCGCTCTCGCTAGGCGCCCGAGCCACGAATGGGGCGCGGACTACGGCATCGACGCCGGCGACGTGGTCGCCTGCGTGCTTGCTTGCGTGGCCGCCTGCGTGGCCGCCTGCGTGCTTGCCTGCGTCGTCGTGCTGCGCGTGGTCGAGGGTCGATAGAACGCGAGCATCACGCCATGCAGGCGTTGCTGGATCGCGTTGAGGGCCGCGTCGGGCGTCTTGTGGGCGCCGCCGGCGACTTCCCGCGCGCTGGCGTCCAGCGCCTCGCCCATCTGGCGGACGAGCTTGACCTGCCGGCCGATGTTCTCCGGCGCGGCGCCACCGAAATCCGTGACGACCAGCCGCCAATTCCCGTCGCCGTGCCGGCGGAAGCTCATCGGGCGCGGCTGGCCGGGGACGGTGAGGGTGGCGATGTCGCCCTTGATGTCGACCGTCGCGTCATCGAGCTTCTTCAGGGAGTTCGGGTCGAGCATCCCCCGGCCGATCGGGTCGCCTGCGGCGCCGAAGCGCGCCTTGGCGGCGTCGCCGAGCTTTTTCCCGGCGACGATGAGGTCCGCCATCGCCGCGGCCAGCTCCGCCTGCGGCTCGTCCGCCGCGTGCAGGGCCGCCCGCACCGCGTCGCGGTCGCCGAGGTTGATCGCGTTGAACAAGCTCTTGGCCGTCGCCTTGGGCGAAGACAAGTCCGGCGCCGGCGCAGCCGCCGGCGCCGCGGCGAGCAACGAGGCCCAGATCAGCAGCGCACACGCGCGCAACGACGGCGACGATGACATAGCCGGATTGTCACTCGTGCCCCGTCACTTGTCACTGACCACTAGCCACTGACCACTAGCCACTGACCACTGGCCACTGGCCACGAGCCCCTCTCCCATGCCCCCCTCACACCTCGTTCCTCAGCCCCGACTTCTGCCCTTCGTCCGTCACGTTGTGCGCGTTGACGGTCTCGCTCAGCTTCAGGCCCTTGAGCTTGGGGTTGACGTCGGTGAGATCATCGACCGGGGCGTAGCCGACCAGTTCGCGGGCGTCGGAGATGTCGAGGCGCTTGAAGCGGTTGTCGCTCAGCCCGTGCAGGATGGCGAACTTCAGGTTCTCGACGTCGATCGACTTCACGATGAGCTGATTGAGGTCGCGCTGGCTGACCCAGGCGTCCATCATGGCGACGCCCTTCTCGCCCTCGGCGCTGTCGTGCGGCTGGAACGCGCCGATGCGCAGGCAAATGGCGGAGACGCCCTCCTTCTCGGCCATGTAGCGGGCGAGGGCTTCCCCGAAGCATTTCGTCACGCCGTACAGGTCGCCGGGGTTGACCGGCTCGCTGGTCTTGACCTGCACGTCGTCGGGGTAGCCGCTGACGGCGTGAATGCTCGAAGCGTAGATCACCCGCCGACACCCGGCGGACTTGGCGGCGACGAACGTGTGGTAGGTGCCGGTGATGTTGTCGCGCACCGCGCTGTCCCACGTGGTGCTGGGGCTGGGGTTGGCGGCCATGTGCACGATCGTGTCAATGCCGCGGCAGACCTCCTTGAGCCGCTCGAGGTCGTCCAGCTCTGCGACCACCACTTCGCCGAAGGGGCGGATCCGCTCGACCTCGTCTCGGTGGTCGCGCTCGTCCTGGGCGCGGATCATCAGGCGGAGGTCGTACCGCTGGTGCGAGTGCTCGGCGAAGTACGAGCCGATGTTGCCGGCCGCCCCGGTGACCAGCACCTTGCGCCGCTTGCCGCGCTCGAAGTCGGGGAGGGCCTGGTCATTGGCGGCGGTGAAGGAGTGTGCCATGACCCGCCGTCGTGCAAACCGCGTGCGCGGAGCGGCGGCGACGAAATCACTTGCACGAAGGGACGGCGGACCCTTGCTGGCCGCACCGCCCGGAGGCGACGCCCGGGTCGGCGGGCCAGCGTCTACCGAGAGGCGCGGGCAACGCACGCGGTCGGCCCGGCAACGCCGTGGCGGTCAGTGTGGCGCCGCCGTGGCCGCGCTACCGCACCGGCAGGCTCAGCCCGCCGCCGGTGGCGGCGGCGCGGGTGCAGTGGTCGAACAGCAACTGCCACTCCAGCTTCTGGAGCGCCACCGCCAGCGCGTGCCGCGGGTCCTGCGGGGCCTGGTGCACCTGCTCGACCAGGTCGACGAACGCGCTGGCGTTCCACCCCGTCGCGACCAGCCGCAGCAGCGCCTTGTCCGCCGGGAAGCTGTTTACCAGCTTCGGCGCGTTCGCCGCCATCGCCTGCATCGTGGGGTGGCTGGCGCAGCGGGCGTACCAGTACTTGCCGTTGGAGAAGTCCCCCTCGCGGCGGTGCAGGATGGCGTGCCAGAAGCTGCCGGACGGCGTCTCGATGTTCTGGCTCAGGCGGTGCGACTCGTCCAGCCAATCGTGCCAGAGCCACAGCCCCGCGAGCATGGCAGCGGCCTCGTGGCGGTTCTTGGCCTGCGGCGTGACCAGCTCGTCCGGCGTCAGCGCCGCCAGGAGCTGCTTCGCCTCGGCGCTGCCGCCGCCGGTGGGGACCAGGCTTTCATACGCGTGCGGATCCAGCCGGAGGACCTGCCGGCCGGCGGGGGCGAGGTTGTCGGTCGGGTCTTGCATGGGTCGGGGCATTTTAGTGATGCGAAGCGGGCGGTGCGTCCGATCAATCTGTTGGTGGCCTTGGGTGATCGCCCGCCCGTGTGGGCGGCGGGCGCGCGGCGGGCCCCGCCGGAATTCTTGTGGGATTGCTCGCCATGCGAAACGTCGCCTTCTGCTCGCTGCTCCTGATCGTCGCGACCCTGATGCTGCTGGTCGGCTGCGCCGGCCGGCCGTCGCTGCTGCCCAACTCTGACAAGAACCTGCGCAAGACCAGCGCGCAGCTCGCCGCCGACGCCGCCGTCCGACACCCCTACAAGGGCGACGCCCCCCGCGGCGGCGAGGCCATCGCCCGCGCGTCGGTCGGCTACACGCTCAACCAGGTCGACGTGGTCAACCTCTCGCCCGACGCGTGGGAGGACGTGGAGATCTGGGTCAACCAGCAGTACGTCGTCCACATCCCGACCATGGAGCCGAGCAAGCTCAAGACCCTCAACTTCCAGATGCTCTTCGACGACAAGGGCAACTCCTTCCCGCTGGACAACAAGAAGGTCATGGTGACCAAGGTCGAGGCGTACCGCGGCGGCAAGATGTTCGACATCCCGGTGCGGCTGGGCGACTAAGCGGCGGAAGGAAAAACGAGAGAGGGTAAGGGTAAAACGGAAGACGGAAGCGGCGCACACTCGCGCGGCTTCCGTCTTCTTTTTACCTTTCTCCTTCTGCCCTTTTCCTTCCGCTCCTCCTTCAACCCCATCCCTCGAATGAGACGCCGAGGCGGGCGAGGAAGCGGATGGCGTTGTCGTGGTAGATCTTCTGGAGCACGTCGTCCGGCAGGGCCAGCCCGCGCAGTTGCGGCTGCTGGTCCTCCGGCACGTCCGGGTCGTAGATCGGGCTCGGGCCGATGCAGGCGGTCTCCATCAGCTTGCGCTGCACCCACCACCGGCTGGCGAGGAAGTCGAAGCCGCGATCGTCGCCGCTGACCTGGTCCGAGCCCCACATGATGCGGCCGGCGTTGCGGACGAAGAACTCGCGGGCCTCGTCGCGCCGCGCGCTGATCTCGCGGGCCATCCAGCGCGTCGCGCTGCAATCGAGCGAGAGGGCGGGATACATGTCGAGCAGGCGCTGGAGCCGATCGAGGTTTTCCGGGTTGCCGCCCAGGTGCGCGCCGACCCACGGCAGATGCGGGTGACGCTGCATCACGCGCTCCCACATCGCGTAGTGCTCGTCGCGGGCGCCGAACTTCCCGCAGTCGGCGTACTTCGAGCAGTACCAGGTCTCGGGGTCGCCGACGTGCGTCATCACGCCCATCCTGCGCTGGACGATGGCGTCGAAGAACGGCGCCAGCTCCGGCGCGTCGAGCTTCAGGCCCAGCCGCTGGATCGTCTGCGGGGCCATGTGGAACTTGACCATGCGGCTGCCGAGGTTGCAGAACATGTCGAGCCGCCGCCGCCAGTCGTCGAGCCACTGCGAAAGCTCGGCGGCGGCGATGTTCTGCCACTTGGGGACCACGATGAACTGCAGCCGCCCGGGGTACTCGCGCTGGAGCTTCACGACCTCTTCCAGCGGCGTCATGGTCAGGAAGCTGTCAATGCCGTAATGCGCGGCGGCCTCGAACCACGCCGGGGCGTGGCGCGCGGCGAGCAGGTGGCAGTGGAAGTCGATGACGATGCCGCTCGCCTTCGGCCGGGGCATCGGTCGGCGGAAGTCGACGCCGGTGCGGTTGTGGTCGGGCGGCTTGGGCGCCGCGGGAGGCGGGGCACCGGCGACAGCGGGGGCCGTGCCGGCGGGATCGGTGGGGGCGGTCATGGCTGAGGTATTGTAGCGGGCGACCCGCGCGTCCGCCCTCCGGCAGAGGCGCTTCACTCCCGGGGGCGGACCTCTACGCCGGCGGCGCGTCCGGCTTGCGCCTCGCCGTCAGCACCCGGTCGTGGCCGGCGTGGTCCTTGAGGATGCGGACGTCATCGAGCTGCTCGACCGTCGCGGCGTGTTCCTTCGCCGCCGGGCCCTGGTCGAACTGGATCTCAAGGTAGATCCGCCCGCCCGGCAGCAGGCGCTCTGGCGCGGCGTGGACAATCCGGCGGAGCAGCGACAGCCCGTCCGGGCCGCCGTCGAGGGCGGAGACGGGCTCGTACTCGCGCACGTTGCGGTCGAGCTTCTCGATCTCCCCGCTCGGCACGTAAGGCGGGTTGGCGACGATCAGGTTGAACGGCTGCGGGTCGGGCAGCCGCGAGACCGGCTCGAACAAATCGCCCTGCTCGACCGTCACCCGCCCGGCCAGCCCGAGCCGCTCGGCGTTCCGCCGCGCCACCTCGACCGCCGGCGCGCTCAGGTCGGTGGCCAGCACCACGGCGTTCTTCAGGTGGTGCGCGATGGCGATGCCGATGCACCCGGAGCCGGTGCACAGATCGAGCACGCGCGGCGCCTCGAAGCCGGCGGTGTTGCGCGCGAGTTGCAACACGTTCTCCACGATCGTCTCGGTGTCCGGCCGGGGGATCAGCGTGTCGCGCGTGACGTCGAACTCGAGGTTGAAGAAGTGGGCCCGCCCGGTGAGGTAAGCGATCGGCTCGTGCTCGCCAGCGCGCTGCACGAGCGCGCGGAAGGTGGCCAGTTCCTTCTCGCCGAGCGGCCGCTCGTAGTCGGTGTAGAGCTTGATGCGCGGGACGGACAGGACGTGCGAGAGGAGCAGTTCGGCGCTGAGCCGCGGGCCGTCAACGTTTTTGCGCGTGAAGAACCCGGTGGTCCACTCCAACAACCGCCGGACCGTCCACGGCCCGCCGCCCTGCTGCGTCATGGCGGCGGATTGTAAGGCAAGGGCGGTGAGGTGCCAGTGGCGCCCGGACGCCCGCGCCGCGCGACGCGGCGGCGCATGTTATAATGCCACGGTGGAAACCATCCGAGCCATCTACGAGAACGGGGTCTTCCGCCCGACGCAGCAGGTCGAACTGCCGGAAAAGTGCGAGGTGGAATTCGAGCCTCGCCCGATCAAATCGAACCGCGGTGGCGACGTATACGACGTGCTGTCTGAGCGCTACGACTCGGGCGAGCCGGACGTGTCGCAAAGGCACAACGAGCACCAGCCTTGAGGGCCGTCTTCCTCGACACCGTCGGGCTGCTGGCGCTGTGGGACGTCCGCGACGCATGGCACGGTGCCGCCGAGGCGGCGTATCGCCGATTGCTCGCCGACCGCGCCCCGCTGGTCACCAGCACGTTCGTTTTACTGGAGACCGGAAACGCTGCGGCGCGGCGGCCTTACCGCGCATCGGTGGTGCGATTGCGCGACTCGCTGGAACGGCAGGCGGCGCTGCTGATCCCCTCACCGGCGGATTGGGAACAGGCGTGGCAGGCATATGCATCGGGGGCGGCCGGCGACGCAGGTATTGTGGACCACGTCTCGTTCACATTGATGCGGCGCCTGGGCATCGACACCGCCTTCACGAACGACCAGCACTTCCGCGCCGCCGGCTTCGTCACCCTCTTCTGACCGCGATCCACGCCCTTCGCGCGGGCGCCGCGATCATCCCCGCGCCAGCGCGTCGCTCTGCTTGACGAAATTGTCTCCCTGCCACTCGCTGTCCTTCGTCACCATCCCCTTTACCTTCGCCTTGGCGGCGGCCTTGGCTTCGGCCTGGCGTTTCACCAGGTCGGCGTGGGTGGTGAAGTACTGGAGGCTGTGGCCGCGGAACTGCTCGATTGTCTCGAAGTTGTGCTTGGCCATGAAGCTGAGCAGCTCGTCCTTCATGCGCTTGACCATGTCGTAACCGAGCTTCATCACGCCGGTGCAGACCTGGACGGTGTCGCCGCCGAGCAGGATGAACTGGGCGGCGTCCAGTCCGGTCTCCACGCCGCCGATGGCGCTGAGGGTCTTGCCCTGGCCGGGGAACTTGTCGCGAATGGTCTCGGCGCACTCCTTGACCATGCGCAACGCGATCGGGCGGACGGCGGTGCAGGAGTAGCCGCCGGGCGTGGTGTAGCCCTCGACCGTCGGCTCGGGGCGCAGGGTGTCGAGATCGACGCCCATCACGCAGAGGATGGTGTTGATCGCGCTGACGCCGTCGCACCCCGCGCGCAGCGCCGACTCGCAGCCGTCCTGGATGTGCGTGACGTTGGGCGTCAGCTTCGCCCAGACCGGCACCTTTGCCGCGCTCATCACCCAGCGGCAGACCTCTTCCATGATTCCGCAGTCCTGCCCCATGGCCGCGCCCATCTTCCGCTCGGGCAGGCCGTGCGGGCAGGAGAAGTTCAGCTCGAACGCATCCACGCCGGTCGCCTGGCAGCGCTCCACGATTTCCACCCATGCATCCTTGTTGTACTCCTCCATGATCGAGGCGATCACGCAACCGTGGGGGTACTTGTCCTTGAGCTGCTTGAACTCGTCCAGCCAGGTCTGGAACGGGCGATCGGAGATCAGCTCGATGTTCTGCCAGCCGTAGATCTCCTTCGAGCTTTCCGTCTTCAGCCGGGCGTAGCGCGGCGCGACGTTGATCACCTTGGCGGAATCGAGGCTGACGGTCTTGCAGATGACCGCGCCCCACCCCTCGTCGAGCGCCTTGCCGATCACGTTTGCGTTGGTGCCCGGCGGGCCGGAGCCGATCACGAACGGGTTGGGGAGCTTCAGGCCGTTAACGGTGGTGGCGAGGGTGGGCATGGCTCAACTCTCCT
>DASQDR010000160.1:0-12495 GCA_035634055.1 Tepidisphaeraceae bacterium | reverse complement strand
GGGGACGGTCGCCGGAGCCGTCGCGGGCGATGCCTCCAGGATGGCCGCCTGCGCGCGGGCGAATCGCAGCGCCAGCCGGACCGCCTGCCGCGCGTCCTCGCGCACCGTCGCGCGCAGCAGCAACTCCTGCGAGTTCACCGGCGGCGCGTCGAGCGATTCCACCCGGCGATACCAGTCGATCGTCGCGTTGAGGTACTCCAGCACCGCGTTGCCCGTGAGCGGCGCGGTGGTCGCCGGCGCCGCCCCGGCGGCGGCCGCGGCGAAGGTCGCGGGCGCGATGGCCAGAGCGGCGGCGAGCAGGCGCACCGCGACCAGCACGAGAGTGTCACGTCCGATCAACATCGCGGCACAGCTTCGCCCAACGCCGCCGCCGCGACACCGGGTAAAATCCCCCGCCGGCAGCATCGCATCCCGGGAGTGGGCGGCGCGGGATCGGCTCGCGGGCGCAACTTGCATCCGCCCCCCGCGGCCATACGATTTGCCGCTGGCCGCGCAACCCTGCGCCCGGCCGCGCAACCGGAGAGAAAGGTGCCCGCGATGTTCCCCCTGGCCGAGCGAATGAAGTTGGTGTCGGAGTCGATCACCCTGGCCGTCAGCGCCAAGGCGAACGCGCTGAAGAAGGCGGGCGTCGACGTCGTCGGCTTCGGCGCCGGCGAGCCGGATTTCGACACCCCCGCCTTCATCAAGGAGGCCGCCAAGGCCGCGCTCGACAAGGGCATCACCAAGTACACGCCCACGCCGTCGGTGCTGGAGCTGAAGCAGGCGATCGCCGACAAGTTCAACCGTGAGAACGGCCTGCCGTACAAGGCCGACCAAGTCACCGTCGGCGCGGGCGGCAAGCACTGCCTCTACATGGCGTTCATGGCCGTGCTGAACCCGGGCGACGAGGTGATCATCCCCGCGCCCTTCTGGGTCAGCTACCCCGAGCAGGTGAAGCTGGCGGGCGGCGTGCCGAAGATCATCCACGGCAGCGAGAAGGACGGCTTCAAGATCACGCCGCAGCAGCTCGTGGCGGCGATCACGCCGCGAACGAAAATCTTCCTCATCAACTCCCCGAGCAACCCGGCCGGTCACATGTACTCGCCGGCGGAGCAGCGCGCGCTGGCGGAGGTGGTCGCGCGGCACCCGCACGTGATTGCCTTCAGCGACGAGATCTACGAGAAGCTGGTCTACGACGGCAACGCGTTCGTCAGCTTCGCGACGCTAGACCCGTCGCTGCTGGAGCGCACGCTGACCTTCAACTGCCACAGCAAGAGCTTCGCGATGACCGGCTGGCGGATCGGCTACGTGGGCGGGCCGAAGCCGGCGATCGACGCGATGAACAAGCTCCAGGGGCAGATGACCAGCCACATCACCAGCTTCATCCAGCCCGCCGGCGCGACCGCCCTGACCGACCCGCGCGGCGCGGAATCGGTCGAGCAGATGCGCAAGCAGTTCGAGAAGCGCGGGCGGCACATGTGGGAGCGCCTGAGCGCGCTGCCCAACGTGACCTGCGTCCGCCCGCAGGGCGCGTTCTACTGCTTCCCCAACGTCGGCGCGTACTTCGGGAAAAAGGCGGGGCAGGCGCCGATCACCGACGCCGTCAGCTTCGCCGCCGCCCTGCTGGAGCAGAACCACGTGGCGGTCGTGCCAGGCAATGACAGCGGCTTCGACACCCACGTCCGCCTGAGCTTCGCCACCAGCATGGAGCAGATCGACAAGGGGATCGACCGCATCGGCGAGTTCCTCAAGAAGCTGGCTTAAGCGCCGGCCGCGCCGACCCGCGACGCCATCGCTCGCGCATTGCGGCTGCCGCAGGCGCGTCATAACCGGCACAGCTTTCGCGTCGGTCCGACCTCCCGCCACGGCGGTTGACGCCGGCGGGTCAACCCGCTCGTCGGGCAGGTCGATCTGCTAACAGATGGGCCGACGTTTCACCCTTGCGCTCTGCGCCGCGCTATTGGTCCCCGCGCTTGCGGGGTCGGTCTTTGGCGACGAGATCCTCAAGAAGGACGGCACGCGCCTCACGGGCACGGTGGTCGCCGAGACGGCAGAGGCAGTCACGATCGAAACCGTCTCCGGCGGCATCACGCTGCGGCAGAAGGTGGCGCGGGCGCAGGTGGCGGCCGTGCGCCGCGCGGCGCGCGAGGGGCCGGGGTATTGTGCGATACCGATCGACGGCGCGATCGGGGATGACGTGACCGCGGACGCGCTCGACGCCGCGATCCGCGCCGCCCGCACGGCCAAGGCGCGCTACGTCGTGCTGGTGATCGACAGCCCCGGCGGACAGGTGTCGGAGATGGCGCGGATCGTCGAGGTGCTTCGCGCCAACCGCGATTTGGTGTTCGTCGCCTACGTGAAGCACGCCTACTCCGCGGCCGCGATGATCGCGCTGGCGTGCCCGCGGATCGTGATGGCGCCCGGCGCGTCGATCGGCGCGGCGGTGCCGTTCAAGGTGGGGCCGGACGGGATGCCGGTGGCGGTGCAGGAGAAGATGGAGTCGGCCGTGCGCGCCGAGATGCGCTCGGCGGCGGCGCTCGGGGGGCACGACGCGCTGTGGGTGCGCGGGATGAGCGAGATCGACCTGGAGCTGGCGATCGACGCGACGTCACCGACGGCCGACGGCAAGCCGGTGCTGCGCCGCGCGGCCGCCGCGCCGGGGCTGCCGCTGATCAAGCGCCGCGGGCAGATCCTGACGCTGACCGCGGACGAGGCGACCGCCGCCGGGCTGGCCGTCGCGACCGCCGCCGACGTGGACGCGGTCAAGTCATCGCTAAGCCTGGCGGCCTGGCACGCGAGCGACGAACGGCCCGGGCGGATGATGGCGGATTCCGTCCGCGCCCGTCGGGTCGATCGACAGCGCGAGCAGGAGCGGCAGCAGCGCGCGGCCGACCGCCACGCGTATTACAAGGAGGCGGTCGTCGAGGTGCGCGAGCTGGACCGCCGCATCCGCCGCGCCATCGAGCAGGTGGAGGAGCGGCGCGCGGCCGCGCGCGAGGTGAACGCTCGTTACCAGGCTGAGGCAAAGGCGCTGGCCGATGATTGCAACCTGAAGCTGAAGCGGGCCGCGATCGCCGCCAACCCGATCTCGACGCAGAAGCAGTTGCGGAAGGATTATGACCAGAAGGTGCAGGCGATGGAGGAGCAGTTCCGCCCGCAGGTGGAGCAGGCCCGGGCGGGGCTGAAGGCGGCCGGGGACGAGTGCCAGCAGCTCATCGACCGCCGCAACGCGCTGCTGGCGAACGCGCCGGCGGCGGAGTGAAGAACCGATCGCGGTCGCACGTTTCCCGCCCGGCGCATTATCGCTCTGATCGCGCGCCGCGCTTCAGGGGCAAAAAGCAAACCGGCGGCGCTGCTGAGCGCCGCCGGCGTCGCGCGCGGTGAGCCCTCACGTCATTTCACCGCGACGGATAGTTGTTGCGGGCGCGCGTGGCGACGCCTCGGCGCCGCCCGCCGATCCGCCGGCAGGAGAGCGGCACCCAGGCGAGCGTCGCCACCGAGCGGTTGCGCGCCTTGCCGCGTCGCCGCGTGCGCGAGCGCCGTGGACGGGTCGCGACGACGAGTTCCGGCCCCGCCGCGTTCCGCGACCGCTCCCGCGCCGCCCAGCCAGCGGCGAACCCGAACGCGCTGGCGACCCAGGAGAATGCGATGACTTCAATCATTGGCGGCGATTGCACCCGCCCGCCGTTCACGCCGCGTCGCCGGGAGGTGAAGATCCGGTCAAGCCGGCGACGCCCGTGACGCGCGGCGCGGCCGGATATCCGGCGCAGGCGGAACCGACCGAACGGACGGAGCCGTTGCGGTGGTCACGGCGGCGGCGGGCGATCAGCCGGGCTTGCGGCCCCACACCTGGGTGACGGTGAAGCTAACCATGACCGTCTCGGGGTGGCGGGCGTGGCGGTCGCACTCGGCGATCAGGCGGTCCAGCGCGTCGGGCGTGAGGATCCCGCCGTCGATGATGCGCCGGCGGAGCGATCGCGCGAGCATCACCGGCAGCCGCTTGTACGGGTGCTCGTGTTGCAGCGCGAGCACGGCCGTGCGCACGCGCACGTCGCGCAGGCCGGCCTGGCGGAACAGCGCGTGGGTCCGCCGGCCGGCGTTGAAGTCGCCGCCGCCGCGCAGGAAGGCGGACAGGATCGCCGTCTTGAGCAGCGCGAAGGCGGGCAGGTGCGGGTAGTAGGACCACGCCGCCGCGTCCGGCTCCTGCGCCGCCACCACGCCGCCCGGACGGGTCAGCTCGATCATCTCCGTGAGCAGGTGCGGGTCGCGGCCGACCGGGGCGAACAGGAATCGCACGTGCGTCAGGTCGAAGCACTGCCGCGGCAGGCGCGTGCGGTAGGCGTCGCGCCGCGCGACCTCGACGTTGGCGAGCTGGCGGTCGCGCACGAGTTGCCGCGCGGCGGCGAGCTGCTGCGCGTCGGTCTCGACGCCGATCACGCACCCTTCGGGGCCGACGCGCCGGCTGAGCGGCTCGAGGATGCCGACGGCGCCGCACCCCAGGTCCGCCACCGCGCTCCCGGGCGCGACGCCGATCTCGTCGAGCATCGCCTCGGCGTGCGGCTCCCAGACCCGCGCCTGCAACTGCAACCGCTCGAGCTCCGCCTCGCCGCCGTCGCCGAGCAGGTAGTCCGTCGGCGCCGCCGCTTCCCTCTCCGCGCACATGATGCTCATGCCGTGCTCCTTCACCGGGCTGGGTTTGGGTTCCTTGCGCAACACACTATCGACGCCGCCCCCCGGGGCGAGGTTACTGCCGGTGACCGTCCCGAATCAGGGACGGTCGCGCGGCGAAGCTCGATCCGGCGGCACGCGCCGAAGCGCCGTCGCATCACTTGCGGCGCGGCGCGGCGCGCGCGGCACGCGGGGCGCGGCGCACGCGGCCGGAGACGCCTGGTGGACGGCATCGGCGCGCGGCGAGGCGGGCGCGTAAGATGGTGGCGTGGCCGACGTCGTCCTCACCACCCTCAACGCCCGTTATGCGCACGCGTCGTTCGGGCTGCGCTACCTGATGGCGAACCTGCCGGACGGCCTGCGCGCGCGGGCGGTAATGATGGAGTTCGACATCTCGCAGCGGGCGGTCGACGTGCTGGAGAAGATCCTGGCGCAGCGGCCGCGGGTGGTGGGCGTCGGGGTCTACATCTGGAACGCGCGCGAGTCCGCCGAGCTGGTCGCGGCCCTGAAGCGCGTTCGCCCCGATGTGATCGTCGTGCTCGGCGGGCCGGAGGTCAGCTACGAGACCGAGCAGCAGGCGATCGTCCGCGACGCCGACCACGTCATCACCGGCGAAGCCGACCTGGCCTTCGGCGACCTGTGCGCCAAGCTCCTGGCGGGCCAGCGCCCGCTGATGAAGGTGGTGGCGGCAGAGTTGCCGGAGTTTGAGGAGGAGCAGGCGACGGAGCGACGGAGGGGGAGGCGGGGGAAGAGCGACGGAGCGACGGAGCGACGAAGCGACGAAGGGGAGAGGGACGAAGCGACGAAGGGGGAGGCAGCAGCCGAAGTCGCGGGGACGGAATCGGGCGGAGATGGCACGGCGCGCACCGATGACGCTGGGCTTCCCGTCTTTCCCTCCGTCGCGTCGTCGCTCCGTCGCTCCGTCGCTCTCCCCTACCACCTCTACACCGACACCGACCTCGCCCGGCGCGTGGTCTACGTCGAGGCGTCGCGCGGGTGCCCGTTCAAGTGTGAGTTCTGCCTGTCGTCGCTCGACGTGCCGGTGCGCAACGTGGCGCCGGACGATTTTCTCGGGCACATGGGGCGGCTGCTCGAGCGCGGGTTGCGGCAGTTCAAGTTTGTCGATCGCACGTTCAACCTGAACCTCAACGTCAGCCGGCGGATCCTGGAGTTCTTCTTAGAGCGGTACGAGCCGGGAATGTTCCTGCACTTCGAGATGATCCCCGACCGCCTGCCCGAGGCGCTGCGCGGGATCATCGCGCGGTTCCCCGCGGGTGCGCTTCAGTTCGAGGTGGGGATCCAGACCTTCAACCCGGACGTGGCGCAGCGGATCAGCCGGCGGCAGGATTACATGAAGCTGGCCGACAACCTCACGTTCCTTCGTCAGCACACCAGCGTGCACGTGCACGCGGACCTGATCGTCGGCTTGCCCGGCGAGGACGCAGACAGCTTCGGCCGCGGTTTCGACCAACTGGTGGCGCTGCGGCCGCAGGAGATCCAGGTGGGATTGCTCAAGCGGCTGCGCGGGACGCCGATCGTCCGGCACGACGCGGCGTTCGGCATGATCTACTCGCCCCACCCGCCCTACGAGGTGCTGGAGACGGCGGCGATCGACTTCGCCACGATGCAGCGGCTTCGGCGGTTCGCGCGGTACTGGGACCTGATCGCCAACAGCGGGAATTTCCTCGGCGCCACGCCATTGATCTGGTCGCGCGCCGGCCGCGTCGGGGAAGCGGAGCGCGCGGGGGAGTCACCCTCCCCATTTGAGGCTTTCCTGATGTTGTCGGACTGGCTCTTCGCGCGCGCGGGACAGGCGCACGGCATCGCGCTGGTGAGACTGTACGAGTTGCTCTTTGAATGGCTGGCGGCGGGCGCGAGCGGATCCGGCGAAGACGCAAGCGAAGCGGAAGGTGAAGGCGCGAGCGAAGGGGCCGCTGCCCGGCAGGCGGAGATCGCGCGCGTGCTCGGCGAGGACTACCAGCGCGGGGGGCGCAGCGACGTGCCGGCGTTCCTCCGCCAGTGGGTCGGGCCGGCGGACACGCGCCGGGTCCGGCCCGCCGACGTCGTGCCGCGCCGCCAGCGCCGGCACCTGGCGGGATGAGCGGCCGCGTCTCCGTCTCACGCTGCGCCCGAGCGGGAGAGGGTCGAAGATTTGAGGATTGGAACTTGAACGGCAACGGACGCGCGGCCTTTCAAGTCTTCAATCGTCAATCCTCAAGCATGCCGCACGCCCCGGCCCTCACCCTATCCCTCTCCCGGCGTACCTCGGCCGAGGGGACGCGAGCGGGTCGGGCATAAGAGAAGCGGCCCCGGACCCGTCTGTCCCGGGCCGCCTCGCTTGTACAGCTTCTGCGCTTCTGCTCGTTCAGCCGAGTGGGCTTACCACTTGAAGCCGAGGCCGAGCGTGTAGAAGAAGGCGCCGTCCTCGAGGCCTTCCTGGAGGTTGAACTCGTAGGCGGCGGAGACGCCGATGAAGGTCGTCGAGTTGACGAAATACTTCACGCCGACCTCCGGGCCGGCGATCCACGAGTCGGACACGCCGTCGCCGTAGACGTAGCCGACGTTGGCGCCGACGAACGGCTGCCAGCGATCGAGGTCGAAGTGGTAGTCGGCGAACACGCGGGTGTCACCGTTCCACGCCGAACCGCCGTCGCCCCAGGTGTAGGACTGACGGACGCCCAACTCGAGCTCCTTCGTGGTGAAGTAGCCGAGGCTGCCCTGGATCGAGACGCTGCCGGTGGTCCAGTCCTGGTCGTTGAAACCAGAGCCGGCCAGCGACAGTTCCCAGTTGCCCTGTTCGAACTGGGCCTTGGCGACGCCCGGGAGCAGGAACAGCGCCAGCACCGGGACGAGATACAGCTTCCGCAACATGTGACCTCCTTCGTTGGAAAGCGACACCCGCTTGGATGCGGGACGGGCAGTCTGCCCCGGGCCGTTGCGGTAGTGGCCCGCGCGAATGGGTGGGGAGCAAAAGCTCCGCCGAGAGAGTTCCCTTCGCGAGTGGGTCGCGTGTCGTCAGAACGCCTGACGGCGCGATCCCGCGGGTTGGTTCCGGGCTTCACTCAGTCGCCCGTTCCCACCCCGCTCGTGTGAAAAATAGGATCGGTCATCCTAGCCCACAATCGTGAATCTTGTGAAGATTTACCGACTATCCTGACCGTGGGGAGTATAGGGAATGTGCGTATTATCGGGCCTTGTATCGCAACCCTAGCAGTTCGGACCAGTTACGCGGGATTTTACGCGGACGTTATACCCCGTGCCCGACCGCCTGCTCGACGTGGCGGACAGCGTTGATAAACAGCTTGAGCCCCGCGCCCGCGTCGTCCCCGCCAAAGTGATCGGACTTGCCCCCGGCGGCGGCGCCCGCGGCAGCGCCCGCGCCCGCGGCGCGCGTCCACGCGGGGTGGTTCAGCGCCGAGGCGTAACGCTCGGGGTGCGGCATCAGCCCCAGCACCAGCCCGGAGGCGTCGCACACGCCGGCGATGTCGTCGATCGACCCGTTGGGATTGTCCGGCTGCTTGCCCGCGGCGCTGGAGCCGTCGGGGCGGGTGTAGACCAGGGCCACCTGATCGTTGTCCCACAGCGCGCGGCGGACGCCGTCGTCGGCGGGCACGAACTTCCCCTCCCCGTGGGCGATGGGCAGCTCGATGCGGTCGAGCCCCTGCGTCCAGACGCACTTTCGGCTGCGCGCGGCGAGGTGAACCCAGCGGTCGATGAACCGCCCGCAGTCGTTGTGCGCCAGCGTGGCGGTCTGCCCCCCGCGCCCGGCGGCGGCGCCGGGGAGCAGGTCGGTCTTGACCAGCACCTGGAACCCGTTGCACACGCCGATGACCGGCTTGCCGTCGGCGATGAACTGCCGGAACGCGTCGCGCAGGTGGCGCATCAACTGGTTGGCGAAGATGCGCCCGGCGGCGATGTCGTCGCCGTAGCTGAAGCCGCCGGGGACCGCCAGCAGTTGGTAGTCCGCCAGCAGGCGGGGGTTCTCCAGCACCCGGTTGAGGTGGACGCGCTCCGCCAGCGCCCCCGCCTTCTCGAAGGCATGGGCCGTCTCGCCGTCACAGTTGGTTCCCGCCGTCCGGAGCACAAGGGTCTTGGGCCGCATGATGACCAAGCTTATGCAGCCCCGCGCGCGTCCGCAAAACGGCGCGGCGGGTGCGGCCTCGGGTAAGGGTGACTCGCCCCGGCCGACTGTCGAGACGCTGCGGCGGCGCCGTGCGGCCGACCGCCGGGCGGATACACTGGCGGACCATGCGGATCACCTTCCTCGTTACATGCCTGGCGCTGCTCGGCCCGACGGCGTGCGGGACGACCTCCTCCTCTTCTTCCTCCGCGCGCGTCCCGCTGGTGACGCCGGCGATGTCCGACTCCGCCGGCCGCGCCATGGTGCGCACGGAGCTCATCTTCGGCATGTCGCGCGGCGACGACGGCTCGCCCGTCGCCGAGGCGGACTTCCAGTCCTTCGTCGACGACTCGATCAGCGTCTGGTTCCCCGGCGGCTTCACGCTGTTCGACGCGGTCGGGCGCTGGCGCGACGCCAGCGGAAAGGTCGTGCAAGAGCGCTCCAAGGTGCTGCTGATCCTGCACGACGGCAGCGAGGCGACGCTCCGCAAGTTCGAGGACCTCCGCCGCCTCTACGGCCAACGCTTCGGCCAGCAGACCGTCATCCGCGCCAGCACCAATGCGTGGGTGGCGTTCTGATCACGGCGCCGGCGGGCGAGGCGTGGTAGGATCATCTGACATGAACGCACAGGAGCAGATCTACCAGCTTCTCGGGCGCCGGCCGTTCCAGCCGTTCCGGGTGGTGCTGACCAGCGGCGAGCAACTGGACGTCGTGCGCGTTGCCCAGGCGGCGATCTCGCCACGCCTGTTCGGCTTCGTCACCACCGACGACCGGGTGCGCCGCATTGCGCTCGACCAGCTCGACCGCGTCGAGCCGCTCGACGCGTCGCGTGCCGCTTCGTGAAGGAAGGCCCTCACCCTCATGCGCGACGACCTCCGCGATCTGCTCCAGCGCGGACCGTTCGAGCCGTTCAGGATCAAGCTGGTGAACGGCGAGGCCCACGACATCTTCCACCCGCAGACCGTCGCGCTACAGCAGTCCAGCCTGAACCTCTTTCCGTTCGACCAAAACTGGGTGATCTTCCCCCTGGACATCGCCAGCATCGAGTCGCTCATTGCCGACTATCAGGGGCAGGCGCCGTAACGCCGCCGGCGTCGCCCGGGCCCGCTGTCGCCGCGGACGGTGCAGGATTCCCCGCCACCCGCTATCGTTCACGCCCCATGCAACACCGCCACCTCGGCCGGACCGGCCTTAAGGTTAGCCCGCTCTGCCTCGGGACCATGAACTTCGGCCCCTTCACGACCGAGCCGGACAGCTTCGCCATCATGGACCGCGCCCTGGACGCCGGCGTGAACTTCTTCGACACCGCCGACGTCTACGGGCGGCAGCGCGGCGAGGGCGTCACCGAGCAGATCGTCGGGCGCTTCTTCGCCCAGGGCGGGCAGCGGCGCGACCGGGTCGTCATCGCCACCAAGGTCTACGGCGACATGGACCGCCCCGAGCAGCCCGACCCCAACCTCGCCCGCGGCCTTAGCGCCGCCAAGATCATCCGCGGCTGCGAGAACAGCCTGCGCCGCATGCAGACCGACCGCATCGACCTGTACCAGATGCACCACATCGACGGCGCCTGCCCGTTCGACGAAATATGGCAGGCGATGGAGACGCTGGTGGCCCAGGGGAAGGTGATCTACGTCGGCTCGAGCAACTTCGCCGGCTGGGACATCGCCGCCGCCTGCGAGACCGCGCGGCGGCGGAACTTCCTCGGGCTCATCAGCGAGCAGAGCGTCTATCACCTCGACAACCGCATGGTCGAGCTGGAGGTCGTCCCTGCCTGCCGGCACTACGGGCTGGGGCTGATCCCCTGGAGCCCCCTCGGCGGCGGGCTGCTCGGCGGCGCGCTGGCCAAGCTCGGGCAGGGGCAGCGCACCGACGAGAAGAAGCAACTCATCGAGAACAAGCGCCCGCAGCTCGAGCGCTACGAGGCCCTCTGCCGCGAGATCAACCAGCCGCCGGCGGACGTCGCCCTCGCCTGGCTGCTGCACAACCCGGTGGTGACTGCACCGATCATCGGCCCGCGCACCGCCGAGCAACTCGCCGGCGCCGTCCGCGCCACGCAGCTGAAGCTCTCCCCCGAGACGCTGAAGCGCCTCGACGAGATCTGGCCCGGCCCCGGCGGCGAAGCGCCCAACGCGTACGCGTGGTGACGCCATCCCTCGCCGGCCCGAGCTGCGCGCGGTGCAGTGGCCGCAGCGCCGCCGGCGCTTGCCGCTGGTGACGGGCGCCGCGACGCGCTCGCGCCTGCCGCGCCAGCCGCGCCCGCGGGCGAGTCGCGCTCCCGAGGGGGCGCCGTGACGCGCTCGCGCCTGCCGCGCTGCCCCGTGGAGGAGGCGACCTTGCTCATCGACATCGTGCCCGCGCCGGAGCACCGCCCCGCCGACGACGCCAACGTCTACGCCGGCTACCGCGCCCTGCGCGCGGTCGACGACGCCGGCGGGGCGCGGGGAGAGCTCGTCTGGCGGCTGGGGACCGGCGACGGCGTCGAAATCACCGAGTTCGCGTCTACCCCGCTGACCGCCGCCGGTGGAGTTGCCGGCCGCGCGCCACAACCCCCGGCCCGCGCGCGGGTTGCGGCGACCGTGGCGAAATTGGGTTCGTTTTGCACATTCGATGTCGGCCATTCCACGGGGCACCGGGCCGGCGGTAGTCGACCGAAATTGGGTTCGTTTTGCGCGTTTGACGTGAGCAACTGCGTCCAAGTCTGCCCCGCGAGCGGCGGCGGCAAATTTGGGTTCGTTTTGCGCATTCGCGGCTCCTGGTCTTGCTGGCGCCTTGCCGGGGCGGAAATTGGGTTCGTTTTGGCGCTTTGCGTGCTGCAGCGCCCGACCCACCCGCCGAAGCAGGCGCGTGGCGATGCGGGCGCGGCGCGGGTCGCGTGGAGTATCTTGCCGGGCTCGCCACATGCTGCTGGTCAGCTCCGTTCCGCCGGCGTCCGCCGACGGGTGTCAGCGTAGCAATCGGAATCGACGGCGTCGGCGGAAATCCGGGGATGTGCGGGTATCATCCACCGTCGTGTTCTCCGGCAAGCCGGTCATCGGGATCGCGGGCGGCATCGGGAGCGGCAAGAGCTTTGTCGCCCGACTGTTCGGCGAGCTCGGTTGCCTGGTCATCAACTCCGACGAGCAGGTGGCCGACGCGTACCGCGACCCGGCGGTCAAGGACGTGCTGCGGCAGTGGTGGGGAGACGCGGTCATCCGCGCCGACGGGCAAGTCGATCGCGGGGTGGTGGCGGGCAAGATCTTCAAGGACTCCTTCGAGCGCCGCAGGCTCGAGGAGCTGATCCACCCGCGCGTCAGCGAGGCGCGGCGGCGGGTGATGGAGGCGGCGTCGGAGTCGGCGGGGTCGGCGGCGGCGGGGTCGGCGGCGGCGGGGTTGGCGGCTGGGGCGGAGGTTGTGGCGTTCGTCTGGGACACGCCGCTGCTGTTCGAGACGTCGCTGAACCGCGAGTGCGACGCGGTGGTATTCGTGGATGCCCCCAACGCCGCGCGCCTGCAACGCGTGCGCGAGGGGCGCGGGTGGGACGCGGCGGAACTGGCGCGGCGGGAAATTTCACAGTGGCCACTGGACAGGAAACGGGAGATATCCGATTATGTGGTCAGCAACACCGCCGACGCGGGCTATGCCCGCGGTCAAGTCAGAGACGTGCTTTCCCGGATCCTGGTGAAATCGACGCATCGTGATGCTTGAACCGCGGCGACGCCCCTGTGCGGGCGGCGTTGCGTCGCGGCGGG
>DASQDR010000159.1:0-31235 GCA_035634055.1 Tepidisphaeraceae bacterium | reverse complement strand
CGACTTCGTGGTGAAGGCGTCGATGGGGCACGTGCGCGACCTCCCCAGCAAGGGGATGGGCGTGGACCTGGAAACGTTCGAGCCCGCCTACGAGATCCTCGAGAGCCGCGGCAAGGTCATCAGCGAGCTGAAGAAGCTGGCCAAGAACGCGGACGACATCTACCTGGCGACCGACTTGGACCGCGAGGGCGAGGCCATCGCCTGGCACCTGAAGGAAGCCCTCGGCATCGCGGACGATCGCGTCAAGCGCGTCATCTTCAACGCCATCACCAAGGCCGAGATCCAGAAGGCGTTTCAGAACCCGCACCAGATCGACCAGGGGCGCGTCAACGCGCAGCAGGCCCGCCGCATCCTGGACCGCATCGTCGGATACGAGATCAGCCCGCTGCTGTGGCGCAAGGTCGCCAAGGGCCTTAGCGCCGGCCGGGTGCAGAGCGTGGCCGTCCGCCTGGTGGTCGAGCGCGAGCGCGAGATCGAGGCGTTCGTCCCAGCCGAGTACTGGACGATCGGTGGGATCTTCACCACCAACGACGGCGAGTGCGCCGACCTGTCCAACCGCTGGATCGACTTCCTGACCAACACCGGCAACGGGGAGCGGACGAAGCTCGAGCGCGAGAAGTGGCTGGCGGATCACGCCGCCTTCGCTGCCGAACTTGTGGAGATCGCCGGTAAGAAGTTCGAGGCGAGCAACAAGGCGCAGGCGCGGCACGCCGCCGAGCTGCTCGGGTTCATCGTCGACAATGAGAACACGGTGCAGGACGCCGACGCCAAGGGCCCGGCCAAGTTCGTCACCAGCTATAAGGGCCACCTCGGGCAGTGCCCGCGGTTCACGGTGCGCTCGATCGAGAAGAAGCGCACGACCAGCCGCCCGGCGCCGCCGTTCATCACCAGCACGCTCCAGCAGGGCGCCAGCAGCCGGCTCGGGTTCGGCGCGCAGAAGACGATGCGCGCCGCCCAGACGCTGTACGAGGGCGGCTACATCACCTACATGCGTACGGACTCGACCAACCTCAGCGCCGAGGCGCTGTCGATGGCCCGCACGTACGTTGGCAAGGCGTTCGGCCCGCGCTACGTGCCGGAGAAGCCGAACTACTACGCCTCGTCCAACAAGAGCGCGCAGGAGGCCCACGAGGCGATCCGACCGACCGACGTCGCATTCTCCCCGACCGAGGCGCACGCGAAGCTCGGCGGCGACGAGTACAAGCTCTACCAGCTCATCTGGAACCGCTTCGTCGCCTGCCAGATGCCGCCGGCGGAGTTCGACCAGACCACCGTCACCATCGCCGCCCCGACCAAGGAAGGCGACGCCGTCTTCCGCGCCAGCGGGCGCAAGCTGGTGTTCGACGGCTTCATGCGCGTCGCCGGCGTCAGCAGCGAGGATCAGCTCCTGCCGGAGCTCGGCGAGGGGCGCGCGGTCTTCCCGATCGACGTCAAGCCCACCCAGCACTTCACCCAGCCGCCGCCGCGCTTCACCGAGGCGTCGCTGGTCAAGGCGCTGGAGCAGCTCGGCATCGGCCGCCCATCCACCTACGCCTCGATCATCCAGACGATCCAGGATCGCGAGTACGTGATGCAGAAGGACCGCCGGTTCTTCGCCACCATGCTCGGCGCGGTCGTCACCGACAAGTTGATCCAGGGCTTCCCCAAGATCATGGACGTGAAGTTCACCGCCGACATGGAGGCGGAGCTGGACAAGATCGAGGAGGCGGACCTCGACTGGATCAAGCTGCTGCGCGATTTCTACGGCCCCTTCCACCAGGGCGTCGAAGGCGCGCTGGAGAAGATCGAGCACGCCGGCGGCGCCGAGTCGAAGTACACGTGCCAGAAGTGCGGCAGCCCGATGCTGTACCGCATCAGCAAGAACGGTTTCTTCCTGGCCTGCGCCAACCGCGAGTGCAGCAGCACGATGCCGGTGGACGAGCAGGGGCGGCCGACGGTGCGCGAGGTCTCGCAGCACAAGTGCCCGGTCTGCGCCCGCGAGATGATCAAGCGCCGCGGGCGGTTCGGGGAGTTCCTCGGGTGCTCTGGGTACTCGGTCAAGAACGAGAAGGGCGAGCCGAGCTGCTCGACTATCATCAACCTGGACAAGGAAGGCCACCCGCTCCCGCCGAAGCCGCCGCCTATCAAGACGACGGTCAAGTGCGAGAAGTGCGGCAGCGACATGCTGCTCCGCGACTCCAAGCGCGGACCGTTCCTCGGGTGCTCGAGCTTCCCGAAGTGCCGTTCGACGAAGATGATGAAGAAGCTGGAAGGTGCGGACCTGGCGCAGGTCGAGGCGCTGGTCCCGCTGCTGAAGGAAGGGACCGCGCGGGCGCAGGAGCTGGTGGCCAAGATCATCAGCGCCAATCCCGCCGCCGCCGGCAACGGCGCCGCCAAGCTGAGCAACATCGCCACCGACATCGACTGCGACGAGTGCGGCAAGCCGATGATCATCCGCACCGGCCGCCGCGGAAAGTTCCTCGGTTGCTCGGGGTACCCCAAGTGCAAGAACACGTCGGAGGTTCCGGCCAAGCTGCTCGAAGAGCTGGGCCTGAACAACAACGGCAAGGCCGACGCGCCGCTTCCACCCAACGTGGCGGACGCCGACGAAGCGGCGTAGCCGCCAAGGCGGCCCGAACCTGAGACCACAGACGCCCCGCCCGCCGCGGGGCGTCTTCATTTGCGGGGTTGCAGTCGGCGAGAACGCGGACGGCGCCGCTCCCGTTCCATGTTATGAGGGAGAGGGCGCGGGGTGAGGGATAGTCTGTTGCGGTTGCGCCGAGACGGGGGCAGCGCCGGCGCTCACCTTGACCCTGTCCGACCGTACTGGGAGAGGGGACCGAAGGTCGGTTGCTACGGCGTCGAGAGGGGCAGGGTCGAGCGGTCGACCAGGCGGAACTCGACCGTGCGCTTCTGGTCTTCGGGGACCACGTCGACGCCCTTGGGCAGGTCGTACACCACGACCTTCGTCCGCCGCTCGCCGGTCGCGTCCTCGGCGGTCACCACCACGTGGGCCTTGGGTTGCGGCTGGAAGTCGGGGCGCTGCATCGCCTCGATCAGCTCCGGCGGGCCGACCAGCGTGACGTTCTGGAGCACCGCGCGGAAGTCTACCATCTTGTACTTGTCCAGCAGGCCATCCGGCACGTCCTGCGTCACCGTCATCGACGGGCGGGTGTACGTCTTGTCCGCCTGCCGCACGTCCACCACCGCGCGGATCTTGGGCAGGGCGACGATGCTTACCCGGTCATCCTGCAGCTCCGGCGGACGGGTCAGCACGACGTCGGTCAGCTCGTAGTGATCCGGCTTGCGCAGGATGTGCTGCGGCAGGTCGGCGTGGAGCAGCAGCCGCCCGTTCTCCTCCTGCGGGACCGACGCCAGCGCCTTGTTCAGCACCGACAGCGGCCCGCGCAGCTTGACCGTGGGCGGGTCGAACGTCGCCTCAAGGTTCTTCACCCCGGACGGCCCGACGATGCGCGCCTCTCGCTCGACGACCTCGTCGACGACGATCTCCAGCCGCGCCGGCTGCACGCCGAGTACCGTGACGCCGGCGTCGGTGAAAATCTTCTGGCTGCGCACCAGGTCCAGCGTCGGCAGGGCGTGCTCGCGGTTGACCTGGTAGGTGGTCGGCACGTCGATCTTCAGCCCCTGCGGCATCGTCCCGCCGCGCAGCTTGTTGAGCACGTCCTGGAGCCGCGCCTGCGGGCCTTGCAGCTCGAGCACGAGGTTCTTGTCCTGCGGCGGCTTGAGCGAGACGGCGCGGTCGGCATCGACGCTGGTGAGCTCGAACGGGACGGCCACGTCCTTGGCCGGCGCGACCTGCTCGCGCTCGGCATAGATCCAGATCAGCAGCGTCAGCGGGACGACCCACGCAAGCGTCTTGAGGTTGCTGACAATGTTCTCGCGCGTGAACCCGGAGGCGAACCGCGTCCACTCCGCCGAGATGTCGTCACGCCAGGTGCGGAGTCGCGGGCGAGCTTCGTAGGTGATGGAAGGACGATCGGGCATAGCGGTGACTGGTAGGACGTTGAGCGGAAACTACTGGGAGAATCGCGAAATCCTAAGCCCTAGGCACGAAACAAATTCGAAGGAAGAAACGGCGGAAAACGCAGGAAGATTCGGGATGCTCGAAACGGCGCCAACCGCCTCGTTTTCTGCTTCTGTCATTCGAATTTATTTCGTGCCTAGGGCTTAGGATTTCGTTCTTTCCTTCTCACGCTGCTGCTTTTCGAACCGCTGTCCCGCCCGCGTCGATGCCGCGGCCGAGGAGTTCGCTGAGCAGGCCGCGCAGGCCCTCGGGCGTGAGCTTGCGGATGAGCTGCCCGCGCTCCGCGACGCTGACGTCGCCGGTCTCCTCCGAGACCACCAGCACCACCGCGTCGCTCTCCTGGCTCATGCCGACGGCGGCGCGGTGGCGGCTGCCGAGTTCCTTTTCCAGGTCGCCGCTCTCGGCCAGCGGGAACTGCACGCCGGCGTAGGCGATCTTGCCGCCGCTGATCACCACGCCAAGGTCGTGCAGCGGCGAGTTGGGCCAGAAGATCGTTTCCAGCAGCGGGGCGGTCAGGTCCGCGCCGACGCGCGTGCCGCTCTCGGCGATGCCCCCGAGGCCGACGTCGCGCTCGATCGCCACCAGCGCGCCGATCTTGCGGCGCGACAGGAACGTCGCCGCCTCGACCAGCGCGTCGATCTCATCATCCACCTGGCTCGACCACGAGCGGAACAGCCGCGTCTCCCCGAGCCGCATCAGTGCGCGGCGCAGCTCCGGCTGGAAGACGACCACGGTGGCCAAGCCCGCGAAAATCAGGAACTGGCGGTAAAGGAACTCGATTCGGTTCAGCCCGAACTGCGTGCCGACCAGGCGGACCACGAGGTACAGGCTGATCAGGATGAAGGCGACGCCCTTCAGCATTCGGGCGCCGCGCGTGCCGCGGAGGAACCGGATGACCCAGAAGACGACCGCCCCGATCAGCAACAGCTCGATGGCGACCTGGCCCCAGTGGTAGGCCCGCACCGCCGTCCAGAAGCTCCTGAAGCTGATGAGCGTTTCGTCCATTGCCGCCCTGCGACACCACCCGGGGGCCCTGCGCGCGCGCGACGTGCGGAGAGCGCTGCGGAAACTATATAAACTAAGCGGGCGGCGGGCTATTGCGGCGTGAGAAAATCCGCGCTTCGGATCGCGTCGATCGTCCGGACCACCTGGGCCATCGCCCGTACGTCGTGGACCCGCACGATGGCCGCGCCGTGGGCGACTGCCCAGGCGACGGTGGCGGCGGTTCCGAACAGCCGCCGCGCCGGCTCGGGCTCGCCGGTGAGCGTCCCGATGAACCCCTTGCGCGACGTGCCGATAACCAGCGGCCGACCGAGCGCCGTCAACTCGTCTTGCCGGCGGAGCAGCTCGAGGTTGTGACCGATTAACTTGCCGAACCCGATCCCGGGGTCGAGCAGGATCCGCTCCAGCATCACGCCCGCGGTCTGCGCGGCGACCGTCCGCTCGCGGAGGAAATCCGCCACCTCGGTCACCACGTCCGCGTAGCGCGGGTCGTCCTGCATCGTCCGCGGGGTGCCGAGCATGTGCATCAGGATGACGGCCGCGCCCCGGCGGGCGATTAGCGGCAGCATCGCCGGGTCGTCGCGGCCGGCGGTGACGTCGTTGACTACCCCGGCGCCGGCATCGAGCGCGGCGGCGGCGACGGTCGCGCGGGTCGTGTCGATCGAAACGATTGTCGCGAGCCTGGCGATCTCGCCGATCACCGGCACGACCCGCCGGACCTGCTCGTCGTCGGGCACGGGCGAAGCGCCGGGACGGGTCGACTCGCCGCCGACGTCGATCAGGTCAGCGCCGGCGTCGACCATCGCGCGGGCGTGGGCGACGGCGGCGTCGGCGGAAGCGAAGTGCCCGCCGTCGCTGAAGCTGTCCGGCGTAACGTTCAGCACGCCCATCACCAGCGGCCGCCGCCGTTGCGAATCGCTCAGCCAAAGATCGAACTCAGCGGGACGCATGGGTGCCCATCTTTAGCAAATTTAACCGGCGTTCGCGCCGCGGCGGCGCGACCTTTGCACTACCCCCGGTGACGATACGCAGACCCCGTTTTGGCTCGTACTGGAAAGGTGTGCTGCCGTGTTAGCCGACAAGATCCGAGAACTGCTCCTGCCGGTGATGGTCCTGACGATCGTGATGGCCGTCTGGGTCGTTGGGTGGGCGCAAGTGCGCATCCAGGAGGCAATCGAGTACCGCAGCCCGCTGCCCGCCGCGGAGCCCGCGATGGTGCAGGCGGACGTGCAACCCGCCACCGGCTCGTGACCGACCCGGATTCACAGCACGCGCGGGCGCCCGCCGGGCACGGGCGCGCCCCACGGCGCTCGCACCGCTAGTCGGATAAGTTCTTCTCGAACACGACCAGGTTGTCGGCGTGGGTCGAGTCCCACCGGATGCCGACGATGTCGTAGCCGACGTCGATGGCGAAGTGGATGAACTCGCGCTGATGGTTCATGCACTCGCAGCGGATGTACTCGTAGCCGTGGTCCTTCGCCCAAGCCTGCTGCGCTTCCTGCAACTGCCGTCCGACGCCGTGGCGGCGGACCTCCGACAGCACCGCGCCGAGCCAGTGGTAGAACATGCCCGGCTTGAGCTCGAACCCGATCCAGAACCCGACCGGGCGATCGCCCATTCGGGCCAGCAGCGTCAGGGCGTTGTAGCGCGCCATGAAGCGGCGCTTGAAGAAGTCGATCTCGCGCTTCGGGCGGAAGACCGCGTTGTGCAAATCGACGGCCTGCGGCAGCAGTTTCTCGTCGGCGATGATAATCTCGGCGTTGGCCACGGCGGCAATTCCTAACTTAAGAGGCCGCCATCCTATCGCATAATCCGAGCGAATGCATCGCCCGCGGATTCCCGGGAGAAGCAACAGTACCCGGGCGCGCCCGCCCGCCCGAGATCCCTCGCCAGTACGCTTCGGGATGATGAGCGCGAAGGCTGGAGCTGCCGCGCGGCCCCGCGGAGCAATCTCGATCACGCTCACGCGCCGGCCCGGCGAAGCTTGGTGACGCGGCCGTAGGTGAGCCATTCGACGCAGTAGATGTTCCCGGCTCGGTCCCAGATCGCCTGGTGCGGCGAGCAGAACTGGCCGGGCACGAGCTGCTCCTGCGGCACGCCGTTGTTGCCGCGCTTGGCGGCGTCAGGGTTGTCGCCGAGGTGGGTGACGAGCTTGTTGTCCTTGTCGAAGATCGTCAGCCGGCCGTGCAGGTCCGGGATCAGGATCTCGTCGCCGCGCTGGTCGAAGTGGCAGGGGAAGCGCAGCTCCTCGCGCACCTGCGCGAGGTACTTGCCGTCGAGCGTGAACCACTGGAGGCGGACGTTCGCGCGGTCGGCCACGAGCACGCGGGGGTTGCTGGCGTCGCGCGTGTCGACCCAGATCCCGTGCGGCTGCTTCAGTTGCCCGTCGCCGGTGCCGGTGCCGCCCCAGGTGCGGAGGTACTTGCCGTCCCTGTCGTAGTGGTGGACGTAGTTCGAGCCGTACCCGTCGGCGACGTAGAACGAGCCGTCGGTGGGGTGGAAGGCGATGTTCGTCGGCGAGTACTTGGGGTTCTTCTCGCTGTAGCACGGCTCGCCGGCGGGATTCTTCGCTTCCATGGGCACGCCAAGGTCCAGGACGTGCTCACCCTTGAGGTTCGTCTTGATGACCTTCTTGTTGCCAGTGGTGGCGAAGTAGAGGAACTCCTCGGAGCCTTCCTTGCGGACCTGCATCCCGTGCGCGCCGGGATTGAACTGCTGGCCCCAGGAGCGGATGAACTTGCCGTCGGCGTCGAACTCGCAGACGCAATCGCCGGTGGGCGAGGCGTTGTGGATGAAGATGCGGCGGTCCTCCGTCTCGCACACGCCGTGGGTGTTGCCAAACTTCTTCCCCTCCGGCAGCGCGCCCCAGCCGGGGACCACTTCGTAGGTGTGCGCGCCGGTCCCGATTACGGTCGATTGTGTTTCAGCTTTCATGGAAGCCTTCACGATGGGCGCCCCGGCGGCCAGGGCGACGGCGCCGGCGGCGGCGGTCTGGAGGACGGAACGACGCGACGGCTGCGGCTCTGAATTCATGCGCGGGCTCTCTCTCCGGTTCGAGGTGACGGGGACGGGCGGATTGTACGTTCGGCCACGGAGGACGAAAGTGTCCCCGATTCGGGACGGCCGGCCGGCAATGGCGCGGTCGCTTGGTGCGCTGGGTTGCCTTAAGTGGTCACATGCGTGTCCGCGGGCCGTCCCGTTTGGGACGGGGTGAACACGCAGGCTCCGTGCGAGCGGTTGCGGCGATTCAGAAGCTGGGTGCCACGCGCAGATTTAGCGTTGTCGCCGCGGTCGCAAGCGGGTGGTAAATTCCCCCGCGTTCATCCCATCTCTGGCGTTCGACCGCGTTCGATACCTGACGCAAGGAGGCGTTTCGTGTCGCAACTGATTTTGTTACCCCCGGTGCGCCCGCGCACCCGCCCGCGCGGCGGGACGTGGTGCGACGAGTGCGGCTACTCGCTCCGTGGGCTGCCGCCGGAGCTGCCTTGCCCCGAGTGCGGGCACTTGTCCGCCGCCGCGCTGGCGATCGACGTTCGCCCGCACGTCGCGTGGGGGCGCAGCGTCTTTGTCGGGCTGCTGCTGCTCGTGCTGCTCACGCCCATCGCCATCAGCTCCGTGCTGATCCAGCCGTCCGCTGATCGCTTTGGCGGCAGCGCCGCGTTGCTGAACCTGCCGGGGCCAAAGCTGTGGGCGGTGCCGCTGCTCCAGCGCTCGGTCGGGGAGCGGCCGCAAGCGCCGGGCGTGACCGCCACGCGCACGGCGATGCTGAGCCTCCTGGCGATCTGGCTGATCACCGCGCCCTGCCCGTCGCCGCGCGTGGGGCGCGAGCAGTTGCTCCGACTGATGACGCGGTGGGGGAGCGTCGCGCTGTTCGGCCCGGCGTTCGGCACGTTGATGGCGAGCCAGGGATTCTGGCCGAGCGAATTGCCGCCGTACCGGCAGGCGCTGGTGGGGGCGGTGGAGTTGCCGGCGGCGGCACTGCTGTACCTTTACCTCCGCCGGCTGGCGCGGCAGGTGCCCGGGCGCGAGCGACGCGCGACGTTCGACCGGCTGGCGTGGTGGGTGCCGCTGGTCATCCTCGCCGGCGCGATCCTGCTGGGCGCGCAGTGGTGGATCGGCAGCATCCGCGGCAAGCAGCCGTCGCAGCACCTGGCGCTGGCGGTCGCGGCGCCGTACGGGGCGGTGGCGATGCTGGTCGGGGTCGCCGCGACGGCGGCGGTCGCCAGCCTCGCCGCGGCGTACTTCCGCATCGCCTTCCCCTCGGCGCAACTAGCGGTCCGGTCCGGAAAGGTCTGGACGCGCCGGCTGCGCGCCGCGGCCGCCTTTGCGGGCGGGCGGCAGGGGCGCGCCCTGCTGGTCGCCGGCGGGCTGCTCCTGCTGCTGGTGGTGATGCTGCTCGGCAACGAATCGACCCTGTGGATTACGGCTCGTAAGGGCGTCGCCGGCAACCTGCCGTTCGTCAACTACCCGGGCCCGAAGATGTGGGCCAGCACCTCCGCCCTCACCTACAGGCTCACCTACCGCTGGGATCCACTGGTCGCTCGCACCACCCTCCTGGCGCTGAACGTCCTGGCCATCTGGCTGATCACGATGCCGCTGCATGGCGAACGACGGTCCTTCGTGGCTGCGGCCGTGCGAGCGCTTTCGGTAACGGTGGTCGGGGCGGCCCTCACCTTCACCGCCATCTATCCCCACATCAGCTACAACGGTCCGGAGAGCTACAGCAACAAGATCTTCATGGCGGTGACGATCGGGACGGAGCTACCCGTAACGGTGCTGCTCTACGTGGTGCTGGCCCGGCTGTCGGAGCGGTGCGCCCTCCCGCGGCTGGCGTGGCAGTTCCGGCTGCTGTGCTTCGCGATCGTCCTGATCGTCTGCACGTCGATGCTGGGGTTCGTGGTGTCGAAGTTCATGCCGGAACTGCGCGGGTCGTGGACGGTGCTGATCGTGGCGGCAGCGTATGGCGCGGCGTCGATGGCCGCCGCCGCCTGGGCCACCGCCGCCGTTCTTCGACTCGCGGGCGCCGTGCTGCTCCAGGCGACGAGCGACGACATGGTCGCCCCCGCGCCAACAAAATAGCCCCCGCCGGTGGGGCGGGGGCTACGGTGATCCTGAAATAACGGGGCCGCGATCAGCCCGGCGCCGGCAGCGGCCCGCCGCCGAGCTGGATGTCGGGTTGGGACTTCTCGTCGCTCGGCTGGATGACGGTGCCCGGGCGGCGCTGCTCGCGCTCGAGCAGGTCGCTGACCGTCGGCTTGGTCAGGTTGTCGCCACGCATGATGCGGTCGACGTCCTGGCTGTCGAGCGTCTCGTACTTGATCAGCGCCTTGGCCAGCGCCTCGACGCGCTCCTTGTTGGCCTCGAGCAGTTGCCGCGTCTCGGCATAAAGCTGGTCGATGAGCTTCTTGACTTCCTCGTCGATGACCTTGGCGGTCTCCTCGGAATACTCGCGCGCCTCGCCGAAGCCCATGAAGTTTGGCTTGTTGTCATCCTCGCCGTAGAAGACGAAGCCGAGGCGGTCGTTCATGCCCCACTCGGTGATCATCTTGCGCGCGATGCTGGTGGCCTGGCGGATGTCGCCGTAGACGCCGGAGTTCATGTCGCCGGTGAAGATCTCCTCGGCGATCCGCCCGCCGAAGGTCATCTTGATGAACGCGAGGCACCAGCGCTTGGAGTAGTTGTAGCGGTCCTTCTCCGGCAGGGTCATGGTCGCGCCCAGCGCGCGGCCGCGGGGGATGATCGTGACCTTGTGGATCGGGTCGGCGTCGGGGCGGAGCAGCCATTGGACGACGGCGTGCCCGGCCTCGTGGTAGGCGGTCGCCAGCTTCTCCTTCTCGTCCATCACGCGGCTCTTGTTGGCGCGGCCGAAGCGCACCTTGTCGCGAGACTCCTCCAGGTCGTCCTGCTCGATGTACTCCTTGCCGGCAAGGGTGGCGCCCAGCGCCGCCTCGTTGATGATGGCGGCCAGGTCCGCGCCGCTGAATCCGGGCGTCGCGCGTGCGAGGCGGAGCAGGTCCACGTTCGGGCCGAGCTTTACCTTGCGGCTGTGGACCTTGAGGATATCCAGGCGACCCTTCACGTCGGGCAGGCCGACGTAGACCTGGCGATCGAAGCGCCCGGGGCGGGTGAGCGCCGGATCCAGCACGTCCACGCGGTTGGTGCTGGCGACGACGATGACCTGGTCGTTGGTGTCGAAGCCGTCCATCTCGACGAGGATGGCGTTAAGGGTCTGCTCGCGCTCGTCGTGCCCGCCGGACGAGAACCCGCTGCCGCGGCGTCGGCCGACGGCGTCGATCTCATCAAGGAAGATGATGCAGGGCGAGTTGTCCTTGGCCTGCTTGAACAGGTCGCGGACGCGGGATGCACCGACGCCGACGAACATCTCGACGAAGTCGGAGCCGGAGATGGATAAGAACTGCACGTCCGCCTCGCCGGCGATCGCCTTGGCGAGCAGCGTCTTGCCGGTGCCGGGCTCGCCGACCAGCAGCACCCCGCGCGGGATGCGCCCGCCGAGGCGCTGGAACTTCTTGGGGTTCTTGAGGAACTCCACAATCTCCATCACCTCTTCCTTGGCCTCCTCGATGCCGGCGACGTCCTCGAAGGTGACGTTGGTATGTTCCTTGGAGGTGATCTTGTGGCGGCTGCGGCCGAAGTTCCCGAGCATGCCGCCCGCGCCCGCGCTGTTGCGGAGCTGGCGGAAGACGAAGAACCAGATGAAGCCGAAGATCAGCAGCCAGGGGATCAGCGGGAGGATGAACTGGAGCAGCAGGTTCTGGTTGTTCTCGACCGTCACCTTGGCGCTGCCGCGCTTGGCCAGCACGTCCTTGACGAAGTCGTAGCTGCTGGCGGTGCCGGTGGGGAGGTCGGTCTGGAACTTGCCGACCTTCTCCCCCTTGGGGCCGACGCCCTGCTCCACGCGGAATTCGCCGAGGACCTTGTCGCCCTCGATGGTGAGGGTGGCCACGTGGTCCTGCTCGAGCTGGCTGTAGAAGTCGCTCAGGGCGACCGGGGCGTACTGTGCCTGGTTCTTGTTCAACAGCATGAACAGCATGACCGCGAGCGCGATGAACAGCACCCACCCGAACAGCCCGCGACCGAAGCGCATGCCGCCGTTGGCGACGGGTGGCCGGTTGCTGCCGTTCTTCTTGGGCTGGCGGTCGGGACGTTGTTCGGACATGTCGCTCCCTTTCCTACGGGACGAGTGCGCGGCGCGAGGTCGGTCAGGCTACGGTTCGAGCGGGCGCCACACGGGTCGGTGGGCAACGCCATGCATACTACTGGAACGGGTACGCCGCGACAGATAATACGGTTGCGTCCCGGGCAATTTCCACGCCTAAAAGCCGCGTCCCCCGGCATCGTGAGCCCAGGCGGCGCGATCGTTACGTCTTATCAGCCGGTGGCCGATGGGACGAGCGGGCGAGGGGGTGGGCCGATGCCGCCGGCGCCGCCATCGCCGCCGTCACCAGTCCGACTGCAATTCCTGCACGATCGCCAGGGCGAGCCGCTCCGCCGCGGACTGCGTGCCGGTAAACCTGCCCTCGCCCAGCGTCGGGTAATACGTGGCCGTCTGCTCCCAGCCGCGGCGGGAGACCAGGATCTTTCCCGTGCGCAGATCCTTCCACGTGAAGTTGACGGTGATGTCGAGCAACTGCTCCTGCGGGATGGCGCTGAAGCGGTCCTCGCTGAGCGTGTTGACGCGCACCGAAACGATCTCGCCTTCCAGGATCGAGTCTGCCCGCTCGCGCGGCACGACCTTGTAAGGCGTCTTGGCTTCCATCTGGTTGACGATCGCCTTGGTCAGGCTGAACTCTACGCCGCGCTGAAAGTCCTTGTTGGAGAAGATCGGCACGGCCACGGTGCGGACGTCCTGACGGTAGACGCTTGACCAGTGGTACCCGCCCGCGCCACCGCTGGCGGCGGTGGTCGACGCCTGCGACGCGTCACCGCGGTTGTACCCGCAGCCCGCCAGCGCCAGCAGGAGAATCACCCCTAGGAGGGGGCTCGGCGGATTTGCCGGGTTGCGCCCGCAACCCGCGCTGGAGACATCTGGAGCGGCTGGCTGCCCCGGAAGCTCAGGCAGGCTCCCCAAGCGACATTGAAGATGATCCCGGCGGTTCAGCATCGCGAAATCCGTCTACCTTGCCCGCGTTCGTTCGGCCGGCACCATTCGCGGCGGTTCGAGCGGCGGGGTGCCGGGTGCGAACTCCGGCATCACCGCCGGGTCGGGCGCCTGCGCGACCGCCCACTGAGGCAGCTTGCGCAGCGCGTCCTGCGCCCGCTGTCCCTCGGGCATCTGCGGGAACGCCTTGGCGAGGTACTTGAAGGTATAGGCGGCCCCGCGGGGCTCGTTGGTCCGGCGGTAGAAGTCGCCGGTCAGGTAGAGCTTGCGGGCCAAGTCGCGGTCGATGCGCTCCAGCAGGGCCGGGACGTTTTCCTCCCGCGCGAGCTCCGGGTACGTCGCCGCCAGCGAGCGAAGCTGCTCGCGGGCGTCGATCACCGGCGTGGCGTCGAACCGCGGCCCGCGGAACTGCGCGTACGACGACAGCGCCTGCCGCAATCGCGCCCGCGGGATCTCCGGGCTGCGGCCGTAGGAGCGGATGTAGGCGGCGTAGGTGTCGCCGGCGAAGTCGTACTGAGCATCGGCAAAGTAGAAGTCGGCGGTCCGCAGCAGCGACTTTTCCGCCAGCGGCGAGCCCGGCGAGCGCTGCTGCACGCGGAAGAGCATCTCGACCGCCTCCTCGTACGCGTGCCACGTCGGCACGCCGAGCCAGCGCCGCTTGTAGCCGTTGAGGTATCGGTCGGCGATCGCGTACTGAAGCTCGAGCGCGGGATAGTAGAAGCGGCTCTCGGGGTAGGTGTCGAGCAGCTCGTCGCAGTAGTAGAAGGCGCGGATGCGGTTGCCGTACTGGTAGAGCGCGCGGGCGACGAGGTAGAGCGCGCGGTCGCGCTGCGGGTGGCGTTTGTTCGCCTTGAGCCAGCGGATGGTGAGCTTCTCGGCAGCGCGGTTGGAGCCGCCGGTCAGCAGCGCTTCGGCGCGATCCAGTTGCGGCGCCGAGACCGCCGCCGGCGCGGTGGTGGACGCGGCGGTCGTCGGGCCGGGCGCTTGAACCTGCGGCCACTGCCCGTTGCCGGCGAACTCCCACGTCCGCGGCTCCGCCGCCCGCGCGGGCCCGGCGCAGCACCACGCGAGGAGCAGAACGACGGCCGACAGCAGCGCCTTGGGCATCCGCCGGATTGTATCGGCGAGCCCGACGGTCACAAGCGGATCGACAGGGTGGAGGGATCCGGGGTGGCGGGGTGACGGGGCGACAAGGTGACAAAGGCGCAGGAGCCGCTTGTCTTGATCACCCTGTCACGTCTTCACCTCGGAATCCCGCATCATCCACCGTCGAGGACAAACGCGGGCAGGCGGAGTCGGCGCTGTAGCGTGTGCTCGACGTGGCCGGCGAGCAGGCGGTTGATCGGGTCGGTCTGGTAACGGCTGAGGCGCGGAAGGCGTTGCGCCTGACCGGCGGTTCTCGGCAGCCGCAGCATCGTTTGCACCATGCGCAGCAGGCGCTGGTCCACGCTCAGGCGGTCGGGGATGACGCCCTCGCAGTTGCGGCAGACGACGCCCCCGCGGTTCGGGGAGAAGTAGGCCGGCTCGCGCTCGCTCAAGGTCGAGCTGCACGACACGCACGCGGCCAGCTCGGCGAGGTAGCCGGTCTCGCGCAGCAGGTCGAGCTCGAACGCGAGGAACGTTTCTTCCTGACGCGGGGTCCCCAGCTCCAGCAGCGTCTGCTCCAGGCGGTCGAACAGGTCGGCGTGCGGGTCGTGCTCCTCGATCAGGAAGCTGACCAGCTCGGCCGCGTACTGCGCCAGGTACATCGCGCGCAGGTTGCGGCGAAGCTCGAGGTGGCCCTCTGCCAGCGACCACTCGGTAAGGGTCCCCATGTTCTTCTCGAGGTCGAGCGTGAAGACCGCCTGCCCGAGGTCGAGCAAATCGATCCCGCCGCCGAACTTGCTCGCCCCGGCCTTGGTGGTGCGGTGCGCGCCCTTGGCAATGACCTTGACGACGCCGTGCTCTCGGCCGAAGAGGGTCAGGATCTGTGAGGTCTCGCTGTACTCCACCTTACGCAGGCAGATGCATCGATCGTGGGCCAGCGGCATGGGCGAATTGTAGGGTCCGACCGGCGCATTGGCCCGCTCGCGCTCGCCGCGCAGCGGTGCCCCGGCGGGTCGCGGCGAGGCGGCGAAGGCGACACGTTGAGCGACCGGCGGATGAGCCCTATAGTGATGCGCTCGCTCGATCGAGTCGGTAGCTCAGTTGGCAGAGCAGCGGCCTTTTAAGCCGCGGGTCGTGGGTTCGAGCCCCACCCGACTCACTTCCCCGCGCGCGCACGCCGCCCGCGTCGCGTCGGCGGCGCGAGTCGGTCAGTTCGGTCGTGAAACTTCTTCACCCCTCGTAGCGAGATTTACCCGTGACGCTCTCCTCCGCCCAATCCGTTGGACCCGAAATTGTCACCGTCCCCGGCGTCAAGGAGATCCGCGCCAACTTCGACGAGCGCGCCCGCGCCAAGTCGATGCTGAAGGGCGTGATGCTCTTCGTGGTCTCGATGGCGCCGTACCTGCTGGGGTACTGGGGCTTTCTGGCACTGGACGGGTGGGGGCTGAAGATTGCGTCGGCGGCGGTGCTGACGGCGGCGATCCCGATGCTCTTCATCATCGGCCACGACGCCTGCCACCAGGCGCTGACGCCGAGATCATGGGTCAACAAGACGCTCGGCCGGCTGGCGATGCTGCCCGGCTGGCACGCCTACGCCGTGTGGGACTACGGCCACAACGGGCTTCACCACGGGTGGACCAACGTGAAGTCCAAGGACCTGGTCTGGACGCCGCTCTCCAAGAGCGAGTACGACGCGCTCTCGCCGCTCGGGCGATGGATGCAGCGGATGTACCGCACGTGGTGGGGCGTCGGGCCTTACTACATGGTCGAGATGTGGGTGAAGTTCGGCATGACTCAGGCGAAGGTGAAGACCGCCGCCACCAACCGCCTGTTCTGGGCGGACCGGCTGAGCGTGGTGGGCTTCTCCATCCTCCAGATCGTGGTCGTCACCTTCTTCACCGACCGCACCGGCCTGGGGAGCAACTGGTGGCTCGTGACCGCCGCGCTGGTGATGCTCGGGGTGATCATCCCGTTCGTCCTGTGGAACTGGTTGATGGGGTTCATCGTCTTCCAGCACCACACGCACCCGCAGGTGCCGTGGTACGGCAACGAGAAGGACTGGACGTTCTACGCCGGGCAGATCCAGAGCGTGGTGCACGTCGAGCTGCCGCGGCCGGTGGAGCTGATCTTGCACAACATCATGGAGCACACCGCCCACCACGTGGACCCGCGCATCCCGCTGTACAACCTGGAAGACGCGCAGAAGGACCTCGAGCACGCCTACGCCGGCGACCTGATCGTCTTCCCCTTCACGATCGGCGGTTACTTCCACACCCTGCGCACGTGCCGGCTGTTCGACTACGAAAATTACCGCTGGCTCGACTGGGACGGCACGCCGACCACCGAGCCGCTGCTCAAGCGCGACCAGGCGGGCAAGCTGACGAAGGTGGCAACGGCCTGATGCCTGTCCGGTCCCCTCTCCCGGCGTGCCAGGAGAGGGAGCAAGCCGACCATGAGCCAGACCGTCGCCGAGCCCGTTGTGCCCTCCGGCGATGAGCTGCCGCTCGCCGCGGGCGCCCCGCGCTACCCGGGCCTGATGCGCGAGCTGCTCCGGCTGGCGCTGCCGGTGCTGGCCGAGCACTTGCTGCACATCGTCGTCGCGCTGACGGACACTTACCTCGCCAACCACCTGCCAACCCGCGCCGCCGAGGCGACGGCGGCGATCGGGAACGTCGGGTACATCTTCTGGTTCATCGGGCTCTTCGCCGGCGCGATCGGCACCGGCTCGACCGCGATCATCTCCCGCGAGGTCGGCGCGCGCCACCGCCGCCGCGCCAACAGCGCCTGCGGGCAGTCGATGCTCTTCGCGGCGATGGTCGGCATAGGGCTCGGGGTGGTGCTGTTCGTCTTCGCCGATGGCGTCGCCGCCCTCATGGGCCTGAGCGGCGCCGCCCACGACTACGCCCTGAGCTACCTGCGGATGCTGTGCGCGGCCGTCCCGTTCGTGGTGGTGATGTTCGTCGCCAACGCCTGCCTGCGCGGAGCGGGCGACACGCTCACGCCCGCGCTGGCGATGATCGTGGTGGACGTGGTCAACGTCGTCCTCTCCTGCGGGCTCACGTGGGGGCTGTTCGGGCTGCCGGCGATGGGGTTCACCGGGATTGCCATCGGTACGCTGGTCGCGTACGTGGCGGGCGGGACGTTGCAGGTCGTCGTGCTGATCGTCGGCCGCGGCGGCATCCGCCTGCACCTGCACCGCCTGCGGCCGCACTGGCGCGACATGAAGCGCATCCTGCGCATCGGCGTGCCGAGCGGGCTGACCGACGCGGTCAACTGGATCGCGAACTTTGCCCTCATCCGCATCGTCAACCGCACCGAGCCGCTCAACGTCGCCGCCGCCGCTCACATCAACGCCGTGCGGATCGAATCGCTCAGCTACATGGCCGGCTTCGCCATCAGCATCGCGGTGGCGACCATGGTGGGGCAGTCGCTGGGGATGAAGGATCCGCGCCGCGCAGGGCGCAGCGCCTATTACGGCTACCTGCTCGGCGGGGGGTTCATGACCTTCGTCGGCGTCCTGTTCATCTTCTTCGCGCACGTGCCGACCCGGTGGATGGTGGAGGACCCGCAGGTGCGCGACCTGACCGTGCGCTGCCTCCAGATTACCGGCTTCTGCCAGGCTGGCTTCGCCGCCGCCATCATCTTCGGCGGCGCCCTCCGCGGCGCGGGAGATACGCTGGCGGTCATGCTCATCACGATGATCAGCATCCTCATCCTCCGCCTGGGCGGCGTCATGTTCGTCGGCGGCTACCTGAAGCAGCCGCTGCCGATCATCTGGGTCATCCTGGCGACCGACCTCTTCCTCCGCGGGATGCTCGTCTACGGCCGGTTCCTGCACGGCGGATGGAAGCGGGTGAAGGTGTGAGGGGAGAATGACGAAGGACGAAATCAGAATGACGAAAGAAGTCCCGATCACCAATGTCGAAGGGGAAGGCGGCGAACCTTGCGGTGACGCCATTCGTCATTCGGACTTCGGATTTGATTCGTCATTCTGATTTCGTGATTCGTCATTACGTCATCGCCGCTCTCTATAATCCCCTCATGTCGTTGAGCAACGTTGATATCGAATCCGCCCTCCGCCGGCTCGCCGAACGGCGGATCGAGGAGGCGATGCAGGAGGGGAAGTTCGACAACCTCGCCGGTGCGGGCGCGCCGCTCGATCTGGAGCCCATCCCCACCGACGAGAACGCGAAGATGATGTGGTGGGCGCTGAAGATCATGCGCCAGAACGACTTCACCCCGCACGAGGTGCAGTGGCGGAAGTCGCTGGACTCGCTGAAGGACCAGCTCGCCAAGCTGCGCGACGAGGCGCGGCTGGAAACGCTGGTCGCGCAGATCAACGACCTCGTCCGCCGGCTCAACACGATGGGCACTAACGCCATCAACCTGAGCGTCACAGGTGTGGACCTGGAGCAGGAACGCGCTCGCCTGCGCGAGCGGCTCGGGCGGACGTTGTGAGCTGATGGACCGCACCGACGATTCCAACCTCCACGTCGAGTGCGCATCCAGCCCGATCGCGCGCGGCGATGATCTGCCGGGCGGGGGGCACGCCGGCGAGACGCCCGCGCCACGCGACCCAGCCGGGCGCAGCCTCGACCGCTACCAGCTCGGCGCCGAGATCAAGCGGCGGGCGCACGCGATCGGGTTCGATCTCGTCGGCATCACCACCGCGTCGCCATCCAAGTACCGCGACTACTTCCGCCAATGGCTCGACGATGGGCAGGCGGGCACGATGCACTACCTGGCCAGGCGGTTCGATGAGCGCACCGACCCGGCCACGTATCTTCCGGGCGCGCGGTCGGTCGTCTGCGTCGCGCTCAACTACCACGCGCCGCTGCAACCGGTGCCAGCGGATCAAGGCGCAACCCACGGCCGGGTCGCGCGGTACGCGCTGGGGATCGATTACCACGAGCACATCAAGTCGCGCCTCTACGCGCTGGCGGACGGGATGCGACAGCTCGCGCCCGACGCGGCGACGCGCTGCGGCGTGGACACCGCGCCCATCATGGAGAAGGAGCTCGCCGCCCGGGCGGGGATCGGCTGGATCGGCAAGAACACGTGCGTGATCAATCCCGTCGTCGGCTCGTGGCTGCTGCTCGGGGAGGTGATCACCACGCTCGACCTCCCGCACGACGAGCCGGGCGTCGACCGCTGCGGCACCTGCACCCGCTGCCTCGACGCCTGCCCCACCGGCGCGATCAACCCCGCTGCGCCGTACCAGCTCGACGCGCGGAAGTGCATCTCCTACCTGACGATCGAGCATCGCGATGAGATCGATCCCGCGCTGCAATCAAAGTTTGGGGATTGGCTTTACGGCTGCGACGTCTGCCAGGACGTCTGCCCGTGGAACGGCAGGGTCCCCGAGGCGATCGCGCCGGTGCTGGAGCCACGCTTCAAGACCGGCACGCTCGACGCCGCCGAGGTGCGGCGGTGGGGCGAAGAGGAATATCGTTCCCACCTCCGCCACAGCGCGATGAAGCGCGTGAAGTTGCCGGTCCTCCAGCGCAACGCCACAATCGTCCTCCAGAACAAGCAGCCTCGCCCCTGACGCCGCGACCGGAGCGCCGGGCATGGCACGGGCCGCCGGCCCGTGTCGGAGCGGATGAGACACGCGCGGCGTAGATGCTCGGACACGCGCGGCGAAGCGGCTCAAACACGGGCGAGGCCGCCCGTGCCACGGGATCATTGAATGCGAATCCTTCTGGTGCTCGCGGTGTGGGCGTCGTTCCTTGGATGCGCGCACCGCGCTGCGCGGCCAAGGCCCCAGCCGCAGGTCATCCACGTCGTCCTCTGCTGGCTGAACGATCCGGGGAATGAGATCGACCGCCAGCGGCTGATCGACGCCTCGTACGCGTTGAAGCAGATCCCGGGCGTGGTGTCCGTGGCGGCCGGCCCGGCGATCGCGTCGCCGCGGCCGGTGGTGGACTCCAGCTTCGACATCGCCGTGGTGATGACGTTCACCGACGAGGCCGCCCTGCGCGCCTATGACCAGCACCCGCTGCACCAGCGTGCGGTGGCAGACGTGCTACGCCCGCTGACGCAGCGGCTGCTGATCTACGATGTACGGCGGGCCGAGCCGGCAGCGCACGAGAAAGCGGACGCCGCTGCGGCGCCCGCTTCCGGTGCGTCGATCGAGAGGTTGGAGAATCGGCCGGCGCCGGCGTCGGTTACGACACCGTGATCTTCCGCGGCTTGGTCTCCTCGCGCTTGTTCAGCGTGACGGTGAGCACGCCGTCCGCCAGCTTCGCGTTCACCGTCTGCTCGTCGACGGTCGGCGGCAGGGTGAAGCTGCGGAGGAAGCGAGTGTAGCGTCGCTCGCGCAGCAGGTGCTCGCCCTTGGGCGCGCCTTCGCCGCCGCCCGCCTGCTCGCGCCGCTCGGCCAAGATCGTCAGCGTCTGGTTCTCCAGGGTGATGTCGATCTCGTCCTTCTTGAAGCCGGGCAGCTCCGCCTCGACGTAGAGGTGGTCGCCGTCCTCGCGGACATCGACGCAGTAGGGGGCGAGGAAGTTGCCACCGTTGCCCCCGCCGCCGCCGTTGGCCTCGCGGCCGCCGAAGAAGCGGTTGAGCATGGAATCGAACTCGCGCTGGGCCAACTCGAAGGAGTCCTGCCCGCGTTGCACTCGGGTCGGTAACGCCATGATGAGCCTCCTCAATTCGCTCGGGTTATCGGATGAAGGGCGGATCCCGTTTCCGCCTGCCGCCTGGCCTCAATTCAAACCCTGTGCCAGCGCGCGCCGCGCGGGCGGCCCCGCAAGTGGCTGCTTTTGCTCCACTTGCACCAGCACCGTTTTCGCTCGTTTTTCGTGGCTCCTGCAAGATTGGCAGTCGGTGTCGTGATGGCAGTCGGACGACCGCTGTTGGTGATCATCGGAGCGACGGCGTCGGGCAAGAGCGACCTCGCGCTGCGCGTGGCCGAGCGCGCCGGTGGTGGCGCGACCGCGGGCGGGGGCGCGGCCGCCGCTGTCGAGCTCCTGAGCGTGGACTCGATGCAGGTCTACCGGCACATGAACATCGGCACCGCCAAGCCGACGCCGGCGGAGCGGGCGCGGGTGCCGCACCACCTGATCGACGTGGTCGAGCCGAACGAGTCGTTCACCGTCGCTCGCTTCGTCGAGCTGGCCGATGCGACCATTGCGGGCGCCGCCGCTCGCGGGGCGGGCAGCGTGCCGCTCATCGCCACCGGCGGCACGCCGCTCTACTACAAGGCGCTGTTCGAAGGGCTGTTCGAGGGGCCGCCCGCCAGCGACACCATCCGCGCGCGGCTGCGCAGCGAGCCCAACGAGGCGCTGCACCGCCGGCTGGCGGAAGTCGATCCCGCCGCCGCGGTGCGGATCCACGTTAACGACACGAAGCGGCTGCTCCGGGCGCTGGAGGTCTTCGAGATGACCGGACAGCCGATCTCGTCCCTCCAGACCGAATGGGCCGACCCGAAGGCGCGTCACCGCGCGATCTGGTTCGGCCTGGATTGGGAGAAGGACGCGCTCAACCGCCGGATCAACGCCCGCGTCAAGGCGATGATCGCGGCCGGCTGGCTGGAGGAGACGCGCTCGCTGCTCGAGCGCTTCGGTGAACTGTCCCAGACGGCGGGCGAGGCGACCGGTTACCGCGAGCTCATCGCCCACGTGCGCGGGCGGATGTCGCTGGACGAGGCGGTCGAGCAGATCAAGATCGGCACCCGCCAGCTCGCCCGGCGGCAGATCAAATGGTTCCGCCGGTTCCCGGACGTTACCTGGCTGCGCGGGGACGCCGACCCGGAGGCGAACGCGGGGGCGGTCCTGGAGCGCTGGGCGAACGTTTGAACTCATCGAACCCTTGCCGTATGGTCGCCTGCCCGCGATTTCCGCAGGGGCGCGGCCAGCCCGCAGGAGAGGTCCGATGAAGATCGCAGTCATGCCCGGCGACGGCGTCGGGAAGGAAGTGGTTCCCGAAGGGCTCAAGGTCCTGAAGGTCGCGGCGAAGCGGTTCGGCTTCACCTACGACACCACCGATTACCCCTTCGGCGCCGAGTATTACCTCGAGAAAAAGATCACGCTGCCGGACAGCGCGCTGAAGGAGCTGGCGGCGCACGACGCGATCCTGTTCGGGGCGGTCGGGGCCGACCCGCGCGGCAACGCGCAGATCCCCCAGGGGCTGATCGAGACCGACATCCTGCTCAAGATGCGCTTCGAGCTCGACCAGTACATCAACCTGCGCCCGACGAAGCTGCTGCCCGGCGTGCCGACGCCGCTGGCGAACGTGCAGGCGGGCGACATCGACATGGTCATCGTCCGCGAGAACACCGAGGGACTTTACTGCCAGAACGGCGGCTTCCTCTATAAGGGGACGAAGAACGAGGTCGCCAACCAAATCGAGGTGACCACCCGCCACGGCGTGGAGCGCGCGATCCGCTACGCTTTCGAGTACGCGCAGAAGTTCGGCCGCAAGAAGGTCACGCTGGTCGCCAAGACCAACGTGCTGCGCTTCGCGCACAACCTCTGGCAGCGCGCGTTCGAGGAAGTGAAGCGCGAGTTTCCCGCCATCGAGACGGATTACCATCACGTCGATGCGTGCACCATGTACATGGTGACCAAGCCGAAGGTGTACGACGTGATTGTCACGACGAACATGTTCGGCGACATCATCACGGATTTGGGGGCGGCCATCCAGGGCGGCATGGGGATGGCGGCCAGCGGCAACCTCAACCCGACGCGGCAGGCGGCCAGCATGTTCGAGCCGGTGCACGGGTCGGCCCCGGACATCGCCGGCAAGGGGTACGCCAACCCGATCGCCACGTTCCTCTCGGTGGCGATGATGCTCGACTTCCTCGGCCAGCCGGACGCCGCTCAATCGATCAACGCCGCGTGCGCCCGGGTCGTGGCGGACAAGAAGAACCAGACCCGCGACCTCGGCGGCACCGCCAGCACCAGCCAGGTCGGCGACGCGGTGGCGGCGATCGTCGCGGGCTGAGGAAACAAGTTCCGAGTGCTGAACAACGGAGGGGCTCGATCGCGCGCTCTTTGGCTCGGGACTCAGCACTTTTCCCCCATGGGCATCTCCAATTACATCCGCCACGTCCGCCGGAAGATCGGGCACGACCTGCTGCTGTTGCCGGCGATCAGCGCGATCATCATCGACGATCGCGGGCACGTGCTGCTGCACCGCTCCAGCGACGACGGCAAGTGGTACACGATCGGCGGGGCGGTGGACCCGGGCGAGGACCCGGCCGACGCAGCCGTGCGCGAGGCGAAGGAGGAGACCGGGCTGGACGTCGTGCCCGAGCGGATCATCGGCGTCTACACCTCGCCGGAGATCGAGTACCCCAACAAGGACCTGGTGGTCTACACCAGCATCACCTTCCTCTGCCGCCCGGTCGGCGGTACGCTGCGCGTGGCGGACGACGAATCGCTGGAGGTCGCCTACTTCGCCCCGCACGCGCTGCCCGACCTGCGCGACGACCAGCGGCGGCGCGTGCTGGAAGCCTACAAGCCCGCCGCGCACGCCTGGTTCCGCCACAACGGCCAGTGGAAGAACGGCGGCTGACGAGGCGGCGGTTGCCGGTCCGTCCTTCGTGGCGTGGGCCGCCGGCCCATAACCCGCCGCGGCCCGCGGCTTCCGCTCACATCCAGGATTGGACGACGCCGCGAGGCTCTGCTGCCCTGAGCCCTTTGACACGGCCGGCAGCCCTTGCCACGCAGGTCAACTCGCGTCGCCGCTCGCTGGCGCAGGCGGCGTGCCACCGGCCGGTGACAGTTCCCGCGCATTGCCTACAATCCTCGGCGTATGGCAGAGAAATTGGTCATCATCGGTTCCGGCCCCGCCGGGTGGACGTGTGCGATCTATGCCGCTCGCGCGAACCTCGAGCCCCTGGTCTACGAAGGGGCGATCACCGAGGAGAACCGCCTGAAGGGGACGCTCCCGCTGGGGCAGTTGAACTGGACGACGGAGGTGGAGAACTTCCCCGGCTTTCCCGACGGCGTGCTCGGGCCGGACCTGATGCTCAAGATGCGCGAGCAGTCCACCCGCTTCGGCACGCGCGTGGTGACCGAGGACATCGTCGACATCGACCTGTCGCGCCGCCCGTTCGTGATCAAGGACACCGCCGGCGCCACGGTCGAAGCGCACGCGGTGGTCATCGCCACCGGCGCCAGCGCCAACTACCTGGGGCTGGCTTCGGAGGAGCAGTACAAGAACCGCGGCGTCAGCGCCTGCGCCGTGTGCGACGGGGCGCTGCCGCGCTTCCGCAACAAGCCGCTGATCGTGGTCGGCGGCGGCGACTCCGCGGCGGAGGAGGGGCACTACCTCACCAAGTTCGCCAGCGACATCTACCTCGTCCACCGCCGTGACAAGCTCCGCGCCAGCCCGATCATGGCCGAGCGCCTCCTCAGCCATACCAAGGTCAAGCCGCTGTGGGACTCGGTGGTCGAGGAGGTCATCGGCGACGAGGAGAAGGGGATGCAGTCGGCGCGGGTGAAGAACGTTCGCACCGGCGAGTCCAAGGTGGTCGAGGCGGCCGGCATGTTCGTCGCCATCGGTCACACGCCCAACACGAAGTTCCTCAAGAACCAACTCAAGGTGGACGAGAAGGGGTTCATCGTGCTGGCGGACCCGTTCCGCACGACCACGAGCGTGGAGGGCGTCTTCGCCGCCGGCGACGTTGCCGACCCGTTGTACAAGCAGGCCATTACCGCCGCCGGCATGGGGTGCAAGGCCGCCCTGGATGCCGAACGCTGGCTCGCGCTGAGAGACGTGCACTGAGCCGTCCGGTGGTTCCCTCTCCCAGCGATGCGCACCAGCGCGAACGCCCGTTCATTCCCCCTTCGTCGCTTCGTCGCTTCGTCGCTCTCTTTCCCCCTCACCCCCGCCCCTCCGCCGCCTGCCTCCGCTTCCTGATGACCACCCACGCCACGAGCCAGGCGGCGATTCCGCCGATGACCACGTAGGTGACCGGGCCCACGAAATGCTCGACCTTTTCGTAGTTCTTCCCCAGCAGGTGGCCGAGGTACGCGAGCACGCCCGCCCAGGCGCCCATGCCGATGGCGGAGTAGAGCAGGAACTTCGGCAAGTTCATGCCGCAGATGCCGGCGGGGATGGAGATGAACGACCGCACGCCGGGCACCAGCCGCCCGAAGAGGACCGCCTTGGAGCCGTGCTTCGAGAACCACGCGGACGCCTTCTCGATTTCCTCGCCGCTGACAGTGAGCCACTTACCGTATTTGTCCGCCAGGCGCACCAGCCGCTGCTTGCCAAGCCAGTAGCCGAGGTAGTAGAGCGGGATCTGCCCGAGGACCGAGCCGACGGTGCCGGCCAGCACGACCAGCGGCAGGGTCATGTCGCCGCGCGCGGCGGTGAACCCGCCCAGCGGCATGATCAGCTCCGACGGGATCGGCGGGAAGATGTTCTCCAGGAACATCAGCAGCGCCAGCCCGGCGTAGCCGAGCGAATCCATGATGCCGGTGATCCATTCCTTCATGCGGTTCCTCGTCTTGCTCCACCGTGGCCGTGCCCGCAGGCGGGCGCGGCGCGGGCGGTGGGGCGGGCGTGCCGCTCCTGCGGGGCGCGCTGCGAACGAGCGGGTATAGTGCGGGCGGCGGCGATCGGACAATCGGCAAACATGGCACGTCACACCTTCCCGAAGCGCCGCCGCGTCCGCGGCCGGCTCGAGTTCTCGGCGGTCTTCGACGCCAGGGTGAAGCACGCGCGCGGGCCGCTGGTGGTTTACGCGCGGGCGACCGATCACGCCGGCCCGCGGCTGGGGCTGAGCGTCGGGCGACGCGTCGGCACCGCGCCGCGCCGCAACCGGATCAAGCGGCTGCTGCGCGAGGCGTTCCGCCTGATGCAGCACGACTTCCCGCGGCCGTACGATTGGGTGATCGTCGTCCGCCCGCACGAGCCGCTCATCCTCGCAGAGTATCAACGGCTGCTCAGCCACACGATGGTGCGGCTGCACAAGGAGTGGGAGCGCCGATCGGAGGCGGCGCCATGAGTCGCCCGCCGCGCCGGTTGTTCCTGATCGCGATGTTGCTGCTGGCCGGCGGCTGCGCGGGCGAGCGGCGGCGCGGGACGTTCGAGCTGGCGGCGCAGGCGTACGAGGTCGAGGTGCGTCGACCCGCGCCGCGCGGTGCGATGGCGACCGCGTCGCGGGGCAGGGGACTCGTCGTCGCGTCGTACAACCTGCACCAGATGCTCGAGCCGGACGCCCTGCGCGCGGACCTGGCCGGCTTGGCGTTCGTGGACGTATGGGCGATGCAGGAGGTCCCGGTGCCGCGGCCGGGGGAGCGGGACGACGACGAGGAAGATGTCCAGAGGCACCGCGATGCCTTCCGCCAGTCGATGGCCAGGATCCTGCCACCGGGGACATGGCACTTGCGCGCCGTCGCGGTTAACTCAACGGGCGGGGGCGGCGGGCGCGGTGGCGGGCGCCGGCCCGGCGGGTGGACGTGCGAAGGGCAGGTCGTCGCCAGCCGCCTGCCGATCCGTGGCTCGGCCGTCTGGGAACTCGGCGGCGAAGGGAAGCGGCGCGTCGCGCTGGCGGCGTTCATCGATCACCCGCGGGCGGGCGACGTCGCGGTCGTCAACACGGATCACGAGCCCGGCCTCTTCTCTTCCGCGCCCGGCCCTGCCGGCAACGACGCCCAGGTCGCCCGCCTGCTCGATCACCTGTCACGCTGCGACCGCCCCGCGATCGTCGCGGGGGACTTCAACCCGACCGGCCTGCTCTGGCGGCTGCGCACGCACGGGCGGCACGTCGCCCGCCTGGTTCGCGCCATGGCGGATGCCGGCCTTTCCACCACCGGTCACGGCGACACCGTCACCTTCCGCAGCGGACCGGCGGCGATGCGGCTGGACCACATCTTCCTGCGCGACCTGCGCTGGGTCGCCGGCGGCGTCGCCACCACCGCGCGTGGCTCGGATCACCTGCCGGTCTGGTGCGAGGTGGCGCCGCTGCGCCCGCAACCCCCGGCGAGCGGCGGCGGCGTCGAACCATGACCTGGCTCCTCGTCCATCTCGTCCTGCTCTACCGCGTCACGCTCGGGCGGCTGATCGGCGGGCAGTGCCGGTTCCACCCGACGTGCAGCCAGTACGCCATCGACGCGGTCAACAAGCACGGCCCGTGGCGCGGGAGCTGGATGGCGGTGAAGCGCATTGGCCGCTGTCACCCGTGGGGCGGCGGTGGATATGATCCCGCCTGACGCACGGGCGCGCGGAGGAGCTGATCCTCACCAAGGGACGTGAGGGGCGGCTGCGCAAAAAAGTAGGGGCGGACCGCGCGTTCGCCGCCAGAGTGGTGCGCAATTGGATGTAACGGACAGTTAGGAACGGTGTCATCCCGAAAGCGTGCTCGCGAGGGATCTCGGGATGGCGAGTCGCACCCCGGCCCGAGATCCGTCGCTCGTGCGCTTCGGGATGACACGCGCGAACGCTCGGGGATGACACGCGCGCGAACGCTCGGATGACACGCGCGAGGACGCTTCGGGGCGACACAATTCCTGCTGCCGACGCTACAGCCGAGCGCGCACCGGTCCCGATTGGGCGAACCGCTTGCGAGGGACCTACGACGCCTTCGGCGGCTCCTTGGCCTTGAGCCACGGCATCATCTTCCGCAGCTTTCGGCCGGTAACCTCCACCGGGTGGCTGTTGTCCGACTCGTAAAGGCGCTTGAAGTTCTTCAGGCCGCCCTCGTACTCGGCGCGCCACTCGCGGGCGAACTGGCCGGACTGGATCTCGCCGAGGATCTTCTTCATCTCCGCCTTCGCCTGCGCGTTGACCACGCGCGGGCCGCGGGTGAGGTCGCCGTACTCGGCGGTGTTGGAGATCGAGTAGCGCATGTAGTCCAGGCCGCCCTGGTAGATCAGGTCGACGATGAGCTTGACCTCGTGGACGCACTCAAAGTAGGCCATCTCCGGCGGGTAGCCCGCCTCGGTCAGCGTTTCGAATCCCGCCTTGATGAGCGACGCGAGTCCGCCGCACAGCACCGCCTGCTCGCCGAACAGGTCGGTCTCGCACTCGTCCTTGAAGGTGGTCTCGATGATGCCGGACCGCGCGCCGCCGACGCCGTTGCCCCAGGCGAGGCCGATGCTGCGGGCGTTGCCGGTGGCGTCCTGGAAGACCGCCAGCAGGCATGGCACGCCGCCGCCCTTCTCGAACTCGCTGCGGACGAGGTGCCCGGGGCCCTTGGGGGCGATCAGCAGCACGTCCACGTCTTTGGGGGCCTCGATGGTCTTGAAGTGGAAGTTGAACCCGTGCGTCGCGCCCAAGGCCTGGCCCTTGCGGAGGTTGGGCTTGATCGACTTGTTGTAGACCTCCGGCTGGACCTCGTCGGGCAGGGTGATGATGACCAGGTCCGCCTGCTTGACGGCGTCTTCGACGCTCATCGGGTCGAAGCCGTGCTCGATGGCGAGCCGGCCGTTGGCGCTCTCGCGGCGGTTGGCGACGATCACCTTCAGCCCGCTGTCGCGCATGTTCTGGGCGTGGGCGTGGCCCTGCGAGCCGTAACCGATGATGGCTACCGTCTTGCCCTTAAGGGCATCCAGCGGGGCGTCGTTCTCGTAGACCATCTTCAGCTCAGCCATCGCGAAAACTCCTCTGTTTTGGGGCGGGGGATGCTACTGGAAGGGGGGTGGGGTGTCAAAATGCGCGGAGAACCGGCCCGCGGCGGACCGCGCAGGCGCAACCGCCCGTCCAGACGGCGCCGCCGACGCGGACGATCGTGCCGTTCCGGCGTGAAACCCGCTAGCCGGCGGCCGGCGGATGGGTTAGAAGTTGACTCGCACCCCTTGGAGCGCAGCCCTGATGCCCCGCCGTCGAGCGTTCACGTTGGTCGAGCTACTGGTCGTCATCGGGATCATCGCGGTCCTGATGGGCGTGCTGCTGCCGGCGCTGGCGGGGGCGCGGCGGAGCGCGCAGAGCGTCCGCTGCGCTGCCAACCTGCGCTCGCTCGGCGCGGCCGTGGTGCTGTACGCCAACGAGAACCGCGGGGCGGTGCCCACCTACCAGACGCGCCTGCCGGCCGGCGTGTACGTGCCGTGGTACGACCACCTGGCGAAGTACGTGTTTAACTATCCCGCGTCCGGCACGCCCCCGACGATCGCCAACCACCCGGACTTCGAGCGATCGATCATCGTCGGCTGCCCGCGGTTTCCGTTCGAGAAGATGGCGTCAACGAGCCTGGGGTACAACACGTCAACCGGCTACGGGATGACCGCGCTGCCGGTCGCGCCACTGGAACCGCTTGAGCCGGACGGCCTGAATTATTACCGCAGCCCCGGCATCACCGCCGCGACGCCGAACGGGCGGTACTTCAAGCTGGTGGAGTTCAAGAACCCCGCGAACCGCGCGCTGATCGCCGACGCCAACGGGTGGGGCGGCCTCAGCGCGCTGGACCCGGGGCCGACGCTCTACACCCTGCCGCCCGGCTACAACAAGAAGGGGGACATGGACTACTACCGCCACGGGCGGCTCTACGACATGAACCGCCCGGGGGCGAACGTCCTGTTCTGCGACGGGCACGTGGAAACGCTGGCGCCGTGGCAGGCGTGGTATTCGGTCCGCGACCCCGCCCGCCGCGCCGCCGGCAGCGACAAGGGGCGGTGACCTCGAGCGGCTCGCTGCGCCTCTCCTACCGCCCGTTGCCCGCGCGCTACCGCGCCCGCGTCGCCGGCGGCGCTTGCGCCGTCCACATCAGTTCTGCCGTCACCGGGAAATGATCCGACGGGTACCGACCGTTCTCATTCGTGCGGTCGATCGTCGCGGCGCGGGCCTGAAAGTGCGGCGAGTGCAATATCCAATCGATCACGCGTGGCCGGTCGCTTCGGCCGGTGAAGGCGTGGAAGGTGAACTGGTCGGCCGCGCGCTGCGGGTGAAGCGCGCGGTAGGCGTCGGTCAAGCGCCACTCGCCGGCCGCGGCGGTCAGGTCACGGTGGGGGTCGCAACCATCGGGCGCGTTGAAGTCGCCGGTGACGATGACGGGAGCGTCGCCGGCGATGGCGCGGATCCGCTGCCGCATGAGCTTCGCCGACTCCGCCCGCGCCCGCGCGCCGCGGTGGTCCCAGTGGGTGTTGAAGACGAAGAGCGCCCGCCCGCCGGCGGCGCGGTCGCGCAGCTCGGCCCAGGTGACAATGCGCGGGATCTGGGCGTCCCACCCCTTGCTGCCGGGCACGTCCGGGGTGGCGCTAAGCCAGAAGGTCCCGTCGCGCAGCTTCTCGAACCGGTCGGAGCGGAACAGCAGGGCGGACATCTCGCCTTGCCCGTCGGCGTCGCGCCCGACGGCCACGGCAGCGTGTCCCTTGAGGCGCTGCTTCAGCGCCTCGAGTTGGTCCGGCAGCACCTCCTGCATGCCGAGCAGGTCCGGGCGGTACGCCTCGATCGTGCGCATCAGCAGCTCGCGGCGGAGCGGCCAGGCGTCCGGTCCGTCGGGGGCGGTGCTGAACCGGATGTTGAACGTCATCACGCGCAACGCCTCCGCGGCACGCGCGGGCGACGTTGAAGGCGAAGTCGTGGCGGCGAGCGAGAAGCTGGCCGGAACCGAAGCCGCGGCAATGGCAATCGCGGTGGCGACGAGGCGGCGGCGCGAGATCATGTCCGTAAGTACGGCCGCCCCGCCGGTGGCGTTGTCGCCGCTCGTCCCGATCCGCCGGGCGGCGGGTCTCGCGGTGGAATCCCCAGCCCACATTTGTACTATCAAACCCTCGCCGCCCGTCGCGCAGGGGGTGGCGCAATCGCGTGCAGGCTGACGAGACCGGAAGCGAGGAGACATGGCCACCCCGGACGTTCCCGCCGCCACTGTCGAGAAGATCCGCACGACCGTTCGCGCCGCGCTGGATCGCCAGCCGGTGGTGGACATGCACACGCACCTCTACCCGCCCAGCTTCGGCACTCCGATGGGCGGGCGGTCGGGCAAGCCCGACCCCAACGGGCTGCTGCTCTGGGGCGTGGACGAGCTGCTCACCTACCACTACCTGGTGGCCGAGGTCTACCGCGTCGTCCCGCCGAGCAAGCTGCCGTACGAGCAGTTCTGGCGGATGAGCA
>DASQDR010000158.1:0-21073 GCA_035634055.1 Tepidisphaeraceae bacterium | reverse complement strand
AACGAGATGAAGGTCGTGCTGACCGCGATGGGCATCGACATCTGGGAAGTGGTGCAGGCCGCCAGCACCAAGCCGTTCGGCTTCCAGGCGTTTTACCCCGGCCCGGGTCTGGGCGGGCACTGCATCCCGATCGACCCGTTCTACCTGACGTGGAAGGCGCGCGAGGTCGGCCTGCCGACGCGCTTCATCGAGCTGGCCGGCGAGATCAACCGGATGATGCCGGAGTACGTCGTCCGCCGGACGCTGCTCGCAATGAACGATCGCGGCAAGGCGCTCAAGGGCAGCCGCATCCTCGTGCTCGGGTTGGCCTACAAGCCGGACGTGGACGACGTGCGCGAGAGCCCCAGCTTCGAGCTGATCGAGAAGCTCGAGGAGCTGGGCGCGCACGTGGACTACCACGACCCGCACGTGCCGGCCACCCACAAGATGCGCCACCACGATTTGCACATGAAGAGCATCGACCTCTCCGCGGAAGCGCTGGCCAGCTACGACTGCGTGCTGATCGCCACGCACCACAAGGTGTACGACTGGCAGATGGTCGCGGACCACGCGAAGCTGATCGTCGACACCCGCAACGCCACGCGCGGCGTCAGCGGGCGGCGGGATCACATCGTCGGGGCCTAAGATTGGTGCGAAGCACCGCGAGGGCCGAGGGGCAGGCGCACGGCGGCGGATCGCTGGTGCCCCGCGTCCTCTGCCCCCTGCGTCGCGTTGACTCCCTCGAATTCAGACGTGAACTGCGACTATGACATTATCGTGATCGGCGGCGGGCACGCCGGCGCGGAGGCGGCGTGGGCGGCGTCGCGCCTCGGGGCGCGCGTTGCGCTCGTCACCCTCGACGCGAACAAGATCGGCGCGATGTCCTGCAACCCGGCCATCGGCGGGCTGGCCAAGGGGCAGATGGTCCGCGAGATCGACGCCCTCGGCGGCGTGATGGGCCTCGCTATCGACGCCACCGGCATCCAGTTCCGCATGCTCAACCGCTCCAAGGGCCCGGCCGTGTGGGGCCCGCGCGCACAGGCGGACAAGTATCGCTACGCGCGCGAAGTGCAACGGCTGCTGGCGACGTGCGCGAACCTGGAGATCGTCCGCGGTGAAGTTGCGGAGATCGAGGCGGAGAGCGACGGAGCGCCGGAGCGACGAAGCGACAAAGGGACAGAGGACGCAAACGGCGCCAGCAGCCGCGATGCCACGGGTTGCCGGCGCGTCATGGGTGTGACGCTCGCCGACGGAAGCAAACTGCGCTGCCGCGCGGTTATCGTCACCACCGGCACCTTCCTCCGCGCGCTCATGCACACCGGTGAGCGACAGATTGAGGGCGGTCGCGTCGGCGAATCCGCCTCGCGCGGCCTCTCCGGCTGTCTCGAAAGGCTCGGACTCGAGCTCGGGCGGCTCAAGACCGGCACGCCGCCGCGGCTCGACCGTAACACCATCGACTTCGACCGCTTCGAACTCCAGCCAGGCGATGCGGAGGCCGCGCCGTTCTCGTTCCTCAACGAGTACGCGGCCGAACCGTTCCGCCCGGCGCTCCGGCAGGTGCATTGCTGGCTGGGCGCGACGAACGAGGCGATCCACGACATCATCCGCGCCAACCTCCACCGCGCCCCGATGTACTCCGGCCAGATCGCCTCGACCGGGCCGCGCTACTGCCCGAGCATCGAGGACAAGGTGGTTCGCTTCGCCGACAAGCCGAGCCATCACATCTTCCTCGAGCCGGAGGGGTTGGAGACCGACGAGATTTACTGCAACGGCATCAGCACCTCGCTGCCGGCAGACGTGCAGGAGCAGGTGATCGCGCTTATCCCCGGCCTGGAGCGCGCCGCGATCCTCCGCCACGGTTACGCCGTGGAGTACGACATGGTCTGGCCGACGCAGATCCGCGCTACGCTGGAGACGAAGCGCGTGCGCGGGCTGTTCCTGGCGGGGCAGATCAACGGCACCAGCGGCTACGAGGAGGCGGCCGCGCAGGGGCTCATCGCCGGCATTAACGCCGCGCGCTACGCGGCCCGTGGTGGGGCCGCCGGCGGCACCGCGGGCAGCCCCGCGGAGGGCGCGGGTGGCGCCGCGGGCGCGAGCAGCGACGGCGACTTCGTCCTCCGCCGCGATCAGGCATACATCGGCGTGCTGATCGACGACCTGGTGACCAAGCCGCCGACCGAGCCGTACCGGATGTTCACCTCGCGGGCCGAGCACCGCCTGCACCTGCGCGCCGACAACGCCGACGAGCGCCTCACGCCCATCGGCCGCGCGATCGGCCTGGTGGGCGACGGCCGCATGGCGCGCTTCACCGCCCGGCGCGACGCGATCGATGCTGCGGTCGCGGCGCTGCGGTCCGCCCGCGTCGGTGACGCCACCGCGTTCGACCTGCTCCGCCGCCCTGAGAGCAGTTGGGACGACCTGGTCCGCGCGGTGCCGGTTCTGGCGCCCGTGCCGCGCGACGTCGGCCGGCTGGTCGAGATCCGCGCCAAGTATGCCGGCTACATCGCCCGCCAGGATAAGGCGATCGAGCGCTTCGCGCAGCTCGAGGACAAGCTCATCCCCGCCAGCGTCGACTACGCCCGCGTGCTCGGCCTGCGCAACGAGGCCCGCCAGAAGCTCGCCAAGTTCACCCCGCGCAGCCTCGGCCAGGCGCTTCGCATCAGCGGCATCACCCCGGCGGACGTCACCCTGCTGGCGGTGCACCTCGACCGCTGCGACCGCGCCGCAGGTTAAGGCGCGGGTCGTGTCGTGTCGCGTCGCGCGGCGCGGCGTCGTGAGCGGCGTTCTTTCCCCCGGTTCAGCTTCCGGCGCCCGCGCAGGTTCGCGCCGCGCCGTTCCTCTCCGGGTCGCGATCCTTGACGTGCCTCGCGCTACTTCGAAGATACGCCGCATGAACCTCAGTGACGCCAGGTACGCCGGCTTCGGCCTCGTCCGCGACATGCTCGCGACCGTCGATGTCATCGCGAGCTTTCCCGCGGACCAGGGGCGCGACACCGGGCGGGCGATCGCACAGGTGGGGCGGCTGCTGCTGACCGGCGAGGGTTCCAGCCGGATCTTCCCCGCAAAGAACGCGATCGCCACCGCCCGGCGGATGAACTGGCCCATCGCGCTGCACACCGAGGCGGGGCGGCAGGCGCAGGAATACGACCTGGCCAACTGGGCCGTCTTCGCCGCCTCCAATTCCGGCAAAACGTCGGAGGTGATCAAGCTGTTTCAGGATCTGAAATCCAAGGGGAACGCCCACCGATACGGCCTGACGGCCGCCGCCGACGGCGGCAGGCTCGCCGAGCTGGCCGAGAAGTGCTACGTGCTGAAGTGCGGCCCCGAGGGCGCGGTGGCCGCGACCAAGAGCGTGGTCGAGCAGGCCCTGTTCTACCACGCGATGCTCGAGCACGCGTGCGGCATCCCGCTGCTCGGCAAGCGGCTCAGGCAATTGGCCGACGACGTCCGCGCCGCGCTGACCGTGCCGATTGATCCGGCGCTGGTCGACAAGATCGCCCGCGCCGGCACGATCTACTTCGCCGGCCGCAACGACGGCGTCGCCGAGGAGCTGGCGCTGAAGACCAACGAGATCACCCGCAAGAAGAGCGACTTCTTGGAAGGCACCTACGCCGTCCACGGGATCGAAGAAGTCATGGGCGCCGACGACGTCGTCATCTGGATCGACCCGTACGAGGACAGCCTGGGCAAGTTCCACGACGTGCTGGTCGCCGGCGTCGGCCTGACGGTCATCACCGTCTCCACCGCGCCGACGCGCTTCCCCGGCGTGGTCGTTCCCGCAAGCGAGCTGCAACCCTACGTCATGATGGCCGCCGGCTGGAACATCCTGGTGGAGGTCGGGGTGAAGCTCGGGATCAACCTCGACAAGCCGGTACGCGCTCGCAAGGTTGGCAACGAGTTCGTGGGATGAAGATGGACCACCGAAGCCACGAAGGCACGAAGCAATTCCGCCGTGCTGCACGGCTCTTCCTCGCTTCGACCAGTGCGCCGCGATGGAGGGCTAGGTGGCCCGCTTCGTGCGATTCGTGACTTCGTGGTCGGATCAGTGCTAATGGAGAAGACCGTGAAGATTAAGGTCGCGCAGTTTGGCCTGGGGCCGATCGGGATCGAGTCGATCAAGCTGGCGGCCGAGAAGCCGTGGATCGAGGTCGTCGGTGGCGTGGACATCGACCCTGCGAAGACCGGAAAGACGCTGGCCGACGTGACCGGCGTCACCGCCCTCGGCGGCGCGGGGGTGCATGCGACGTTCGCCGAGCTGGCGGACCGCGCCAAGCCGGACGTCGTGCTGCACACCGCCGGCTCCAAGGCGGACGTGGCGATCGGGCAGATCACGCCGATGGCGGAGCGCGGGGTGAGCGTGGTCAGCTCGTGCGAGGAGCTGCTCGTCCCGCGCTTCCGCGCCCCGCAACTGGCCGACGCGTTGGACGCGCTCTGTCGGCGCACCGGGGCGCGGGTGCTGGGCACGGGGGTCAACCCCGGCTTCGTGATGGACGTGCTGCCGGTCTGCCTTACCGGCGTGTCGCGCACGGTGGATCACATCTACGTGGAGCGCGTGGTGGACGCCTCCACGCGCCGCATGCCGCTCCAGAAGAAGATCGGCTCCGGCCTGCAGCCGGATGAAATGCGCCGCCTTTTCGCGGAAGGAAAGGCCGGCCACGCCGGATTCCTCGAATCGCTCGCCCTGATCGGCCACGCCATGGGGTGGCAGTTCACCGAAACGTACGAGCTGTTCGAGCCGGTCGTCGCCGCGTATGACATCACGACGCAGTTTTACAGCGTGAAGAAGGGCCAGTGCTGCGGCATCCACCAGCAGGTGGTCGGCCGGGTCGGCGACGCGCAGCGCGTGCACATGGACCTGAAGATGTACTTGGGCGCGCGCGACCCGCACGACGCCGTCAAGATCACCGGCCAGCCGCCGCTGGAGATGCGGCTGAACGGCGGCGTCGCCGGCGACCACGCCACGGTTGCGTCGCTGGTCAACGCCGTCCCGCGCGTGCTCAAGGCGCCGCCCGGCGTGCTGATGATGACCGACGTGGCCGTGCCGGCGTGGCGGTAGCGGACGCGCGGCGAGCGCATCAACGGCAACCCCATCACGCCGGCCGTTCCCCGTCGCGCCCGCGCGCGATACCTTCGCACGCATGGCAACCGATCAGGCACAGAAGATGGCGACGTCGCTGGCCGCCGGCATGGCCGGGGCGGTGGCGGTGACGGCGATCCACGAGACCACGCGGCGGCTGACGACCCGCGCGCCGCGCATGGACGTGCTGGGCGAGCGCGGGATCGCGGCCATGTTCCGCGCTGCCGGCCGCGTGCCGCCGCACCGGCGCACGCTCCACCGCATGGCCCTCGGGGGCGACCTGGCGAGCAACTCGCTCTACTACGCGCTGGTCGGCACCGGCCCACGCGCGTGGCGACGCGGGCTCGTGCTGGGGCTGCTCGCCGGCGTCGGGGCGGTGCTGCTCCCGCCGGTGCTCGGGCTCGGCCGCGCCCCCCGCGGGCTGACGCCGCGGGTGAAGGGAATGACCATCGCCTATTACACGCTCGGTGGCCTCGCCGCCGCGGCCGCGTCGCAGCTCATGACCCGGATGGAGGATCGGCACGGGTGACGGCGCCGCCGCGGGTCACGGCCGGTTTACGGACGATTGCGCTCGGCGCGCGGGGGCGCAACCCCAACCCGCCGATCTTCCGCGCGGCGCCGAGGAGCGGCTCGGGCAGGCTGTACCCACCGCACGACACCGCGCCGCGCCACCACGCACCGCCATGACCGCCGATCCTGCTTTTACCGACGCGCTCAACCGCGGCTTGGCCCTGCACCGGCAGGGGAAGCTGGCGGAGGCGGAGCGCGCGTACCGCGCGGTGCTGGCGCGGGTGCCGAACCACCCGGCGGCGCTGCACCTGCTCGGCATCGTGGCGCAGCAGGTGGGGAAGCACGAGGCGGCGATCGACCTGTTCCGCCGGGCGATCGCGATCGACGCGGCGCAGGCGGAGTATCACCACAACCTCGGCAACGCGCTGCTGGCGCTGCGGCGGCCGGGCGAGGCGGCCGAGGCGTTCGCGGCGGCGGCCCGGCTCGACGCGGGCTTCCTCGAGCCGCACGTCAACCTGGCGGCGGCGCTGTTGATGGACGGTCGCAGCGACGAGGCCGCCGTCGCGGCGGCCGTCGCGGCGCAGCGTTTCCCGCGATCGCCCGACGCGCACAACAACTCAGGCGAGGCCCTCCGCGAGCAGGGCCGGCTTGACGAGGCGATCGCCGCCTTCCGCCGGGCGACTGATCTGAACCACCCGTACGCGCCCAGCAACCTGCTCTACTTAACGCACTTTCACCCCGCGCTGGACGCTGCGGCGATCCACGCCGAGCATCGGCGCTGGGCGGAGCAAGTGGAGGCGAGCACGCCACCCGGCGCTGCGGCGCCGGCGTCAGGCGCGGCGTCGGCGCCCTCCGTCGCATCCGCGGCGTCGCACGCACCTGAGTCGTTGGCTGGGCCGCTGCCGTCCGCGCCTGCCGCAGTCGGCGTCGCGGCGCGATCTCAGGCGAACGACCGGGATCCCGCACGCCGCCTGCGCGTCGGCTACGTCTCGCCCAACCTCGGCGAGCACCCGGTGGGGCGGTCGATGCTGCCGATCGTGGAGGGGGGCGACCGCGAGCGGTTCGAGGTGATCTTCTACGATGACTCGGTCCATTCCGACGCCATCGCCCGCCGGCTGCGCGCCGCCGGCGCGCAGTGGCACGTGACCGCCGGCCTGACGCACCACCAGTTGGCGGAGCTGATCCGCCAGCACCGCATCGACGTCCTGGTCGATCTCACGCTGCACATGAGCCGCAACCGTCTCCGGGTCTTCGCGCTCCGGCCCGCGCCGGTGCAGGCGACGTTCATCGGCTACCCGGCCACCACCGGCCTGCGGCAGATCGACTACCGCATCACCGACCGCTTCCTCGACCCGCCGGGCGAGACTGAGGCGTTCAACGCCGAGCAGCTCGTCCGACTGCCGCACAGTTTCTGGTGCTACCCGGACGATCCCGATGCGCCGCCCGTCAGCGATCTGCCGGCGGGGCGGAACGGCTGGGTGACGTTCGGATCACTGAACAACCCGACGAAGGTGACCGAGGCGGTCGTCGCGCTGTGGGCGCGCGTGCTGCAAGCGGTGCCGGCGTCGCGGCTGGTGCTGTCGGTGACGGAGCGGCGCGACCCCGGCCGGCGGCTGCGGGAGATGTTCGCGGCGCATGGCGTCGATCCCGCACGGCTGCGCTTCACGTCGCGCCGGCCGCGCGGCGAGTACCTCCACCAGCACCAGGAGATGGACGTCGCCCTCGATCCTTTCCCCTACAACGGGCACATGACCAGTTGCGACGCTCTATTCATGGGCGTGCCGGTGGTGAGCCTGCGCGGCCCGACCAGCGTCGGCCGGGGCGGCGAGAGCCTGCTGGCAAACCTCGGGCTCGACCGCGAGCTGCTGGCGCGCACGCCGGAGCAGTACGTGGAGATCGCCCGCTCGCTCGCGGAGGATCTACCGAGGCTGGGGCGGCTCAGGGCGACGCTGCGGGACCGAATGCGGGCCTCGCCGCTGATGGATGCGGCGGGCTTTGCGCGGGACGTGGAGTCGCTCTACCGGTCGATGTGGCAGCGGTGGTGTCGGAGTTGACGCGGTCGAGCCCGCTCCCCGTGCTGAGAATCCTGAGAAGCGGCTCGGGGCAACCGCTGGCCCGGTCTTTGCATCCACCGCTTCGCCCTTGGCAAAGGAGAACGCAAATGGCAGCCCCCACTTACGTTGCGAAGAAAGTTGGCGACCAATACGTCATCGTCCCCAAGAACCCAGCCGCCACGCGCGACGGCTCCATGTGCCTGATCGGCGGCGCGTTTTTGACGGCCGTCGGGCTGCACAAGCGCGGGGTCGTCGGCCTCGCGTTGGCCGCGGTGGGCGGCAGCGCGATCTATCACGGCATGACCGGTCGCAACCCGTGGCGGAAGGTGATGAACGCTGTCGCCCAGGCCTGCCCGCAGTGCATGGACCGGCAGGACCGGACGCAGACGCCGTCGTTCCAGAACGACGCCATGCCGGCCCGGCAGGTGCCCGAGGACGACGTGGACGAGGCGTCGATGGAATCCTTCCCCGCCAGCGATCCGCCCGCGAGGCACGCGGTGACGACGATCTAGCCGTGCGATCGGTCGGAACGAAGAAGGCTTATATCTCAGTGGTTGAGCGCGGCGTTTGAACCTGCGCTGCGGCGGGTAGAACTGGCCCGCGCGCCGGGGCTGCGGGCGCGGGGCACGCGCGAGCGCGCGGCCAATCCGCCGGCGGGTCTCACGCCTCCGGGACGAAGAACGGCGCGATCGCCAGCGGGAGGCAGACCGCCGTCATCGCCACGACGTTGGTGATGAAGAACGAGCAGGTCATCAGCGCGATGCCGGCCAGCAGGTGCGGCGTCTGCTGGGTCTTCTTCCCGCGAAGGAACAAGGCAAAGCCGGCGGCGCTGAAGGCGAACGAGAAGGCCAGGTACGTCGGGTCAATTTCCATGACGGCAACCGCGTTGATTTCAGCCCGCAAGATATGAGCGGGCCACTCTGATATCGGCCGGTCGGGCGCAAACGATGAAACGTCCGGCGATCGCGGGGGCGGAAGGCTTCCCCGGTCCCATAAGAAAGCGAAGAAGTACGTCACGTCGTGGCTTCGGCGCTTCGCCCGGGGCGCGGGGCACGGCGGGCGTGTTGCCCGATCATTAGAGCCGTGCGCCATTGGGTGTAACGGACAGGCGCCAGCAATGTCATCCTGAGCGTACTCGCGAAGGATCTCGGGCTGGAGAACTGCTCGTGATCCCGAGATCCCTCGCGAGTACGCCTCGGGAGAACACAACTCCTGCTGCCGACGCTACACCCGAACGCGCACCGCTCTGGCCGGCTCACAGGTGGACGGTGTGACCGCTTCGGGCGCTGGACACTTCCGCCTCTACCAGTCGCAGCGTGCGCACGGCGTCGTCTGCGGTCACGACCGTCGGCGGCTCGCCGCTGCGAACGCAGTCCAAGAAGTAGCGCAGCTCGTGGACGTACCCAAAGCCCGGGCCGCAGTCGATCGCGGTCGTGCGGCCTTGCTCGCTCAGCCGCAGCGGCTGGTCGCGCGACAGCTCGAAGTCGGCGGTGGCGCGCTCGAAGTTGACCGTGTACTGCATCGTGAACCCGTATCCATCGGCCAGGCACCACCCGCCCTCGGCGATCACCAGCGGGACGTCGTCGTAGATGAACTGCGTCGAGATGTGGTCGATCTCGCCGCTGGTCATGCTGTACCCGCGCGACGATACGCCGCGCGGCATGCCGAAGAGGTGCTGCACGAAGTCGGTGTCGTGCACGTGCAGGTCGAGCGCGCCGCCGCCGGACTTGGCGCCGTCGGCGTACCACCCGGCAGGCATCTGCGCCACCCTGCGGAACGTGGCTGAGCGCACCGCGCCGTAGCGGCAATCGACGACCGCCCGCTTCAGCCACGCCCACTGCGGCCAGAAGCGCATGCACATCGCGGGCATAAAGATACCACTGGCGGAACGGGCGGCGGCGGCGATGGTCTCGCCTTCGGCGCTCGTGCGCGCCAGCGGCTTCTCGCACAGCACGTGCTTCCCCGCGCGCAGCGCGGCGGTGACGATCTCAACGTGCTGCGTCGTCGGCACGCAGACGTCCACCACGTCCACGTCGTCCATCGCCAGTACGTCCCTCGCGTCGGTCGTCCCGCGGATGCGGTCCATCGGCAGGCGGTCAAGGCCGGGCTTGAGCACGTTGCCGCTGGTGTTCGATAGGTCGCCGGCCGCGCGGCGCGCGTTGCGGTCGGCGACGGCGACGACGCGCGCCCCTTCGATCTCCTGGTACGCCTCGTAGTGCGTCCGGCCCATCATGCCCAGGCCGACAATGGCGATGTTCGTTGTGGTCATGGTCACTTGTCACTTGTCCCTTGTCACTTGCCACTCGTCACTCGCGGGGCGCAGGCGGCCGCGCGGGCGCTGCGCGAGTCGCGGCTCGTCGTGAGTCGGCGACGCGTCATAGGCCGAGGTGATGCGCCAGGAACGGGTAAGCGGCTTCGCCGTTGATCCGGTGGCGGCCGTCGAAGTAGTCGGTTTGCAGTTGGTCGGCGGCGCCGAAGGTCTGCCACGCGCGGCGCGCCTTTTCCACCGTGCGCTTGACGTGATGGATCGGGAAGATCGTGTCGCGCAGGCCGTGCTCCACCAGGCACGGGCGCGGGGCGAGCAGGGCGGCCAGGTCGCTCAGCTCGCCCAGTTCGAGCAGGCCGGGCACGAAATTACACGTGCAGTGAAAGAGCGACAGGATGCTGTGCCGCCAGTCGCAGAAGTAGCCGCTGATCACGCTCGCGCGGATCCGCTCGTCGATCGCGGTGGAGAACAGGGCGTGCATCCCGCCGCCGCTGATTCCCATGACGCCGATGTTGCCGCCGTCGATCTCCCTGCGCGCCTGGAGGTAATCCACCACCCGCATCGCATCCAGCACGCGCAGGCCGGCGGCGGATTTTCCGAGCATCATGGCGTACGTGGCGACGTTGTGGCACGTGGCGGACATGCCGGCCCCGCCGAACTGTTGCCGCGCTTCCATCTGCCGCTCGCCGAAGCAGGAGATTTCCGGCACGGCCACGACGAAGCCGCGCTTGGCGAGCGCGCAGCCGAAATCCTTGTGGTACCCGTCGGGCGTGAGCCGCTCGGAGCCGTCCTCCCACAGGCCCACAACGTCCCTCGCGCCGTACCCGTGCCCGTGCAACGCCAGCACGCACGGACGCGGGCGCGGAGGCTTGCCGTTGGCGGGCTTGGGGATCAGCAGGTAAAGCGGCAGTTCCGAGCGCGCGGTCGTGCGGAGGACGATCTTGTGGCGGACGTAGGCGCCGCGATCCACGCGATGAATTTCCCGCGGCCGCGGCGTCACCGGCTTTTCGTCAAGGAACCCGAGCCGCTCCGCCAGCGCCTGGCGCGCCGTCCGCTGCCACGCCCGCAGCGCGTCCGGCGCCCGCGGCGGCGCGCCCAGCGCCCGCCCGACGGTGACGCGGGCCGCGGCATCAAGCATCGGAATCGGGTCGAACTGGTACCTCTGTTTCCCGCGCGGCGGCGCGGCGCCAGTGGCGGCGGACGTCTTGGCCATACGCCTTCGAAGTGTCACCGAACCGCGCTTCCGGTGCCAGCCCATTGCGCGGTCGCACGGACCGCCAGCCCGTCGCGGCGATCCGCCGGCAAGACGACAAGCATTCGAGCAGCCACGCGATCAGTCGCCGCCTAACCGCAACTCAAACGAGACGACGCGGGACCGGCTGACGCGGAGCGGGCCGTCGCCATCGTCGACGACGCCAATGACGGCCCACCGCCCGCGCCCCAACCGCGGCCCGAGGCACAGGCCCTCGAGGTTCTCGCCGTCGGCATCGCAAACGAAACCGTCGAACAGCAGCGTCTTGCGAACCGGCGCGTATTGTTGGTCCGCCAGGCCGCGGTCGAACGGCGGCCCGCTCACGTCCGTCGCGCGCTGGGTCTCGACCAGAAAGATCCGCGTGCGGATCGACGCGCGCTGCACGAGGTTCTTCCCGCCCGACCGCTCCAGCGCGAGCAGCCGGCCGTCGGGCAGGGCGACGAGGTCGCTCAGGCTGTTGAAGCCCGCGAGCTCGTGTACGCCGCTCGTCTGGTAGACGAACTGCGCCGACGGGTTCGCCTCGCCGGTAGCGGGATCGAGGGCGTAGCGCAGCAGGCGGACGCGCGTGGTCGCGCCGATCGGCTCGACCGGCGTCCGCGCCGAGCCGTCCACGGTCAGCGCGTGCTCGTTAGCGGTCCAGAGCGTCCGCCCGTCCGGCGAGAGCGACAGCGACTCGAACCCGCGATTGCCCACCGTCCGCCCGCGTAGGAAAACTTCCGGCGTCGGCAGCGAGCGCACGCGCCGGCCGTCTCTCAACCGATATTCGTGGACGCCCGGCCCGTCCTCTTCGCTGAGGAAGACGCTGCCGCCGCGATTGCCGGCGGCGGAGATGCCCTCGAAGTCGCGCTTGTGCTGCAACGTGACGCCGCTGGCGGGGCGGGCGAAGACGAGGGCGCCGTCCTCGGCGGCGATGGCGGCGTCGATCCGCACCAGCTTGTCGGAGTTGTCCATCACTGCCCAGAGCGCGTTGGTGGACGCGTCATAGGTGATGCCGCTCAGGCCGCGGATGGCGAACGATCGGCCGTGCTGGTCTCGCGTGAGCGGGTCGAGGATGTGGCAGCCGCGGAAGGTGAGCGTGGCCGGCCGCGTCGTCGCGGCGCGCGTGGCCGCCGGTAACGTCGCCGGCGCGGGCGCGGCTTGGCCGCTGGCGCAGGCGGCAGGTAGCAGCGCCGGCAGCCACGCCACCGCGCGGCTCAGTCGCCCCGGCCACCGTCGGGAAGGGCCGCTTCGCCTCCTTCTGTCGCCCATCGAGGGGGAGTATAACCGCGACGCATGCTCGGGCACTTCGACGTGATCGTGATCGGCGTCGGCGGGATGGGCTCGGCCGCGTGCCGTCACCTCGCCCGCCGCGGCGCGCGCGTGCTCGGTCTCGAGCAGTTCGACCTGCCGCACGCGCTGGGCAGCTCGCACGGCCACTCGCGGATGATCCGCACGGCGTACTACGAGCACCCGGACTACGTCCCGCTCCTCCGCCGCGCGTTCGAGCTATGGAAGCAACTGGAGGATGACGCGAACGCGAAACTGCTCCACGTCACCGGCGGGCTGTATCTGGGCCGAGCGGACGGCGAGCTGGTCGCGGGGTCGCTGCGGTCGTGTCGGACCCACAACCTGGCGCACGCGCTGCACGACCGCGGTGACCTTCGCCAGCGCTTTGGGCAGTTCCACGTGCCCGACGATCACGTCGGCCTGTTCGAGCGCGACGCTGGCTTCCTGGTCCCGGAGCTGTGCATCACGGCGCACGCGGATCTGGCGATGCGAGACGGCGCGACGATCCACGGCAATGAGCCGGTGACGTCGTGGGAGACCGACGCCCGAGCGGCCCGCGTCACGACCCCGCGCGGCACGTACGAGTCGGACGAGCTGCTCTTCTGCGGCGGGGCGTGGTCGGGCAAGTTGATCGCCGACCTCGGCGTCCCGCTCATCGTCACGCGCCAAGTCATGGGCTGGGTGCAGCCGTTGCGGCGCGAGCCGTTCCGGCTCGGCAGCTTCCCGGTCTGGGCGATCGACAACGGCGACGGGACGCTCTACTACGGCTTTCCCGTGACGCCGGACGTGCCGGGCCTGAAGATCGCCCACCACGGCCCCGGCCCCGCGACGGACGCCGACGCGATCGACCGCCGCCCGAGGCCCGGCGACGAGGGCGACTTCCGCCCCGCGCTGCGGCGCATCCTGCCGGCCGCCGACGGGCCGCTGCTGTCGCTGCGCACCTGCATGTACACGATGAGCCCGGACCACCACTTCATCCTCGACCGCCACCCGTCCCGCCCGCGGGTCACCTTCGCCTGCGGCTTCAGCGGGCACGGGTTCAAGTTTTGCAGCGTGATCGGCGAGGCGCTGGCGGACCTGGTGACGAACAAGGCGAGCGCGCTGCCGATCGGGTTCCTGTCGATGGCGCGCTTCGCGGGCGGAGCGCTCAAGCCGCCCGCCGGTGGCGGAGGCGGTCGAGGCCGACGGCGATGATGATGATCACGCCAGTGGCGATCTGCTGCACCCAGTTTTGCAGTCCGAGCTTGATGCAGCCATTGGCGACGATGGTCATGATCAGCGCGCCGATGATCGAGCCGAAAACCGACCCCTGCCCGCCGGACAAGCTCGCGCCGCCGATCACGACGGCGGCGATCACGTCTAGTTCCGCCCCCTGCCGACCCGTCGGGTTGCCGATGCTGACGTAGGAAAATTCCAGGACCGCCGCCAGCCCGACCAGCGCGCCGGCGAGGGCGTAGATGAGGATTTTCGTGCGGTCAATGGCGATGCCGCACAGGCGGGCGGTCTGCTCGTTGGAGCCGATGGCGAAGATGTGCCGGCCGAAGCGGGTGTAGCGCAGCATCGCCGCGGTCAGCACGGCCAGCACCACCATCAGCCAGACGCCGGGCGGGAAGACCATCCACTGGCGGTTCTCGGGCAGGTTGCTGATCAGGCCGGACAGGAAGGTCTGCCGCCACGCGCCGGGCGGGTTGGGATAGACGGACTGGTTGCCCGCCACGCCGGTCGCCAGCCCGCGCAGCGAGCCCCACATCCCCAGCGTGATGATGAACGGCGAGAGGCGCAGCACGGTGATGAGCGTTCCGATGAGCAGCCCCGCCGCCGCCGCCGTGGCGATGCCCGCCAGCGCGGGCACCGCGCCGTTGCGCCCCTCGAAGCCGTTCAGGGTCAGGGCAATCACGATGGTGGAGAGGGCGATGTTGGAGCCGACCGACAGGTCGATCCCGCCGCTGATGATGATCAGCGTCATCCCCAGCGCCGCGATGCCGACCACGCTGGTCTGCCGCATCATGAGCTGCATGTTGTCGGTGGTGGCGAACGGCGACGCGTCCGGCACGACCTTGGACAGCACGGTAAAGAGCCCGAATACGAACACGAGCCCGATCAGCGGCCCGAGCTTGGACAGCACCCCGCCCCAGTTGAACCGTGCGGAGCGAACGTGAGGGCCGGAGTATTCGAGGGGGAGGGTCATGTTGTTGAAATGCTGAATGATGAATGATGAATGATAACTGCTTAGGCACGAAGGCACGAAGGCACGTAGGCACGAAGTGGGGTAAAGGGATGGAGGGAGGAAGTGAATTCACTTTCTGCCTCTGTTCCCCTTCTCACTCCCTTCGTGCCTCCGTGCCTAAGTGCCTTCGTGCCTTCCTGTCTGTCCTCATTCACCCCGCTCCCGTCGCCTCCGCCATGATCTTGTGTTCGGTCAGCTCGGAGATCGGGCGGGCGGGGCCGAGGACGCCGCGGCACATGACGGCGACGCGGTCGCAGGTGCCCATCAGCTCCGGGAGGTAGCTGCTGACCATGATGACCGCCTTGCCGGCCCGGGCCAGCTCGTCGATCACCTCGTAGATTTGCGCCTTTGAGCCAACGTCGATGCCGCGGGTGGGTTCGTCCAGCAGCAGCACGTCCACGTCGTGGTGCAGCAGGCGAGCGATGGCGACCTTCTGCTGGTTGCCGCCGGACAGGTCGCCGACCGTCTGGTGCGGCGTTCGGCACTTGATCTTCAGCTTGGCGATCCAGCGATCCGACGCCCGCGCCTGCTTCGCGGGGGTGGTGAAGGTCGGCAGGTGCGAGAGCGTGAGGTTGTCGGCGATGCTGAGCGAGAGGGCGAGCCCCTCCGCCTTGCGGTCCTCGCTGATCATCCCCACGCGCTGCGCCCAGCGTTGCGCGGGGGAGGCGGGGCCGGTGTAGGCGGCGATGCGGATGTCGCCGCCGCGAACGCGGTCCAGGCCGAACACGGAGCGCAGGAATTCCGTTCGCCCCGCGCCGACCAGGCCGGCGATGCCGACCACTTCGCCCCGGCGGAGGGTGAGCGACGCGCTGCGCAGGCGCACGCCGGGGGCGACGCTGTCCGGTTCCGCCACCGGCGAGCCGTCGGCGCCGGCGGGGATGGACTTGATCGTCCCCTGGGCGGTTCCGGACGACGCCGTCGCCGCCGGCTCGCGGATCCCGAGCGCGGACGGCTCGGGGGCGGCGGCGGCGGACAGATTCTTCACCTCCAGGATCACCTCGCCGGTCTGCCGCTGCGACCGGGGATAAAGGTCCTCCACCTCGCGGCCGACCTTCAAGGTGATGATCTGCTCGCTGCTCGCCCCGGCGGTCGAGCCGCCGCCAACGCTCTTGCCGTCGCGCAGCACGGTGAAGCGGTCGCTGATCTCCTTCACCTCTTCCAGGAAGTGAGAGATGTAGATGATCGCGTGCCCCTGATGGCGCAACCGGCGGACGAGGTCGAACAGGCGGACGATATCGGATTTCGTCAGGCTGCTGGTGGGCTCATCGAGCACCAGCACGCGGCAATCGCTGGCGACGGCGCGGCCGATTTCCACGAGCTGCTGCTCCGCCACCGACAGCTCGCCGACCGGCGTGCGCAGCGGGATGTCCGGCCGCCCGAGCGTCTGCATCGCGTCGGCGGCGACGCGGCGGACGCGCGGCCAGTCCAGCAGCAGCCCCCGCGTCGGCTCCATGCCGAGCAGGATGTTCTCCATCACCGACAAGTGCCGCGCCAGCGAGAGCTCCTGGTAGATCATCGCCACCCCGGCGCGGCGGGCGTCCAGCGGATTGCGCGGGCGGTACGGCTTGCCGTCGAGCCACATCTCGCCCTGGTCCGGCAGGTGCGCGCCGGAGAGCACCTTCATCAGCGTGCTCTTGCCGGCGCCGTTCTCGCCGACGAGCGCGAGGACCTCGCCGGCGGCGACGTGCAGGTCCACGCCCCCGAGCGCGATCGTCGCGCCGAAGCGCTTGTGCACCCCGACCATCTTCAGCCGCTCAGACATCAGTCTTCACTCGCTGGAACGGCAGATGAACGCGGATGAACGCAGATAAGGCGCATTGATCTGCGTTCATCTGCGGTTCGATGCTTCGTCGGTTCATCGTGCGTTTCAATTCACGGCCCTTGCAGGATCGACTTGATCTCGGGCGTATCCAGGTTTTCCTTTGTCACCAGGGCGCAGCCGGTGTCGACCGACGGCGGGACCTGCGTGCCGTTGAGGTGGTCAACCATCGTCTTGACCGCCAGGTAGCCCATCTTGCGGGGGTTCTGCGCGACGGTGGCGTGAATCAGGTTGTTGCGCATCGCGTCGACCAGCGACGGCGAGGTGTCGAAGCCGATGAACTTCACCTTGCCGGCCAGGCCGTTCGCCTGGAGGACGTTGAGCATGCCCTGGGTGGTGCTCTCGTTGGGGCAGAAGACGCCGTCCGCCTGCTTGAGCTTGTCGAGCAGGTTTTCCGAGGTCTGCTGCGCCTCGCCGACGGTCGCGCCGCCGTAGCGGTTCTTCTCCAGCACCTGGATGTCGGCGTGCTTGGCCATGGCTTCGAGGAAGCCCGCCTCGCGCTGCTCGGTGCTGGCCGAGCCGACGGTGTAACGGAGCAGGACGACCTTCCCCTTGCCGCCGATCAGGCGCGCGAGCTCATCGCCGGCGAGCTGGCCGCCCTTCTTGTTGTCGGTGGCGACGAGGCTGACGAAGTCCCTGCCGGCCTCGCCGTTGAGGGGGGAGTCGAAGATGACGATGGGGATGCGCTTGGCGTTCGCGGCCGCCACGGGTTCCTGGAGCGCGGTGGCGTCGAGCGGCGCGAGCACGATGCCGTTGACGCTGTTGGAGATGAACTGCTCGACGAGCCCGATCTGCTGTCCGCGGTCGTCTTCCTTGAGCGGCCCCTGCCAGTTGATGTTGACGCCAAGCTCCGTCGCCGCCTGGCGCGCGCCGGCCTCGACGGTCTTCCAGAAGACGTGGGTGGTGCCCTTGGGGATGACGGCGATGGTCTTCTTGCCGCCGCCGCCGCTCGATCCGCCACCGGAAGCGGAGGGACCGGTGGTGGCGGAGGAGCCGCCGCCGCCGGTGCTCTCTTCACTACAGGCAAGGGCGGCGAGGGAAACGGTGACGCAGCACAGGGCGAGCACAAGGCGATTCATGCGGGGGATCCCTTTCTCGAGAGAGAGCGAGTGTCCGAGGTTGTCGTGACACCAGATTCCCGCGCAGCGATGAATTTTTCAAATGGGGAGGGGGTAAGGCACGCGCCGGCGCACCGGACGCCTTCAAGCCGGGGGCGGAAGCCCCGGGTGATCAAGCGGGGGTGCGTCTGCGCAAATGCGCGGAGTCATCCGCGCAAAAAGAAACCGGGGCTTTCGCCCCGGCTTGAAGGTGAACTGGAGTGATCCTCGCGATCGTTGTCCTAGAAGAGCTTTAGCGCGGGACCCAGGTCGCTGCGACCCATCAAAAACTCGTCGACCCCGCGGGCGGCCTGGCGTCCCTCGCTGATCGCCCAGACGACCAGGGACTGCCCACGGCGCATGTCGCCGGCGGCGAAGACGCCCGGGACGCTGGTCATGTAGTTCTCGTCGGCGACCACGTTGCCGCGGGGGTCCAGCTTGAGGTTCAGCGCCTCAATCGCGCCCTTCTTCTCCGGCCCGACGAAGCCCATGGCGAGGAAGACCAGGTCGGCGTCGAGCTCGAACTCGCTGCCGGCGATCTCCTTCATGCCGTAGCGGCCGGTGGCGGGGTCCTTGTTCCACTCCAGGCGGATGCCGTGAAGCTTCTTGAGCACGCCGTTCTCATCGCCGCTGAAGGCCTTGGTGTTGATGGAGAAGTCGCGGCAGTCGCTCCCGCCGCAGACGGCGTTGATGGCTTCCTCGTGCGCCGACGACGTGCGGTAGATCATCGGCCAGTAGGGCCACGGCTGCACGCCGCTCGCCTGGCGCGAGTCCGGGGGCTTGGGAAGCAACTCGAACTGGTGGACGCTGCGGCAGCCCTGTCGGATGGCGGTGCCGAGGCAGTCGGCGCCGGTGTCCCCGCCACCGAGGATGATCACGTTCTTCCCCTTGGCGTCGATCTGTTCGGGGACGGCGTCGCCGAGGTTGGCCTTGTTCTGCTGCGGCAGGTACTCCATCGCGAAGTGCACGCCCTTGAGCTCGCGCCCCGGGACGCTGAGGTCGCGGGCGGCGGTGGCGCCGCCGCAGAGGATGATCGCGTCGAAGTCGGCGCGCAGCTCCTCGACCTTCACGTTCACGCCGACGTTCGCGTTGGTCTTAAACGTGATGCCTTCGGCCTCCATGATCTTGAGGCGGCGCTCGATGAAGCGTTTTTCCAGCTTGAAGTTGGGGATGCCGTAGACGAGCAGCCCGCCGACGCGGTCGGCGCGCTCGAAGACGGTGACGAGGTGCCCGGCCTTGTTGAGCTGCGCCGCGGCCGCCAGCCCGGCGGGGCCCGAGCCGATCACCGCCACCTTCTTGCCCGTGCGCACCTTGGGGGGCTCGGCCTTCACCCAACCGTTGGCGAAGGCGTGCTCGATGATCTCGTTCTCGATGTTCTTGATGGTGACGGGGCGCTCGTTGATGTTCAGGGTGCACGCCTCCTCGCACGGCGCCGGGCAGACCCGCCCGGTGAACTCCGGGAAGTTGTTGGTCTTGTGCAGCATGTCGATGGCCTCGCGCCACCGGTTCTTGTAAACGAGGTCGTTCCACTCGGGGATGATGTTGCCGAGCGGACAGCCCTGATGACAGAACGGGATGCCGCAGTCCATGCAGCGCGCGCCCTGGGCGCGGAGCTTGTCGTCGGGGACCGGGTTGTAGATCTCGTTCCAGTCCAGGATGCGCAACTCCACCGGCCGACGCTTCGGCAACTCGCGGGGAATCTCTTTGAATCCGGTCGGCTTGCCCATGGAGGTCGATTCCTTCGTGTGAGGCTACTTCTTGGGGCGGGGAAAAAGGTAAGCCACGGGGACTGAAAAGCCGGGAAGGACTTTTCCGCCGTCCAAGGTTTCGTTCTCCTGCATGACACGAACCGGCTCTTCCGGTGCGCCTTCGTACACCGCCACCGTCCGCGTGAGTGGATCGATCACCCATGCGAGCGTGGTGCCGGATTCAAAATACTCTCTGAGCTTCTGCCGGATCTCCGCGCGTGTGTTGCTCACGCTCAAGACTTCCACAGCAAGGTCTGGGGCGATGGTCGGGATAGCCGGATGCGGGTCTGGAAGGGATGCCAGTCGCTCGGTGCTGATAAACGCGACGTCCGGCAAACGAACCCGTCCGCGCTTCATGCGCATCGTCGCGGCCTCACCATAAACCGCGCCGAGATCACGCGGGAGGATCCAGGTGAGCAGGAAGTGGTTCAGTCGTGACGCAATCTCCGACTCATCAAAGCCCACCGGCTTCTCCACCAGAGTTCCGTCTATCAATTCGACAAGCCGCTTGTCGCGCTCGACCAGAATGAGAAGATCATGCTCCGTTGCCGTTCCTGGAGGCGGGTCCATCACCACGCGCGTCAGCGGGACATCGCCCAGCGCGTGCAGCCACTCTGCGCCATTCGCATACTTGACGGGCGGCGTTTGCGGTGGCGGGGTTGTTTGAACGACTGTCATAAATCGAGATTATACCACCGCGACTAAACCCCCGCCGTCTGCCCGCGTTGGCGTTGTTCCAGCACGCGGCGGTAGTCGGTCGGCATCACCTTCACGAACCAGCGCAGCTCGCTGTCGAAGTCGTCCAGCACCGCTTTCGCCAATGGTGAGCCGGTGAACTTGTGGTGGTTCTCGAGCAGCGTGCGGAGGGTGTCGCGGTCTTCCATGGTGTCGGGCTTTTCCAGCTCGACCATTTCCATGTTGCACTTCTTGGCGAACTGCCCGTCGTCGTCGTAGACGTAGGCGATGCCGCCGCTCATGCCGGCGGCGAAGTTTCGGCCGGTCTTGCCGAGCACCCCCACGCGTCCGCCGGTCATGTACTCGCAGCCGTGGTCGCCGACGCCCTCGACGACGACGTTGACGCCGGAGTTGCGGACGCAGAACCGCTCGCCGACGACGCCGCGGAGGTAAATCTCCCCCGCGATGCCGCCGTAGCAGATCACGTTGCCGGCGATGATGTTCTTCTCCGCCTTGAACCCGCCGTCCAGCATCACCTTCGGCGGGTACGCGATGATGCGCCCGCCGCTGAGCCCCTTGCCCAGATAGTCGTTGGCGTCGCCCTCCAGCTCGAGCGTGATGCCCTTGGCGAGGAAGCACCCCAGGCTCTGCCCGGCGTGGCCGTTGAACTTGAAGTGGATGGTCTCGTCGGGCAATCCCGCGAACCCGTACTTCTTCGCGACCAGCCCGGAGAGCGTGGTGCCGACGGTGCGGTTGACGTTCTCGATGCCGAGCTCCGCCCGCACCTTCTCCCCGCGCTCCAGCGCCGGCTGGGCGAGCTTGATCAGCTCGCGGTGGTCGAGCGACATGTCCAGCCCGTGGTCCTGCGACTGGACGCGTCGCAGCGCGACGTTCGCGCGGACGGCGGGCTTGTGCAGGATGACCGAGAGGTCCACGTGCCGGGCCTTCCAGTGGTCGCTCACGTCGTCGAACTCCAGGAACTCGGTCTGCCCGATCATGTCCTCGAGCTTGGTGAACCCCAGCTCGGCCATGATCTCGCGCACTTCCTCGGCGATGAAGAAGAAGAAGTTGACGACGTGCTCGGGCTTGCCGACGAACTTCTT
>DASQDR010000157.1:0-17661 GCA_035634055.1 Tepidisphaeraceae bacterium | reverse complement strand
GGCGGATTCGGTGGCGGCGGCGGCGGACGCAGCGGTGGCGGCGGCTTCGGTGGCGGCGGCGGCGGTCGCAGCAGCGGCGGCGGCGGCTACGGCGGCGGCGGTGGTGGCGGTGGCCGCGGCGGACGCGATCGTTACTAAGCCTCGCTCGTTCCTCAATGAACGTCGAAACCCTCGCTCAACCGAGCGAGGGTTTCTTGTTTTGCCGTCACCGCCACCGTCACCGCGTCCCCGGGCGCGCCCGCTACGCCACGTGCTGCACGTTCAGCGCCTTGACGATGTCCACCGTCGCCCGGCTCTTGTTCAGCGTGTAGAAGTGCAGGCCGTCCACGTCGTTGAACAGCAGGTCGCGGCACTGCATGTAGGCGTAGTCGACGCCGACGCGGTGGACGTCGTCCGGCGTCTGCGTCTCGATCGATTCCAGCTTGGTCAGCAGCCGGTGCGGGATCTTCGCGCCGCACATGCTCACGAACCGCTTGATCTGCGACACGTTGGTGATCGGCATGATCCCGGCCACGATCGGCACCTTGATCCCCATCGCGCGGGCGTCGTCGCGGAAGCGGTAGAAGTCGGCGTTGTCGAAGAACAACTGCGTGACGATGAAGTTCGCGCCGTTGTCGACCTTGCGCTTGAGGTACTCCAGGTCGCGCGTCTTGTTCAGGCACTGCGGGTGCCCCTCGGGATAGCCGGCGACGCCGATGCAGAAGTCGTGGCGGGAGCGGGCGAACTTCGTCAGCGCGTCGGCGTTTGCGAACCCGCCCTCGATGGCAGAGAAGACCGTCTGCCCGGCCGGCGGGTCGCCGCGCAGCGCCAGCACGTTGCGGATGCCGCACTTCCACAAGTCGTCCAGGATGCCGGCCAGCTCGTCGGCGGTGTGCCCGACGCACGTCAGGTGGGCCATCGAGCGGATCTTGATCTCGCTCTGGATCTTCTCGACCAGTTGCACGGTTTTCTGCCGGGTCGAGCCGCCCGCGCCGTAGGTGACCGAGACGTAGCTGGGATGCAGCGGGCGCAGGTCCTCGATGACCTGGTAAAGCTGCGTGAAGCCGGCCTCGGTCTTCGGGGGGAAGAACTCGAAGCTGACGGCGGGCTTGCCCGTGCCCAGGAGCTGATCGATCCGCATAGCCGGGAAGTATATGCAGCCGCGGCGGCGATTCGACCCGCCGCGACGATCTGCCACGGGGCAGGCGCGGGCAGGAATTGACAAGCTCGGGGGACGGTGACGGTCGGGGAGGGCAGCGGAGCGTCAGGCGGAGCGTCAGGCGGAGCGTCAGGCGGAGCGTCGGCGGAGCGGCGCCCCCGCCGGCCGGCCCGGGAGGCGGCAGTGGCGCGCGCGGCATTCCAGGCGTCGTGCGCGGCTCACCCCCCGCCCGGGCACCTGGCGGGCGACGGGAGAGGACGTGCGCTGCACGCCCTTCCACAGGCTTCGGATGCGCTGCGGTGCTTGGGTGATCCGCGCCCCTCGCCCGTCGCCCCGACCCTCTCCCCGGCGTACCGGGGAGAGGGAGTCGGCGGATCGTCCGCGCGGGGTTTAGTACGCGAAGCTGATCCCCACCTTGCCGAGGATCTCGTCGTCCTCCCCGCCGTCGTTGACCGCCTGGGCGCTGTCGGCGAACAGGTAGAGGTACTGCACGCCGCCGGTCAGGGTCCAGGCGCCGTAGCGCTCGGGGACGGGCAGCGGGACGCTGGCGAACAGGCCGATCGAGGCGAAGCCGAGCGGCTCGTTGCCGCCGTCGTCGTCGAGGTAGAAGTCGTCGACGCTAAAGCCGAAGCTGATCGGCACCCCCAGGCTCACGCCGCTCTCGCCCAGCGCGAACGACGGAGCGACGCCGACCTCGGCGTAAGTGTCCTCGCTGCCGTTGCCGTCGTCGGTCTCGAAGTAGATGGCCGCGTACGGCTTGAGCGCGAAGCTGAGCCCGGCGTTCTTCATTGTGTCGGTGTCGTCAAACGCCACCTTGAAGCCGATCTCCTGGATCGTCTCGAAGGCGCCGTTGGGGTAGGTGTAGAAGGTGTAGACGGTACCGACGGTGAACTTGCCGAGCACCAGGTCGATCCCGCCGTACAGGTCCGACTCGTACCACGCGCTCGGACCGGTGTCACCGGAAAGGGTTTTCTGCTCGTGGAAGCTGTTCCAGATGCCGACGTAGGCGTTGAGCGTGAGGTTGTCGTTGGAGACCAGCGAGGCGGTGACGGTCGCCCACGGCTGGAGGATGAGTCCCGTGTCCTCCTGGTTGTAGCCGCGGAAGAAGTAGGCGGTGGTGTAGTCCACGCCGCCGGTGAGCGCCAGGGCGCCGGTGTTGGGGTCCGTGGGCGCCGCCGGCTGGGGGGTCTCAGCGGCGGAGGATTTCTCCGGGGCATCCTCCGCCTGCATGTAGAGCGGCCTCGGCGCATCCGGGCGGAGCGTCAGCTCGTTCGCCTGCGCCACCGAAGCCCAACCCGCGCACACCGCCGCAACCAGCGCGGTCCGACCTGCAAAGCTCATGGCTGCTCCTTAAGGAGGTCTTGCCCGGCGGGCCGCCGTTCCAGCAACGGAACGCCGCGTCCGCAAAAGTGTCGGTAACGACCTCAACCGGCGCGAGCAGAGTTTGCTGACGCTTGCCCCGCGCCACAAAAAACCGCTTCATTCGCGCCAGCCTCGCGCTTCCTCCGCGGGGCGATCCTCTCCTAAGATTGAGCTTGGCCGATTCGCATAACCTACGATGGAAGGCTCGCTGAACATGGCTCTGGTCTGGCAACAACCGCTCCCCGACATCTACACCCAGCTCACCGACCCCGAGCTGCGCCTGCGCATCGCCGCGGCTAAGGAGACGCTGGGCCCGAGGCTGGCGATCCTCGGGCACCACTACCAGCAGGACGCCGTCATCGACTTCGCCGACTTCACCGGCGACAGCTTCGAGCTCTGCCGCAAGGCCGCCGACCAAACGGGCGTCGAGTACGTCGTCTTCTGCGGCGTCCACTTCATGGCCGAGAGCGCCGACATCCTCACCGACGAGCGCGTGCGCGTGATGCTCCCGGACCTTGGCGCCGGCTGCTCGATGGCGGACATGGCCAACCTCGGCCAAACCGAGGATGCCTGGGCCCAGCTCGAGGAAACCTGCCCGGACCAGACGATCGTCCCGATCACGTACATGAACAGCAGCGCGGCCATCAAAGCCTTCGTCGGCGAGCACGGCGGCGCGGTCTGCACGAGCAGCAACGTGCGGAACGTCCTGGAATGGGCGCTTCGAGGTGGAGCCGTCGAAGCGCACGAGCCGGGCAGGAAGGTGAAAATCCTGTTCTTCCCCGACCAGCACCTCGGCCGAAACACCGCGCACGCCATGGGCTACCGGCTGGACCAAATGGTCGTGTGGGACCCGCGGGAAGATCTCGGCGGTAACGCCGAGCGCGACCTGCGCGATGCCGACTTCGTTCTCTGGAAGGGCCACTGCTCCGTCCACGCCCTGTTCCGCCCGGAGCACGTCGACCAGGTGCGGGCACGGCACCCCGACATGAAGGTCATCGTCCACCCCGAGTGCAAGTGGGAGGTGGTGCAGAAGGCGGACATGGCCGGCAGCACCGCCTACATCGTCAAGCAGGTGCAGGCCGCCCCGCCCGGCACCGAGTGGGCCATCGGCACCGAGGTCCACCTCGTCCAGCGCCTGGCCCGGCAGCACCCCGAGCAGAAGATCATCGTGCTCAGCGACTGCCAGTGCCTGTGCACCACCATGTTCCGCATCGACCTGCCGCACCTCTGCTGGATGCTGGAGAACCTGGTCGACGGCAACGTCGTCAACGAGATCCGCGTCGACCCCCACACCCGAAAGTGGGCCACCGTCGCGCTCGAGCGCATGCTCGCCATCAAGGGAACCGGCAACCCCATCGGCAAGCAACAGCCGGTGGGGACGACCACGGATTAAGCTGCGCGATTCACAACCCGGCGAGGCGCGCGCGACGCTCGGGCGCAGATCAACTCGACTGCCGCCCGCGCAGGGCGCCCCGCTCCGCGGCTCATTGATTTGGCCGTCACCGTCGCTGCACTGGAAGTGCTACGTCAAAACGCTCGAAGTGCCTCGGACGGAACGAACAAGCGTTGCTTCCCGCTGGCGGCGCGGACGACGGTGAGCCCGCCCATGTGGCCGATGGCGTGGCCGGCGATGATCATGATCGCGCCGCCCACCGTTTCGAATCCCGCGCCGCCGAACCCGGGCGGCTGACACTTCGTCGGCCGATCCAGGCCCTCCTCGCCCACCTCGTCGAGAAACGCGTGCGTCTGCCCTCGCAGCTCCTTAAACTTCCCTATCACGTCCTCGAAAGGCGGATACGCGGCCGGGTCGTCGACCGGCTCACTGCCCCAGTCGAACAGCGGCTTCCACGGGTGCACCGGATTGGGCCCGCCGTGCAGCACCTGCTGAAGACGCCCCTCGACCACCGCCAGGTGCCCCGCGATCCACATCGCGTGGTTGCCTCCCCACGGCCCGGGTCGCAGCAGCGGCGCATCCTTCATCGAGCCCAAGTGCGTCATGCCCATGTCGCTGAACTTCAGCGCGATCCGAATCGCGTCCAGTGCTTTCATCGCTTCGCCTCCAATCATACCGCCGCCGCGACTCGCCCCACCGGCGCGTGATGCGGCAGCAGCGCCTTATCCCGGCATCGACCGTGACTTCATCAGGCCCACGAGCAGCGGCGCCAGCATCCAGAGGATGAGCGGGATGCAGACGTTCATCAGGATGCCGACCCAGGCGAGGGTGCGGACTGTGCCGCGCGCCCGCACCCCGGGAAGGCCGACGCCGGCCCCGATGAACCAGCACGCCAGCGCGAGTCAGAGAGCCTTGGGATCGCCAACGATCGCGCCCACGGCGAACCGGGACGAGCGAGATTGCGATCGAACTGACACCCCACTGCCAACCGCGCTCGAACCCGCCGGGCGGTATCCACGACGTGTGCGGCGGGTACTTGTATCCGTCGCTCATGCGCTTCCCATCTCGGCCGTGCGCCGCCCGCCACATAGCGCGACGCCGACCAGTGGCCGGGCACACACTGGCCGACGAACGAGAGATGCCGCCCGCGCGGCGGCGCTGCGGCAGGCTCGGCTACCTTCGTGGCTCGTATCGCATCGCCACCGCTCCCGAACCCAGCTCCAGCCGGCCGACGAGCTTCAAGTCCAGGGGCTTCGACAGCCCGGCGAACAGCGTCGGCCCCCCACCCACCAGCCTGGGGTGCACCACGAACTCGTACTCGTCGATCAACCCGAGTTCCGCCAGCGCCAGCGGGAGCTTCACGCCGCCCACGAACACGCCCTTGCCGGGTTGCCGCTTGAGTTGCTCGACGGCCGTCGCCAGGTCGGTGCGGCCCGCTGCCCCGAGTAGCAGTTCCGCGTTCCAATCGACGCGCTTCAAGGTGCTGGACACGACGTACTTCCTGGCCGCGCTGATCGTGCGCGCGAACGGCTCCATCCAGTCGGGCATCGCTGCTGCTTGTGATGACTGAAAGTGGGCCGGCGACCGGAACGCGGCCTCCATCATTTCATAAGTCACCCGGCCCAGGAGCAGCGCATCGGCGCGGTTGAGGTTCTCCACCGCGTGACGATGCAACTCTGGGTCGGCAATGGCCGCGCGATGATCGCAGCATCCGTCCAACGTGACGTTGATCGAATAGCGAAGCGGTCGCACTACGTGCTCCTGAAGTGGCAGGATTAAAGACCAGCCAGCGCGGCCGTCACTCGAACGGATCGGTGTAGCCGAAGTACTCGTCGTACGAGTTGCCCTCACCAGACTCCACTTCGACGTCCTGAAACGCATCCAGTCGCGCCTGGGGTGTCGGGAGCTTCTTCGCTTCGGCGAACTCGGGGTGCGCGAGGAACTTCGCCAGGATCGCCTTGACCTTCTTGTTGCCTTCGGGCGAGAGCATTCCGAACTCGTCGGGAAGCTCGTAATCTGCCTGCGGCACGACGAGCGTCTTATAGACCGCATCGTGCATTCGTTCGCGCACGTCCGTATCCGTGACCTCGTCGTGGCCGTCCTCGGCGAGCTTGTCGAAAGCGTTTAATAGCTGCTTGAGTGCCTTCTTCATCGTGCGGCTTCCCCGGGTTGTATAACGCAATGCCGTTGAGCGGCCGCGGCGGCGCACGCGCGACGTTCGACCGCATGTGAACTATACCGCCGCCGCGGTCCGATCCAATGGCGGGTTATTCGGCGGCAGAGCCGCGGCGCGTGGCGTGAGAACTGTGCGGATTCGACACTGCTAGCTCCGCCTCAATTTGGTCCCACGCCCACTCCGGCAGATCGACAGGATGCCGGATCCCGGAGGCGTCGATCCCGTGCCGGTCCAAGCGAGCGATCCAATCGTCTATCGTCGCCGCCAGCACGAGCGCACCGACGGTGCCGCCACGGTCCTCTCCGGCGGGCCCGGTGCCGATGTCGCCGAAGGCGAGGATCGATCCCGGCTCCACTCCCGGGGCCCGCAAGACGTAGTAAATCGTATCAAATGAGTTCGTACACCCGATGCGGATCGCGCTAAAGTCCTTCCATCTCGGATCAGGAAACCCCTCGCGCACGCCCCAGACTATCCCAGCCGACGACGGCAACCTCGTCGTATTTCGCGAGCTGCAAGCCATGGTCGCCGGACCGCTGTAGACCGACGCCTTCGCGCGTCGCGTAGAATCGGTTCAGGTCCTCCGGCAACTCATCGCGAACGGCTGTGCGCGGCCGCGGTGTTTGCCGGGGACGGCCGTCGTTGGGCGCGCGAGGCAGCCGCCTCGCGCGAGCGGGTGAGATCGTGGGTGACGGCGGTTGGCCGCGGGCCGAACGGGGCGGGGGCGGCTGATCGCGCCGCGGCGGCGACAGGACGGGTCGCGGCTACCGCGCCAGCTTTTCGATGGCGTCGCGGAGTTGCGGGAGGTTGACGGGCTTGGTGAGGTGGGCTTCGAAGCCGGCGGCGCGGCTGCGGTCGATGTCCTCGGGTTGGCCGAAGCCGCTGAGGGCGATGCCGCGGATCGGACGGGACTCGCGCAGGCGGCGCATGACGTCGGCGCCGGAGCCGTCGGGCAGGCCGATGTCGCTGATCAGGACGTCGAACGGCTCGCGCGCGCCGCTGGCAAGGGCCTCGGCAACGCTGCCGGCGGTGGTGACGGCCCAGCCGAAGCTCGCCAGCAGCCGCGCCATCACCGCCCGCGTATCGGCGTGGTCCTCGACCAGCAGGACGCGCCGCCCGACATGATTGGCGGGCCTGCCCGCGAGCGGCGCCGCCGGCGCGCCGCCCGCCCCTGGCGGCGCTGCCGCGGGCGCGGGGATGATGGGCAGCTCGAGCGTGAAGGTCGCGCCCTGCCCGCGGCCGGCGCTGCGGGCGGCGATGGTCCCGCCGTGCAGCTCGACCAGCGAGTGGACAATCGACAGCCCCAGCCCCAGCCCGGGGAACTGCCGGCTGATCTCGCTCTCGCCGCGCTCGAACGGCTTGAACAGGCGCGGCAGGACGTCGGCGTCCACGCCGATGCCGGTGTCGCTCACCTCCGCGCGCAGGCGCGCAGGGGCGGCGATGTCGGCGTCGCGGTCGTCGCTGCCGCCGCTGGGCGCGGCGCGGTTGCCGTTGCGGCCGACGTCGCCGTTGCCGGCGCCCGCGCCGTGCGCGTCGCTGGTGCGCACAATGATCGCGCCGCCGGCGGGGGTGAACTTCAGCGCGTTGGAGAGCAGGTTGACGAAGACCTGCTGGAGCCGCCCGGCATCCGCCCAGACGTGGTGCCGCTGCGCCGACAGCTCGGCCGTCAGCCGCACCCCCTTCGCCTCCGCCTGCGCGCGGAACATGGCGACGGTGTTGCGGACCGCGGCGTGCGCGTCCAGCGCCTCGGGGTGGATCTGCACCATGCCGCGGCTGATGCGCGTCACGTCCAGCAGGTCGTCGACCAGGCGGGCCTCGGTCTCGACGTTGCGGCGGATCATGCTGATCTCGTCGCGCACGTCGCGCGGCAGGTCGGCGCGGGCCTCGAGCATGCCAACGGCGGCGAGCACCGGCGTGAGCGGCGTGCGCAGCTCGTGCGAGAGCGTGGCGAGGAACTCGTCCTTCGCCCGGTTGGCGCGCTCGGCGAGGTCGCGCGCCTCCTTCAGGTCGTGCTCGTAGCGCTTCTGCTGCGTGATGTCGCGAGCGACCTTGGACGCGCCGACGATGACCCCGTTCTGGTCGCGGATCGGCGAGATCGTCACCGACACCTCGACCCGCCGCCCGTCCTTCGCCACCCGCACGGTCTCGAAGTGGTCCACCCGCTCCCCGCGGCGCAGGCGCTGGAGGATCTGCACCTCCTCGTACTCGCGGCCGGGCGGGAAGAGGCGGGCGATGGGCTGGCCGATCATCTCCGCGGCGGTGTAGCCGAAGATCCGCTGCGCCCCGCCGTTCCAGGTGCGGACGATCCCGTCGAGCGACTTGCTGACGATGGCGTCGTCGGAAGACTCGACGATCGCCGCCAGGTTCGCCCGCGCCTGGTCGCGGATGCGCAGCGCCTCGGGCGACATCGCCGCGGGCGGCAGCGGCGCGGCCGGGGGCGGCGGCACGTACGGCGGCAGTTCGACCCACCGCGGCTCCGCGGGCGACGACGCATCTCCAGGAAGTGGCTTGTCCATCGGGATCAACAACTGCCAACCGGAACGTGGAGTCCGATGGATGCTAAGGGATGACGAAATCGGCGCGGAGGGGCAAAACCCGCCGCTGGCGGCTCAGCCGTGCGCCCCCCGGCGGCAGGTCGAACCCGAGAAATTCCGCCCCTCACTTCCCGTTCAGTCGCGAGCGGATGTACTCGGCGCGGGCGGCGCGGCGGCTGTCGCCGTCGAGCTTTTTGCCTTGGATCTTCTGCAAATGGGCGGGCTGGGTCAGCAGGAACAGCTCGTTGATCGTCCGCACGTCGATGTCCTTGACCCGTCCGAGGTTCACGCCGAGGCGCAGGTGGCTGAGGAAGTTGAGCGTGTCCTCGCTGGTGATCAGCCGGGCGAAGCGAAGGGTGCCTAAAGCCCGGAAGACTTTATCGTCCAGCGCGGTCGTGCGGTCGTTGAGCAGGGTTCGGCGGGCGTGGTGCTCGTAGTCGATGATCTTGGGGACCACCAGGTGCTTGAAGTCGCTGATGATCTCGTCTTCGCTCTTGCCAAGGGTCGTCTGGTTGGAGATCTGGTAGAAGTCGCCGGTCGCCTCGGTCCCCTCGCCGTACAGCCCGCGCACGGCCAAGCGCATGTCCTTGGCGGCGCGGAAGACCTTCTCGATCTCACCAGTCAGCTTCAGGGCGGGCAGGTGGAGCATCACGCTGACGCGGATGCCGGTGCCGACGTTGGTCGGGCAGGCGGTCAGGTAGCCGAAGCGCGGGTGGAAGCTGTAGTCGAGCTTGGATTCCAGCAGGTCGTCCACCTGGTTGATCTGGTCCCACGCCTCCTCGAGTTGCAGCCCGGAGCGGAGCACCTGGATGCGCAGGTGGTCCTCCTCGTTGATCATGATGGCCAGCGTCTCGTTCTCGCCGACGGCGACGCCGCGGGCGCCCTCGGCGGCGGCGTGGGGCTTGCTGATCAGGTGGCGCTCGACCAGCAGGTCGCGGTCGGTCTGCGGGGCCTGCTCCAGGTCGACGTAGAGCGTCTGCGGCGCGACGCTGGCGGCGAGGATGACATCGCGCGTCTTGTGCTCCAGCGTCGTCCGCTGCGAGCGCGAGCAGCGCGACAAAAACGGGTAGCCGGCGATGTTGCGCGCCAGCCGGATGCGCGAGGAAATGACGACCTCGCTCATCGGCCCGGAACCCCGGAGCCACTCGCCGGCGTGACTGGTGAGATCGGAAAGTTTCATCAGAGTGGTCAGTTGTCAGTTGCCAGTTGCCAGTAAAGGAGCCCGGCTGCCCTGCTGGCAACTGGCGACTAAGAACTGGCAACTCCTTCGGCTCATCCCTCTGCCTGTTTGATCTGGTCGCGGATCTTGGCGGCCCGCTCGTAGTCCTCGCCTTCTACGGCGCGCTGGAGCTCCTTTCGGAGCTTGGAGAGGTCGACCTGCCGCTTCATCGGCACGCCGGTCCCGCCCCGGCGGGTCGGCACCTTGCCGACGTGGTGCGTCGCCCCCTCGTGAGCGCGCTGCAACAGCGGCGTGAGGTCCTTCTCGAACGCGCCGTAGTCGTTGGCGCAGCCGAAGAGCCCGCCCTGGCGGAACTCCGCCCAGGTGATGCCGCACCCCTCGCACGCCTGCTCGGTCCCCTTCTGCAACCCGCTGTGGGCCATCACGAAGTTGGTCAGCAGCTCGTTGATCGGGGTGTGGCTCTTGACCGGGAGCCCCTCGTTCTGCGCGGCGCACTGCTCGCACAGGTGCTTCTCGATCTTCTTGCCGTTGCGGATCTCGGTCAGGTGAACCGTGGCCGGCTTGTTGCAGTTGTCACATTTCAGCATAAGTCGAGGAGGTGCTAAGCGATGGCCTCCGGGGCAATCCTATTTCGCATATTGGCGAGCGTCAATTTCGCTTCATTTGCTTTGCCGCGACCGCGCGCGCCGGGGTGATCGATCACTCGGGGCGGTAGATCGCGGAATTCTGCTCCGTTTCCCAGACCTCCACCGCCGCCAGCCGCGCGCCCGGCGGCAACGTCAGCGCTCCCGCGACGTGCAGCGCGACGTTCTCGGTCGAAGGGTTGAGCCCTTCGGGCGCGAACGCCGGCAGCTCGTTCAGGTGGCGGTTGTGCATCGGCGCGAGGATCGCCTCGAGCAGCCGGTCGAGCTCGTGGAAGTCCATGACCACGCCGATCGCGTCCAGCCGGTCGGCCGACACCGTCACCCGCACCCGCCAGTTGTGCCCGTGCAGCGGCTCGAGCGATCCGTCGTACAGGCGAAGCTGGTGGGCGGCGGCGAAGGTCCGCGTGGCGGTGATGTCGAAAGGCATGGTCGCGGCCACTTCAACCGACGAACCACTCGATGACAAGGACCGCCCGGCCGTCGCTCCTTCTGCCGAGCGATGCGGCTCACTAGAATCCCACCGGAATGTCCGAGTCGGTCCTGATCTTCGCCAATCCCATCGCCGGGCACGGGCTCGGGCGGGCGGTGGCGAACCGGATCGCCCAGCGGCTGGCCCGCGACCGCTTCACGCCCAAGGTGATCTTCAAGCGCCCGGACCTGCTGGCGGACCACGAGATCGACGGCGCCGCCCGCGCCGCCATCGCCATCGGCGGCGACGGCACCGTTCGCGGCGTCGCGCGGCGGTTGCACGTCGCCTTCGGCGGCGCGATGCCGCCGGTCCTGGTCGTCCCCATGGGCACCGCCAACCTGCTCGGGCAGCACCTCGGCACGCGCTGGCGCGACCGCGAGCTGCCGGGCAAGGTGTCCGCCGCCGTGCAGGGCCGCCGGACGCTCCAGCTCGACGCCGCCAGTGCCAACGGCGAGTTGTTCCTGCTGATGGCCGGCATCGGGCTCGACGCCCGCGTCGTCCACGAGCTGGACCGCATCCGCTCCGGGCCGATCGACATCACCGACTACGCCCTGCCCGCCGCCCTGGCGCTGGGCTTTTACCGCTACCCCGCGTTAACCATAACGGTCAACGGCCGGCAGCTTTGCCGCGACTTGCCGTCGGTGGCGTTCGTCGGCAACGTGAAGGAGTACGGCACCGGCTTCCCCATCCTGCCGCACGCGGTGGCCAACGACGGGCTGCTGGACGTCTGCGTGCTGCCCTGCGCCAACCGCGCCGACGCCCTGCGCCACCTGCTCCACGCCGCCGCCGGCGAGCACCTGGCCTCCGAGGGGACGATTTACACCAAGGGGAAGCAGATCCAGATCACCTCCGCCGAGGCCGTTCCGGTACAGATCGACGGGGAGGCGGCGGGCCACACGCCGCTGGAGATCGACTTGCTTCCCGCGCGCGTGCCTTTTATCGTGCCGGGGTGATTCCGTCCCCGCCCCCGCGATCCGCCGTGCCACCCCTCTGCTTCGAGGGGCTGCCCGCGGTGCCGCAGGTGGACGTGCTGCGGCGCGTCGCCGAGCACCTGTGGCAGCGGCAGGCGGGCATTGTCGCCATGTGGGTCGGCGGGAGCCTGGCGGACGGGACGGCGGACGCTTACAGCGACATCGATTTGCGCATCGCGGTCGATCCCGCGACGTTCGAGTCATGGAAGCGGCCGGACTTCGGCGCGATCCTCCCGGTCCGCGCGCAGGGGCACCTCCCGCGGCACGCGTCGGGCAGCGACGTGGTCCTTCACCACCTCGTGCTCGACGACGGCGAGATGCTCGACCTGTCGGTCACGCCCGCCACCCGCGAGTGCCCCGAGGGGTCGATCCACGTGCTGAGCTGCCGCGACGACGGCTTCGCCGCCCGGCTGGCCACCTTCGCCCGCCCCACCGCACCGGAGCACCGCCCGGCGCAGGGGGAGGAGATCGCCCGCGTGATCGCCGACTTCTGGGTCAACTCGCACAAGCACCGCAAGGTGCTCAACCGCGGGCTGGACCTGCTGTCGCTCCGCGGCGTTCACTACGAGCACGCCATCCTCACCCGCCTGTGGTACGCCTCGCTCACCGGCCTGGACGCCGGCGAGCGCCGACCAACCATTTTCGAGCTGTCGCACATGTGCCGCGTGGTGCAGGAGGCCCTGCGCGACCGCGCGATGCAGATCATGGGCCCGCCGCTCGCGCGGCGCGAGCTGATCGTCGCCCACATCGAGCAGTTGCGCAACGAGGTCGCCGACGTCGGGCGCCAGCTTTCCGCCCGGCTGAAGTTCGAGTACCCCGAGGCGCTGGAGCAAACCGTCCGCCGCGGCTGGGACGATTATCTCGCCACCGCCGCCAGGTCCGAGCAGCCGCTGGCGCGGTCCTGAAGCCCAACCTGACGAAGCACCCCGCATGCCCCAGCCGAACCTCAACCTCGACAACCCTGCGGCCCTCTTCGTCATCGCCGGGCCGTGCGTGATCGAGTCGGCCGAGCTGTGCCTGACCATCGCGCGGCACGTGAAGGGCGTCTGCGACAAGCTCGGGCTCACGTACGTCTTCAAGGCGAGCTTCGACAAGGCCAACCGATCGAGCAATGCCAGCTTCCGCGGGCCGGGCTTGACCGACGGGCTGGTGGTCCTCGATCGCGTGAAGCGCGAGGTGGGCGTGCCGGTGCTGACCGACATTCACGAGAGCGAGCAGGCGGCGCCGGCGGCGAAGGTGGTGGACATCCTCCAAGTCCCCGCCTTCCTCGCGCGCCAGACCGACCTGCTACTCGCCTGCGGACGGACCGGGCGCTGGGTGAACGTCAAGAAGGGGCAGTTCATGTCCCCGCAGGAGATGGCCAACGCCGTCGAGAAGGTGCGCTCGACCGGCAACCGCAACGTGATGCTCACCGAGCGCGGCACGTTCTTCGGCTACAACCGGCTGGTCAACGACTTCACCGCGCTGCCGGTGATGAAATCGCTCGGGGCGCCGGTGGTGTTCGACGTCACGCACAGCACGCAGCAGCCGGCCGGGCTGGGCAACGCGTCGGGCGGCAGCCCGCAGTATTCCCCGATGCTCGCCCGCGCCGCCGTCGCCGCGGGCGTGGACGGCCTGTTCCTTGAGTGCCACCCCGACCCGCGCAACGCCAAGAGCGACGCCGCCACGATGCTCGGCCTGAGCGATGTCGAACCGCTGCTCGCCTCCTGCAAGCAGATTTTCGACCTGCGCCAGTCGTGGCGCTAGCAGCTTCCTTTCCCGATTGGAAATAACGTCCTACCCGCCCCCGCAGCGGGCAAGAATCCGCTTCCGCCCCCGCCGGTCCGATTTGCCCAGCGCGCGGGCATGCAAAGATCGGCGGGAGTGTCGTTAATCCTCATGCCGCCCGGTCCCGGCCGGCTGCGGGTGGTCCGCGCAAACGACCAGGACGTGCCAAGAGCCGAAAACCTCACTGTGCCGAAGCGACGTCACCCATCCCGCCCCCCGCCGCCGGCGCCCCCCGCACCGCCCGCCGCCGACCCGGCGCAGCCCGCAGCCGACCCGGCCCCAGCCGCGGACCCGGCGCAGCCCGCCGGGTATCCGGCGCAGCCCGCCGGGTACTGGGCGCACCCCGCCGCCGACCCGGCGCAGCCCGCTAGGCATCCGGTGCAGCCCGCGGCCAACCCGCCGGGCTCGCCTCCGCCCGGCTTCGACGCCGCTGTTCCGCCACTGCTCGACGCGGCGCAGGTCCAGACGTACCGGGCGATCATCTACTCCGTCTGCCGCCGCTATTTGCGCGACCCGGCGGACATCGAGGACGCCGTGCAGACGACGTTCCTGAAGCTCGCCAGCCGACCGGCGGACGTGCGGGGGTCGGTGCTGGCGTGGCTGACGACCGTGGCGGCCACCACGTGCATCGACCTTATCCGCCGAACGACGCGCGAGCGCCGCGCCATCGTCGGCGCGGCGCACCAAGGCGCCGCTGAGGCGGTCGTACACGACGCCATCCGCCAGCGGCTGGGGCAGGCGATGCTCGTGCTGGACGACGACGACCGCTGGCTGCTGGTCGAGCGCTTCTTCCGCCAGACGCCGCTGCGCATCCTCGCCACCGGCGCGAACTGCTCCGTCGCCACCATGAGCCGCCGGGTGCAGCGCGTGATCGACCACCTGGCGGAGGTGCTGAGCGACATGGGCGTGCGAACGCTGGACGCGGCGACGCTGGCGGAACATTTCGCCACCGGCGGCGCCGCCGCCACGCCGGGCGGCGAGCTGGGCACGGCGCTGCCGCCGGGCGACGAGCTGCGCTTCGCCAGCGACTGGGCCGCCGTCGCGCGGTCGGCGCACATCTTCCCCCCCGCCGCCGGCCCGCGCTCCCGCGCCGCCAACGCCGCCGGCGCGCTGCTGCCGGGGTGGCACCGCCCGATCCGCGTCGGCGTGCTGGTCGGCTTCTCCGGCCTGCGCGTGGTCGGCCCGCGAGGGAACATGCTCATCCCCGAGGACCAGATTTACACCACCCGCGTCCTGGCGCACCCGGGCGTGCAGCTCGTCGGACTGGTCGAGCCGCGGACCACCGGGCAGGGCGTCGTCGAGCGCCTGATCCGCGAGCACGAGCTGCACGCCGGCCTGATCGACTGCACCGACGTCGCCGGATTGCAGACCCTGGACGTCATCCTGTTCGGGCTCAGCTTCGCCATGGCGCCGGGCATGGCGGCGGCGTTCGTGGCGGCGGTCCGGTCGGGCGTCGGGCTGCTCAAGGAATCGTGGAACGAGCTTTACCCCACCGACGGCGGCGACCCCGCCACCCGCGAGCTGATGCTCGCCGACTCGCCCATCTACCCGTACCACGCGCCCCACGCCTGCGGCGAGTTGATGCCCGCGACCGTCCGCCGCGCCCACCCGCTGCTCCCGGGCGTGCCGGCGGGAGCGCGCTTCATGGCCGGCGGCTGCGGGCCGCTCTACCGCGTGAAGGCGGGCGCGGAGGTCATCGCCACCAAGGACCACTTCATCCCCGAGTCCGAGCACGGCATCGCCGGCCTGGGGCCGGCGCAGGCGCCCCTCTACGTCGTCGGCGGCATCGGGCGCGGGCGGGTGGTGGTCGTCAACACCTACCAACACGTCGACCTGTCCAAGCTGGTCCCGCTCCAGAGCGACTACCTGCTCCGCCTGCTCGCCTGGCTCGCCGAGCCAAGGCGCACGCAACTGGCGGCAGGGTGAGGCGGACGCACGAGTGGGCGAGCGCGCGACATGCGCTTACAGGCCGATCCGTGGCTTGGGCGTCCCGCCGGAGCGTTGCCGTTTGTGGCCGACAACCGCGTGGCCGGTTGCTAGGATTGGGTCAGTCGCAGGCTCTTTGACAACCTGGCAGCACCGCTTCCGCCGACCCCCGGCCGCGCCGCATGTGCCCGGGCCTGCAAAGCGAACCCAATCCGGTGCATTGGCGGCATCGTGATTCTCCAAAACGAACCCAATTTGGTCGCCGCCGATCCCGTTTCGCGAAAACGAACCCAATTCGGGGCCCGCCATTCCTCAAACGTGCAAAACGAAGCCAATTTTGTCGCACCTGTCTCGGCTACGATGCGATTTCGATTGTCACCGTCGCCCCCGGCCGCTATAACTTCCGCCGCCCGCCGATCCGCGGCGGGGTTCGGATCGTATGATTGCGACGCAGATGAAGCATCTGACTCGAATTACGGTCGTCGTACGCTTGGTCGGCCTCGATGCCGGCGGGGTTCTCCTCGCCTAGGCACGGCCGGCCCCCATCCCTGCTGCGTCCGCAGCGCAGCCCGTTGACTCTGCTGAATTTACGAACAATTGATTGATCGCCGCCCGCCGGGCCGCTACATTCCCCGGCTTTCCCACAGGAACCACCCATGAGCACCGCCACCCAAACCGACGCCCCCAAGGCCGCCCCCAAGTCCCCGCTAACCCCGCGGTACAAGGGGAAGACCGGCGCCCAGGTCCTGCACGAGATGCTGATCAACGACCACAAGGTCGACACGATGTTCGGCTACCCCGGCGGGGCCATCCTGCCGATGTTCGACCAGCTCTATAAGACCCCTGCCAAGTTCATCCTCAACCGCCACGAGCAGGCGAGCGGGCACTGCGCCGACGGCTACGCCCGCGTGACCGGCAAGCCGGGCGTGGTGATCGTCACGTCCGGCCCGGGCGCGACCAACACCGTCACCCCGATCGCCACCGCCCAGATGGACTCGATCCCCATGGTGGTCTTCACCGGGCAGGTGGCGACCAAGGCGATCGGCAACGATGCCTTCCAGGAGGCGGACGTCACCGGCATCACCCGCCCGTGCACCAAGTGGAACTACCTGATCAAGGACGTCCGCGAGCTGCCGCGCGTGGTCAACGAAGCCTTCCTGATCGCCACCAGCGGCCGGCCCGGGCCGGTGCTGATCGACCTGCCCAAGGACGTGCAGGTGGCGGTGCTGAACGACGAGGTGGACGACACCCCGCGCGAGCACATCCTCAAGCGCAAGAAGACCGCGATGTCCGGCGGGAGCCAGAAGCAGGTCATGGACGCCGCGGAGCTGATCAACAAGAGCGAGAAGCCGGTGCTCTACGTCGGCGGCGGCGCGATCATCGCCGGCGCCGCCGACGCGCTGACCAAGGTGGCCAACAAGGGGAACATCCCCGTCACCACGACGCTGCTCGGGCTCGGCGCGTTCGACGAGCACTCGCCGCTGAGCATGTACATGCTGGGGATGCACGGCAGCGCGTTCGCCAACTACGCGGTGCAGGAGTGCGACTGCCTGATCGCCGTCGGCGCCCGCTTCGACGACCGCGTGACCGGCAACCTGGCGACCTTCGCCCCCAACGCCAAGATCATCCACATCGACATCGACCCCTCGTCGATCTCCAAGAACGTGGACGTGGACGTGCCGGTGGTCGGCGACGCCCGGGCGTCGCTGGAGGCGCTGCTCGAGCACATCGAGTACCGCGACCGCAAGGACTGGCACGCGCAGATCAACGCCTGGAAGCAGCGCTACCCGTTCAAGTACTTCGACGATACGGCCAACGCCAAGCCCCAGTACGTCATCGAGGAGATCAACCGCCAGACCAAGTCCGACGCGATCATCACCACCGGCGTCGGCCAGCACCAGATGTGGGCCGCCCAGTTCTACCGCTGGCGGTACCCCCGCCAGATGATCACCAGCGGCGGCCTGGGCACGATGGGCTACGGCCTGCCCAGCGCCATGGGCGCGGCCCTCGGCCAGCCCGGCAAGCTCGTGATCGACATCGACGGCGACGCCAGCTACCAGATGACCAGCTACGAACTGGCGACGATCGCCGAGTACGACATCCC
>DASQDR010000156.1:0-10044 GCA_035634055.1 Tepidisphaeraceae bacterium | reverse complement strand
CCATTGGCGGCGCCGTCCGCGGGCGGGGCGGCGTCGATCTCGAACCTCACGCCCAGCGGCTTGCCGGCGACGCTGGAGAGCGTCTCGCGAACGATGTCCTTCTTGCCGTTGCGATCGAGCAGCTTGACGAACGTCTCGTGCCGCTTCTCATAGCTGATGACCGCCCGCCCGTCCTCGATCGCCGACAGCCGCCCGTGCGACACCAGCGAGTGCAGCGCCGGCCCGCGCGCCGCCAGCGCGTCGAGCAGCTTCTGCCAGACGACCGGGAGGTCATCGACATTGACCAGTTCGACATTCGAAGCAGGATGCGCGGCCGGCGCGGGGGCGGCGGGTGGCGAGTGGGGCGGCTGTGCCGGGGAAGCCGGCGGCGACACAGGGGCCGACGATCGCTGCTTCAGCAGTTCCGACAGGGACGGGCCGCCGTCGTGGTCCCATACCTTCCCAACCGCCGGGAGCGCGTCGTCCTCGTCGTCGCTGCTGATCGCGGAAGCAGGCGACGCCGCCACGGCGGGCGGCGGGGCGAGCGTGGGTGTCGTAAACGGATCCGGCTCGTCGGCGCGGGGCGCTTCCGCCGTGACGGGGTCGGGCGCGGGCGTCGCGACAATGACGGTGGCCGCCACCGCGGTCGGTGCGACCGAGGGTGCGCCGATACCAACGACCGCGCGCCCGGCGACCGCGGCGGGCGTTACCGGCTCACCGTACTTTTTTTTTAGCGCCGCGCCGCCCGCTGCGCCACCCACTGCGCCGTCCGATCGGCCGCCGTCGCCGGTGAGCAGTTCGCCGATCTGGTTGAACTGCTCCGCCAGCGCCAGCCGGACCAGCGTCGCGTCCAGCAGCGCCCGGCCCGCCTGCGAGGTGCGGAGCTGCCGCCGGAGCTCTTCCAAAATCGCGATGTCCTGCGTCAGCACCACCGGGTCGAAGCGGGCAGCTTGGCCCTGAAGGTCCTGCATCGACAGCCCCGGCACCTCGACCAGGTCGGTATCCGGGCCGCAGGTTCGGAGGATGAGCAAGTTGCGCAGGTGATCGACCAGCGACGCCAGCAGCGTGTCGGGCGACAGTCCGCCGGTGACGATCTTGTCGGTGCGGGTGAGCACCGCCTTCACGTCCGCCTCGCCAATCGACTGCGCCAGGTCGAACACGAGCTGGCTCTTGGGCAGCCCGAGCAGTTGCTCGATCATCTCGACGGTCAGCTTTTTCTCGCCGACGCTCAGCAGCCGGTCCAGCAGCGACAGCGAGTCGCGCATCGAGCCCGCGCCCGCCTTGGCGACCAGCAGCAGCGCGTCCTCCTCGGCCTGGATCTTCTCTTCCTTGCAAATGCTCTTCAGGTGCCCGGCGATCTCGCGCGTGGGGATGTTGCGGAAGTCGTAGCGCTGGCAGCGCGACAGGATCGTCGGCAGCACCTTTTCCGGCTCGGTCGTCGCCAGGATGAACTTCACGTGCTCCGGCGGCTCCTCCATGGTCTTCAGCAGCGCGTTGAACGCCGCCTTGGACAGCATGTGGACCTCGTCGATGATGTAGACCTTGAACCGCGACCGGGCCGGGCGGTAGCTGGCGTTGGCGATCAGGTCGCGCACGTTGTCCACGCCGGTGTTGGACGCCGCGTCGATCTCGATCACGTCGATGTCCTCGCCGCGCGCGACTGACGTGCAGGTGGTGCACGTCCCGCACGGCTGCGGCGTCGGCCGATCGCTCGACTCGCAATTAAGGCACTTGGCCAGGATGCGCGCCGTCGACGTCTTGCCCGTCCCGCGCGTGCCGCAGAAGAGAAAGGCGTGCGCGATCCGCCCGGAGTCGATCGCCCGCTTCAGCGTCTGCGCGACGTGCTCCTGCCCGATGAGGTCATCGAAGGTGCGAGATCGATATTTTCGGGCCAGGACGATGTACGACATCAGGTGCGGGATCGTATCCGTCGTGGGTTCGAAAGTGAACCGCAACCCAGCGCCCGCACAGTTCCGCTGACGATAAGCTGGGGACGTGACGGAAACGCCCACGCCACCGTGCGACCTTACCAGCGCCCACTGCATCGATTGCCACTACGCGCTCCGCGGCTCGCAGACGGACCGCTGCCCTGAGTGCGGGCGCCCGTTCGACCGCGCAGACGCCGAAACCATGAACTTTGGCAGGCACAGGCCGCCCTGGGTGCGCGCGTTGGCCACGCCAACCGGGTCCTGGGTCCGGATGCCGACGTTGATCGGCTGCGCAGCCATTCTCTGGGGCGCCGCCTGGTTAGCGGGAGCGCAGCGCGTGGAAATGCTCGGATGGTCGCTCATGATCGCCACGAGCAGTTACCGCCTCGTCCGGCATGTCATTCGCGCCCTCATCCGGCGCGCGTTCGCCCAGCCGCACACGCGCCACCCGCCGCTCCGCTTCAAGCGGTGGCAACTCGCGCTGCTCGCCCTGGCGATGAGCTCTCGGTTCTTCTTCTGGCCCTTGTATCTGAATCTCCTGATTCACCGCCCGCTACTCGACCGTTTCGCACGGTACGCGTTCGAGGACGTGCCGATGCTGAACCCGCCTCCGACGCCCCGATCGATTGGGCTTCTCACGGTCAACCGTGTTGTCACTAGCCCGTCGGGAGTGAGCTTGGCGATATCGGGGGGCGGCACGCTGCATTGGTGGGCGAGCACCCCGTGGAGTTACCCAAGCTGGCCCGCCCCCGGGGATGTCCCCTGGTATTTGAAATGGGTCCTTGCGCCAGCAACAGGCAGGTGGGTGGTGCACATGCCGCGTGACTTAATAGCTGATTGACTGGTGACGTCGTCCTGCTGACAGTCTTTGGCGGAGAATGATCATGAAATACCGCCGCCTCGGAAAGACGAATTTGCGTGTCTCGGTCATCGGCATGGGCACCTGGCAGTTGGGCGGGGAGTGGGGGAAGGATTTCTCGCAGGACGAGGTGGATCGGATGTTCGATGCCGCCCGCGAGGTTGGCATCAACTTCATCGACACGGCCGAGTGCTACGGCGATCACACGTCTGAGCGGCTCCTCGGCGGAGCGGTCGAGCGCGACCGGGAGAAATGGGTCGTCGCGACCAAGTTCGGTCACCGCTTCACCGGCCACATGCAGCGCAGCGACGAGCGCTCGCCGCGGGATGCGGTCGAGCAGCTCGAGGCGTCGCTGAAGGCGCTGCGCACCGATCACGTCGACCTGCTCCAGTACCACTCGCTGGCGGACGAGGAGTTCGAGAACGAGGCGCTTCAGCAGGCGCTGGTGAAGCTGAAGCAGCAGGGGAAGGCGCGGCACATCGGCAACTCGATTCGCGGCAACGCCGACGACCGGCAGACCCGGCAGAGCGAGCGGGCGCAGGTGGAGGTGCTCCAGGTGATCTACAACCGCCTGGACCGGCGGCCGGAGACGCGCGACTTCCCGTACGCGCAGCAGCACGACCTCGGCATCCTGGCGCGCGTGCCGCTGGCCAGCGGGTTCCTCAGCGGCAAGTACCAGCCCGGGGCCCGCTTCGCCGCCAACGACACCCGCGCCGGCCAGTCGCCCGAGCAGGTGGACCAGAAGCTGCAAGAGGTCGAGCGCATCGCGCGCCAGGAAGTCCCGCCGGGCGTGCCGATGGCGCAGTGGGCGCTCGCGTGGTGCCTCCAGCACCCGGCCGTCACGTGCGTCATTCCCGGCTGCAAGGACGTGGAGCAGGTGCGGAGCAACGCCGCGGCCGCGTCGCTGGCGATGGTGAAGGACGATCACCCGCAGGCGTGGAAATAGCGAGTTTCACTCGCGATATCGCGTCGGAAGCAGAACCTTCGCCCGCGCGTGACGCATATAACGTATGAGCATCGCGATCTCCGATCCCATGCCCGGGCACGCCCCTGAGCATGAGGCGCAGCAGCAGCCGCGGCAACAGCCGATCGGGCTCTGCCTGGACTGCGGCTATTCGCTGCTCGGGTTGCCCACGCCGCGCTGCCCGGAGTGCGGTCGCGAGTTCGACCCGATGGACCCGGCCAGCATGAACATGGGCCGGCCGCTGTCGCCGATGGCGCAGTGGGCGCTGGGGCCGGTGCGCTGGCCGGTCAGCTTGATGACCTGGGGCGCGCTGGCGTTCAGCCTGTGGAGCGCGCGGCTGCCGGGGCAACAGATCGCCACGTCTTACTCGATCCTGATCCTCGTCGGCCTCGGGCTGTTCTGGCTGGCGTGGCCGATGGTTCGCGTGATCGCCGCACGACGCTACGGCTGGCCGACGTCGCTGCTCATGCAGGGGCAGAAGCAGCGCATCACCACCGGGCTGTGCCTGCTCATCGCATCCGTCGCGATCGTCTACAAGCTGCCGCTCAAGGGCGCGATGTACGTCAGCCGCCCGGCCATGGATCGGATGGCCAGCGCGCTGCTCGCGTCGAACGAGCCGTATGCAAACGACCAGTGGGTCGGCCTCTACCGCGCCAAGCGCATCCGCACGCTGCCCGGCGGCACGGGCGTGCGCTTCACCGTCGAGCAGGACAACCGCGCGTACCGCTCCGGCTTCGTCTACTTCCCCAACATTGATCCGAAGAAGTCGAGCTGGCGCAACAAGAACTACCGCCACGTCAGCGGAAGCTGGTGGGCGTGGCGCGAGGAAGGTTGATGCGCCGCAGCATGAGCCGAGCTATCCCCGCATTCCGATGCATTCCGTATAAAGAGCGGACCTACCTCGTCCGGCAGTGCAGCTCCAGGTGCGACGCGTAGCGCGCGAATCCCTCCACCTGCCGCGCCACGCGTTGGGCGATCGCGTCATCCGTGAAGTTCCCGGCCGCGTCCAGCTTCTGGTGCACCCCCGGGATGAAGACCCGGTCGGGGAAGCTGTGCGCGTTGCGGTAGCCGAAGACCATCTGGAGCTGCTCGACCGCGCGGATGGCGCCCCACGCGCCGGCCGCCTCGCCGATGAAGGCGACCGGCTTGGCATCGAAGCTCTCGGGGAACTTCAGCATGTCGATGAAGTACTTGAGCGCGCCGGGGAATGACCCGTTGTACTCCGGCACCACCAGGTGCAGCCCCAGCGCGTCCACCACCCGTCGCTGGAGCGCCACCATCGCCGGCGGCTTCTGGGCGTAAGCGGCGGGGAGGAACACCTCGGCCGGCAGGTCCGCCAGGCTGAAGAGTTCCGCCGGGACGTTCAGCCGGCGGTAGTGCGATTCCAGGATCCGCGCGATCTTTAGCGCGTGGCTTTCCGGGCGGTTGGTCCCGCTGATGATCAGGATCGGGCCCGGCGGCGAGGAGGGAACGTTCGGTTCGCTCATAGCGCCAACGGTAGGCGAGGCGACCGGGCGCAAGCAAGAATCCGGCTGGCACAACCGTTGCACGTATCGAGCGGCGACGACGCGTCCGGCCGCGCCGGCCGGACCGCCGCCGCGGGAGGACGCCGTGAACGCCAATGATCGACCGGTGAGCGGGCCCGACGGGCACTACGGGACCATCGACACGACGTGTTGGCCGAGCCGCGACGAGATCCCCGACCCGGAGGTTGACCTGCGCCTCCCCGACGGCTCGCACATCACCATCGCCGCCGACGTGCTGATCGAGCAGAAGGACGGCAGCTATTACATCCCGCTGCACCAGCGCGAACTGGACGCCATCCCGCACCACCCCAAGGCCGCCCCCGGCACCGACGACTGCTGGCCCTGCCGGCGGAAGAACCACGACCGCACCGTGCAGGCCGAAACCGGCAGCCCCACCGGCGAAACTTGAGCCGCCTCGGCATAGGCGCGTCAGGCAGTCCCTTCGCCGCTCAGCCGCCCTTCGACCAGCTCGCGCAGCAGCGACCGGTGGCACCGGCTCTCGCGCGTGCACTGGCTTGAGCAGAGCAGCGTGATCGTCTCGCCGGCGGCAACGCGCTTTGCCAGTGCCTCGATCGCGGGAACCTGGCCCTTCATCTCCGCGAGGTATCGCCGCTTGTAGTCGTCCCAGTGGAACTTGAGCCCGGCCTTGCCGTAAGCGGCGGCGTGGAGTTCCCGGCTCGGCCCGAGGTCCGGCTGCCAGGCGTCCCACGTTTCCTGATCCTTGGGCAGCCCGCGCGGGCGATAGCGCGTGACGAGCAGGCGGTGCCCGTCGTCCGGCTCACGGGGGTCGTCCCATCGCTTGGTCCTGATCGGCATCACCCCATGTTACGCATGGCCCAAGCCGCGACGCGCGCGGCAGGGCCGTGGCGATGCGGGACTTGCGCGCGGTTTCCCCCGCGCCGAGCACTTCATCCGACGCCCCGTTTCGATATAATCGCCCCGCTTGGCCTCATCCGGCGTCCGAAGCGGCTCGTAACAGCACACGCGTGTCAGCTCGTCAGAAGACAATTTCGCGCGAAGTCTCCTTCACCGGCCCCGGCCTGTTCTCCGGCGAGCCGGCGACGCTGACGTTCGCCCCGGCGGAGGCGGACCACGGCATCACGTTCGTCCGCGAGCAGGACGGCAAGGTCGCCACCATCCCCGCCCTGGTCGAAAACGTGATGAAGCGCCCCCGGCGGACGTGCCTGCGCAACGGCACGCTGCTGGTCGAGACCGTCGAGCACTGCATGGCGGCGCTCAGCGGGCTGGGGGTGGACAACGCGGTGGTGAAGGTCACCGGCGGGGCGGTGGGGGAGCTGCCCGCCGGCGACGGCAGCAGCAAGATGTTCGTCGAGGCGATCCGCGACGCCGGCGTGCGCGAGCAGGACGCTGCCCTGGAGCCGCTGATCATCAACAAGCCGGTGCAGGTCAGCTACGGTGACGCCACGCTCGCCGCCCTGCCCGGGCCGACGGATAAGCTGGAGATCATCTACGAGTTCGAGGCCGGCGCGCCTATCGGGCGGCAGACCTACAGCTTCCGCCTCGGCGACGACGATTTCATACAACAGCTCGCGCCCGCGCGCACGTTCGTCTTCGAGCAGGAAGCGCAGGAGATGCGATCCCGCGGGCTCGGCAAGCACCTGACGCCGCGCGACCTGCTGGTCATCTCGCCCAGCGGCCCGGTGGACAACGCCTTCCGCTTTCCCGACGAATGCGTGCGGCACAAGGTGCTGGACCTGATCGGCGATTTGTACCTGGTGGGTCGCCCGCTGCGCGGGCGGCTGGTGGCGCACAAGAGCGGGCACGAACTCAATCATATGCTTGCGCGGCGGCTCGTGCAGCAGTACGAGAACGTCTCGCGCGAGCAACTGCTCAGCCGCGATGCGGTGATGGACATCCGCGCCATCCAGCGCATCCTCCCGCACCGCTACCCGATGCTGCTGGTGGACCGTGTGATTGAAATCACGCGCGACGAGTCCAAGGCCGTCGGCATCAAGAACGTCACCTTCAACGACGTCTTCTTTCAGGGCCACTACCCCGGCACGCCGATCATGCCCGGGGTTCTCATCGTCGAGGCGATGGCGCAGCTCGGCGGATTGCTGCTCAGCCAGAAGCTGGAGCACACCGGCAAGCTTGCGGTGCTGCTCAGCATGGATAAGGTGAAGATGCGGAACCCGGTGGTCCCGGGGGACCAGCTCATCCTGGAGGCCGTGGCCGTGCGGGTGAAGAGCCGCACCGGGCACGTACGCTGCAAGGCATTCGTTCACGATAAGATGGCGGCGGAAGCCGATATTAAGTTCATGCTCGTGGACGCCGAGCCGGTCTGACGAACCGGAAGCGCGGCGATCGCGTAGCGGTCGGACCGGCACACTGCTCTCTCGCTTTGGCGCGCGGTGCCGCGTCCCCCAGGGACGCTCAATGCTGATGGAATCCAACGCCGTCAAACTCGACGAGATCGCCCAGCGCGACGCCGCCGCACCGCCGCCCGCGCCTCACCCGCACGTCGAGCCGCGGCGGGCGCCGTGGTTCCGCCACCTGCTCAAGTTCCGCCTGTTCTCCGGCGAACACCCCAAGATCTCCCCGCACGCCGTCGTCGACGAAAAGGCCGAGATCGACGAGAGCGTTGAGATCGGCCCGTTCTGCGTCGTCGGCCCCGACGTGAAGATCGGCCCCGGCTGCAAGCTGCTCAACAACGTCACCATCCTCGGCCACACCACCATCGGCCGCGACAACGTCTTCTTCCCCAACGCCGTCATCGGCGCCGCCCCGCAGGACCTGAAGTACCGCGGCGCCCCCACGCTGCTGGAGATCGGCGACGGCAACGTCTTCCGCGAGGCCGTCACCGTCCACGTCGGCACCGAGAAGGGCGGCGGCATCACCCGCGTCGGCAACCACAACCTGCTGATGATCAACTGCCACCTCGGCCACGACGTGCAGCTCGGCAGCCGCTGCGTCATCAGCAACAACGTCATGGTCGCCGGGCACGTCGTCATCGGGAACAACGTCTCGATGATGGGCCTGGTCGGCATCCACCATTTCGTCACCATCGGCGACTTCGCCTACCTCGGCGGCGCGGCGCGCATCCACCACGACGTCCCGCCGTTCGTCAAGGTCGACGGCGAGGACAAGATCCGCGCCCTCAACACCGTCGGCCTCAAGCGCGCCGGTTTTACCGACGACGACATCCAGGCGTTGAAGGACGCCGTCCGCAAACTCTGGTTCGGGCGAAAAAAGGCGTTCAGCCAATCGCTCGCCGAGTTCGACCTGATGAACGGGATCAACCCCCGCGTCAAGGAAATGGTCGAGTTCCTCCAGCGCCGCAACCTGGGCAAGCACGGTCGCTACCTGGAAAGCCTCCGCACGACCTGAAACGAGCGCCCTCCGCAGCAAAGGCGCGCCCCGAGCGCTCGCGTGCGCTGCGGCAGCTAGCCGCGACGCCACGCGTCGCACGTTCCCCGTCATCAAGAGCCGCGCGACGTGCCCGCCGTTCGCAACCGCACCAGCAGATCGTTTAGCGCACCGTGCGCCGTCGGCGTTTCCGGTAGCGCGCTCCGTTCGTGCGCATCCTGTAGCACCGCGCGCAACCGCTCGTACTCCGACTCGTAAGTAATGGTGCGAATGGTGGCGCGTGATGCAGTGGCGGGCAATCTCTTTTAGCTCCACATGCTCCGGCGCCGCGTGCAGCACCAGCGGTGAGTAGAGCTGCTCCAGCACGTGGCCGTTCTTCCTCAGCAGCAGCCCGAAGAACTTCTTGACGTCGTGCGTCACCAGGTCCAGTTCCAACCCCGGCTCGTCGCGCGAGACCTCGATCGTCTCTCGCCCAGGGCCGAGCCCGACGACCTCTCGCACCGGCAGCACGTGGACGCCGCGCAGGTCGTAGTCCGAGTCCGGCGACGGGAACCCGTACAGGTGCGCGCCGCTGATCGTGACGAACACCAGCGGGTACGGCTGCTCCGCGACGACCTGCTTTAGCCGCGCATCGTTCATCGTACCACCTGTTTCCAGATCGCCGGGCCGCCCTCTCTCCGCCGTAGCGGCCGCCGGCGTCAAACGACCGGTCGGAATTCCACGACGGCAAGCTCCGTTTGCTCTCTCACACCGAGGTGCGCCGCGCCTTGATGAGCAGCGCGTTGGCGCGCTCGTAGTCCGGCCGCTCAGGCAGCGACGTCACGCGTGCCGCCTCGTCGAAGTCGCGGTGCAGCGCGAGCCGCCACGCTTCGACTTCCTCGAACGGCACCTCGCCCCGCTTGATCGCCAGCAGGGGGTCGCGGTGCTCGGCCCCGACGCGCACGGGCACGTGTCCGTCGCGCAGCACCGTCACCCCGCTGATCAGCAGGCGGATCAGGTGCATCACGTGCTTCCACTTCACCTGCCCCTTGTTGCGCAGGTCGCCCTGGAGCTTCTTAAACTGGCTGAGGACGTAGCCGTTGTACGTCTGGTAGACGATCTTGGACAGAAAAGCCTGGCGCATGTCGAGCAGCTCTCGCGCCAGTCCGCTCGCGTGCTCGACCAGTGGCGTGTAGAGGCACTCGAGCACGTTGGGGTTGGCCTTGAGCGCGAGCACGAGGAATTCTGGAACTCCCAGTACGTCTCCTGGGTTTCCGGGTTGTCTATTTGCTCGGGCACGCCGTAAAGCGACCAGTGTGCCTCCGCCGGCGGGAGGTAGACGCCGCGGCGGTCGGTGTCGGAGGCGTCGTGATCGAGCCCGTACGCCCGCGAACCGATTACGCAGCGAAAGATGACGTGGTCGAACAGCCGGTACTCCGCCAGCGGCTGGAGCGCGGCGGCGTTGGCTGAAAGATCGCCGGC